>CBFICN010000160.1:0-8870 GCA_965661045.1 uncultured Myxococcota bacterium
CGTAGAGACGCGACGTACAAATCATACTCTGTTTGATAGCGTTGAAAGATGTGTGCGCCGTGGAAAAATGGGGCATTGCTGTGGACTGCATCAAAGTATACTCGAATTGCAGCCGTCCCGTCTTGATACCGAATGGGCAATCCATCGTAGGTTCCTATCGCCAGCATTCTAAAAACTGGACTGTCCGTAAATCCTCGCTTCCAGACTTGTGAGCCATTGAGATGCTTGGCTGAAAGGACCCCTGCCGTTACATCAATATGGGGAACATTCATAGAAGGAGATGCAACCACATCATTGTGCCCATACGATTCGAAGTCTTCACCAAGAAAAGCATTGGGTAAATCCGCGACACTCATCATGGCGTAATCGGTGTTGTTGCCTGGGTACGGATCATATACCCCCATGTTGTTCGATAGGTAACTTTGCTCGCATCCACCGTCGGCGGACCCAGTTCCGGCATCATAAGACACCGCAACCTCCTCAGCACCACTGTCCTCAGTATTGTCTTGATTGTTTCGACATTCCGATGCAAAGGTGACAACTATGGCAACATCAATGGGTTTCATACATTCAGTATATCAGAAGAGATAGAGGGCACAGCTCGTTGAACGTAAATTTGGCAGAAACTTCGCACTCATTCTAAGGGAGGGGTACCCAAGACAGTATAGGGTTCCACAATCTCTGTCTGACCACTGAGGTGAGTGTTTAAGAAATGCTGTATCATCCAAATTGCTTCAGGACTGTTCGGTAGATTGCCATGATCTGCTGGAACAACCGTGTCGTTCACTGTGACACGGTCAAATTGAAAGTATGCGCCCGTGCCTCCATTTGGTAGATTCTCACTGATTGGACCGTACTGTACATCCAACATGTCGACTGGATCGAGGACAGGGGCAAGGTGAGGGATGTTGAGTCCATGAGCCAGTGCTTTCGCGGTTGCTGGCGGCACTGTGTCATCTTCGACACACACTGGAAACAGTACATCGGGTATTGGGGCATCATCTAGTCGGTCTCTGAGAACGTGGGTGGCCCATATGGCAGGGTCTGCTGAGTCCACTGCTGTTTGAAAGACTGGGAGTAATCTATCAAAAACTTCAGGTGGACCAACAATGAACTCTAGTAAATCATCGAGGGCATCGACTGTGGTGGTGTCCGTTGTGAATACGGGTAAATCACCGCCTCCCTCAGCCAAGATGCCGGCTTTAAAGGGACTGTTTGCCATCAGTTGTGACCCCATCAGTCCACCCAAACTGATTCCGTAATACACCAAGTGTTCTGTATCGATATCGATGATGCCGTCGCCATCTAGGTCAGGATTCTGTTTCAACAGTTGAATGAGTTGTAGTCTATCGGCAGCGCTTTGGTCGAAGTTGCCCCGCAATGCCTTCGAATCGAAGACAACGTCTGACAGATTGAGACCCAAAAATGTCAATGCTGGAAGCGTACTATCCGGATTGGCGGTGGGGTGCTGGCCATGGTGCAAGGCATCGATTGAAAAAACGGCAAACCCCAACGGATTTACAATATCCGCGACTCGGCTTGCGGTTTGGGCTCTGGTATTCAAACCGTGTCCATAAATGACGACGGGATAGGGTGGTTCAATGTCCGGTGGAAACCAAGCAAAGACAGGGAGGGACCACTCATCTGTGGGTTCAGTAGAGTCGATGGCTCCCTCTCTTCGATAGTCATATGAAAGGAACTCGCCTTGGCATAGATCTTCAGCGCAGTCCAATGGGGTATGCCATTCATAGGTGTTGTCTTCAATGTTCTTTGCAACTTCATGAAACAATCCCAAGTCATCTTGTGTGGTAAAGGTCAACAAGTGGCTTAGCAAACTGGGGTCCATATTCAGCGTGTTGAGTACTTCCTGTAGTTTTTCTCCATGCTTCACAAATCCTTCGGGTGCTGAATCAGTCAGCATTGACTGCACGAGCGGAGCAGGGGCAATACAGTTGTCGTGTACATCTTTTAGGTCATTGGTGACAAGAATGACGTGCTGGGCACCTGGTCGCAAGGGCTTAACAGGCTTTACAATCAACTGACGGTGATTTTCGCCCAGAGACGTGGTGTATGCGACTCTTTCTGGTGGAGATACGCTCATATCCAGCCACTGTAGACCTTCATGTACCAAGGACTCTTCTGCACTGATTGTGTTGTACTGAATCGGTTGAGTAAAGCGAATCACAGCCGCTCCCAAACGGGCAAATCCCGACCGTGTTGAGGCATCTTCGATTGCAGGGTTGAAAATGGGGGCAATGTTTTCTGTCCATGGCGCTTTTTCCAATGATAGGTCGACACGAAGACCAGTGGGACTTGTGTCATCTGGTCTAGTGTACCAGTCGTCAGGGAACGCAGTCAACTCGTCGATGTTCAAAGGGTCGTACAAAACCTGTGTATTTCCATCGCAGAATTTGGCAATCGACTTTTCGGATTGAACAGGGTCTGTGCAAGCTAGGGTCATTAATAGAACTTGGTAGGTATATTTAGGCATTGGACTTGTCCATGAGCACAGTGATCTCGCTATAGAATCTGAATCATCAGTGGTTTCAGAACATTGAAGCGCATAATTTCAAGATTCCTTGACTCACTGGTGATGTTTGCTTGTTGTTTGAAGAGGTTCAAGATCCTGTATTCACTCTCTGTGCAAAGAGCATTGATCAACATGAATTTTTTCTATGCCTTACCTATTTGGGGTTACCATCTGACACATCAACCATTTCTAGTAGGTTTTGTAGAGACTTGTATTGTCTGTGAGACGTCAAAAAGTACATACCATCTTCTAACAATGACAAGAGCGGAAGATGGGAACAAGAAAGTTTAGTCTATTGCGATGGTCAACTCAAACCGTTGAACACATTGTGTATGGTCAACCCCGATGGATTGGAAAACGGGAACCAGCCAATCAGAAATGGTCGGAAAACGGATCTCAGCAACGCCGGTAAGTTCTTGCTCATTCAGTGCAGAACCTGTGAAGTCAATGGCGTAGGTCCAGCCGTAGGTTCCCAAATCAAAATCGAGTGGAGTGACAGTTTGGGTTTCACATTCAAAGTCATCTTCTTCAAATGAACAGTTGATAGGACCGACAGCTCCAAAGTCATTTGCCTCAATTGAAAAGTATCCTTCATACCCCTCTACAGTAAAATCTGTTGGGAGTAGGGCATCAGAGCCAATACCAAAGAAGTCTCTCAGGGGAACATTCCAGTTGCAACTATCTTCTAGCATTGTTGCTCCTATGACAAACCAGACATCACTTTCTAAAGTGTATACACCTGAACCACTCGTATACTCTTCTTCTGGTGTGTCGTCTTCTATTTCTTCTGATGGCTCGGCCGTATCGTCAAGGTCTGTGGATTCACTGGTGTCGCTGGATTCTGATTGATTCTCCACTGTGTCTGTAGACTCAGTGGTCTCTACATCGTCTTCGATGGTTTTGGTTTCAACAATGGCTGTGCTACAGGCACAACAAAAAAGTGTCAATAGTAGAGTTGGTTTCATGCTTGCTCCTTGGGTTAGCGATTCACCAGTAGCCCAACTGACAATAAATAACAGTTGTTATATATAATTTGACATTTTTTAGACATTGTATACTGAAGACCCCAAACACTTGATTCTTGCTGATGTTGGTTTGACAATGTGACTGATTCAATAGATATAAAAATATATCTGACTTTATGGTTCGAACATCCTACATTGCATCGACAGGGGAGTCTCATGTCAGAATCTGTTGAATCCATCAAACGTCCCATATTTCTGCAAGTGTCGATTGGACTTCTCACATGTTCAGTTGCATTTCAAGTGTATTTTTTTGCCGTATTAAATAGCATCTTGGACAGTGAATTTACTGCTACGAACGTCCTCACTGGAATCATTGAGTGGATTTATCTGGTGGGTCCTTCCTTCACGTTGGCCGTCTTGTTGTACGGTCTGAGTTTGCTGTTTTTCGCTGTTGGCTTTTTCCGAAAAGAGTCAGAAGGGATGGGGAGATGGTATCTTTTGGGGGCGGCTTTGGTGGACTTGTTTGTGTTTATGTACATCACAAACACGTATTACAATTGATTTTTCACTGTCACATCAACAACAGGAGTCTGAGTTGGAACTGTTCACCTACAAAGTAAAGCAGAGCAACGATCGATTTGCCATCGGTTGCTTTGGCATCGTTCTATTGATGCTCTCCCCATTGCTAATCGGAAACATCGGCACAATGCTTGCCAAAAATGGTGGATCTTCGTGCACTGAGTCTTCTGGGTGCTTTTGGTCTCAAGTCCCGACTTATGCTGAGTACACCGTTCCACTGGGAGGATTGATGCTGTTGTTGTATGTGCCACTGTGGCTGATGAGCAATTATGACGTTGTGGATTCAACAGACAAAGACAGTGCTCGAAAAGGGACTGCTGAAGAGCAAGAGGATTGACCAACTAGGGTTGGAATCTCATATTGATCACAAATTGAAAATACAGTGAAGGGTTGTTTTTGTATGTTTCGAATGGCTCAAACTGCCACTGTTAAGAAGCGGTCCGCACACTTTCATGTAAGCCTTCAGGACATTTGTAGATTTCGATATCCTTTACAACACCAGATTTGTCCACATAGAATCTAACTTGACAGGTTGTTGTCTCTATTTCGTTTTCTATGAACTCTTTTGGTACCTTGGGCAATGCCCTTTTTGAATTTTACATCGGTCCAGTTTACTGGTTGTGCAGACATTTTGTGGGGTGTTGGGATGTATTACTCGTTGGTCTGATTTTAATTCAACACAAAGTATGGTTAAAGGGTACATCAACTTGTGAAAAGAATCAACCAGCGCGAAGGTGTATTGTTTGACAAATCGACTTCCCTTTTAAACATTTTCGTTCCGGGTTTGCCTCAATAACAAGACGCCTGAAAGAACCACAATGGAACCACCAACATACACATTCCATGTTGGATAGACTGTAAATGCTACAATATCAGCAACCACTGCCACGAGTGGACCTGCATAGGATGCTGTTGCTACCGTCGCTGCCTTTGCTCGTTTGTAGGCAAGGGTCATCAACAGTTGTCCAAGGGTAGCCATTAACCCAACACCAACCAGTGGCATCCAGAGGTGCTTGGGCGGTAAGGGGATTGTCCCCAGTGTTAGTAGACAGGCCATCACCGCCAAGACTCCGCTTCCACATTGAAACCACAGTACGATGATGCCAGGGTGCTCTGTTCGCAACTTCCTCAACAGTGTGTGTGCATTCGCGGAAAAAATGGCTGCCGCTACAGCGTACAATCCATATTTAGAGCCCACCTCAAGAGAGGGAGCCAACAACACCACACATCCAATCAACGCCATTCCAATCAATCCCCACATCTTTCGTGGTACTTTCTCAGAACCACCGAGTAAAAGTGGGGCGACAATGGCAACCAAAACTGGTTGAATTTTGGAGATCAATGACAAGTCTGCAACCGATAACCCTTTGGCAGCCGTAAAGAATGAGCACAAGGCACCAAACCCAAGTATCACTCTCAATAAAATGGTTGTCTTATCCTGGATGTGCCAGGATACCTTGCGATACATTAGCATTAAGATTGGGATGGCCGTGAGGGAGCGCCACAATGCAACCTCAAAGGTACTGAGTTCTTGCCGGGCTATCTTTACGAAGACCACCATGATGGTGAAGGCCACTTGTGCAAGAATCATCAATACGGGTCCAGACAGTCGCACGTATCCTCCAGGACCTGTTGCGTATTGGTAATCTATCGCATTTGTGCAATATACCGAATGGGAAGTTGTTTCTTTGTTGTCGTCAAACAGATTTGGGATATACTCATTAGGGTGCACAGAAGCGAACTTTTCTTTCATTAATGTCGGTTGTTCGTCTCTTATGACTATTGATGAGTTGGGTATATTTATATCAGATATTAGTTTCTTGCGGTATGAATCAACCAAATGCTATACTGATTTTATCGGATCATGTATGTTGAAACCCTTGGTCTATCTACCATCAAATCCAGCACCAACCGATAAAGTGGCCAAATTGACGCCTGAGATGTTCGAGCGTCGTTTGAAAGATATGACAGAGGCTATTGAGTCATTGCGTGTCTTAGAAGCCTCTATGAAGCATCCTGTGAAGGCCAAGTGAACTTTCTTAAAGTGATGCAGTCTCTTGCAGAGAAAGAGATTGAGTTTGTGATTGTGGGTGGTGTGGCATCTCGATTACACGGCAGTACTCGATTGACTCAAGATTTGGATGTCGTACCAAGACTTTAGCCAAAAGCCTG
Source organism: uncultured Myxococcota bacterium (assembly GCA_965661045.1). Taxonomy (GTDB): domain Bacteria; phylum Myxococcota_A; class UBA796; order UBA796; family UBA796; genus CAJWHX01. The sequence continues at coordinate 6,247 of CBFICN010000160.1, forward strand.
GTCCAGTTTGATTGATGGGATGTTAGAATTGAACACTCAACCTCGCATACCTGAGTCCATCGAGAGTATCAAAAACCTAGACAATGTACATTCTTGACTGATTGAGAAGAACATGTTGGCGTTGTCTTTTCGAAGTCTGTAGTGCCGATTTGGAAATTGATTTACTAATTTCAGAATCAGCCAACTTTGATGGTTTACAGAGCCGTGCTTCTACCGTTGAGTATCAAGGGTATACCTTTTACGTAGCCAGTATCGATGATTTGATTGCCATGAAGCAGAAGGTTGGCCGTCCACAAGATTTGCAGGACATCGAGACTCTAACCTACATCAAGAATCATCGTGAGTCTTAGACAAAACAAAAGAAGCCATATTCTCGAAATAATACAGGCTTCGTGGGAGTTTCCAACCCCCTCAAACCTCCCAAACACCCGCCGCAGCCTCAGACATCCGTGACGCTTTCCAACGCTCGAAAGACTCACCAAGCACCACGACCACCACACCTTCGTCCATCAACGCTTGATGCTCTAAACTGGTAACAGGGACGGTGGAGACCAAGACAAGCCGCGCACCTTTCACATACTCGGTGTACAGTTTGAGCTGCCGGAGGATGTCACCTACGTTGATGTTGGTTTTGTATTGATGTTGTATCCGTATCAACAGACCTACATTTTTATGATACAATGTGATTACAATGTTATAACGAGGTTGGTATGGTTAAGAAACTCAAGAAGATAGGGAACAGTCAAGGCATCATCATCGATAAGGCAATTCTGGAACTGTTGAAAATCACGATGGATACGCCTTTGGAGATTGAGACAGATGGACAGAACCTGATCATCAAACCGATTCGAGAGATGCCAGTTGACCGTCAAAGTCGGATTGCTGCATTGACCAACAAGGTATCCGATACCCATCAAGAGACGTTTCGTAGACTCGCTCAATGACGATAGATTTTCTGACTTTAGAAGATGTTCATCAAATCCACGAGATCCAATTGAGCCGCTTTGGCGGTGGTTCTGGTTTGCGTGATGTTGGACTGCTTGAGTCTGCCATCGCTCAACCACAGAATAGTTTTGGTGGTGAATATCTACATCCAACCATCTTTGATATGGCTGCAGCGTACCTGTATCACATCACACAGAATCATCCATTTATCGATGGCAACAAACGAACCGGTTTGGCTTGCGCATTGGTCTTTCTGGAACTGAATGGTGTGTCCATAGAGCAGGGGACCGAGGACCTGTACAATCTGACAATTGGTGTGGCCAGTTCAACCATCGAGAAGGCACAGATTGCGGATGAACTTCGACGGCTTGCAGAACTATCAGGCTAAAGCAAAAGAAGCCTATATTCTCGAAAGAGTACAGGCTTCGTGGGGTTAAACCCTTGTAAGCCGGGGTGATAAGATAACTGTAGTCTCTTCGAGGGCGAACTTGCAAAATCAAACAACCTACAACATTGATTTTGACGATTGATTCTCACAATTGGCTCGGTATTTTGTGACCAAGATGGTGGACTCAGATGGACTGGAGTGGACACAACTGGACAGGGTTGGACTGGTGTTTGGTCACAATTTAGCCATTGTTATCGGTGATGGATCAACGGTACTCATGTTGATGGCTGTGGCTAGAGTGCTTGTATACATACCAATGTGTGATGTCTTGGTTGTTATGTCCCAATTAATTGGCTTTCAAATGTTGTTGAAGCAACTCAAGTAAATCTCGGTTTCGGTTAAATCCACGCGACATAATTAATGAACTGGCTTCTTTTGCCTTTTCAATGTCGCTTGGTTCGGCTTCTTTTAACAGAGCTCTAATATCAAGTGTGTCTTGCTCTCGACCAGGACCCTCCGACAACACCTTTAACGCTAAGAGGTGTCCAATCTGAGCAACTTTGATCTTTAGTGAAGGTAGGGCTTCTAATAAGAATGCTTCTTCTACAATTTCGGTTTCGATTCCTGATGAGGCAAACAATAAATCGACAAATATATCTGGGTATTGTAGATGAATAAACCGAACAGTCGAAATATAACTTTTATTTTCTTCTTCTAGTATCTGTTCTGCTTTCCACTGTCTTTGTTGTAACTGAAAGACTATGTTCTCAACTTCTGTATCAGAAGATACGGAAACAGAAATATCAATGTCATTGGTAAATCTAGGATTTGCATGCGTAGAAACAGCCAACCCTCCGATCAATGCCCATTTGATATTGAGTTCCCTTAAAGTCTTTTCTATATTTTTAAATAGGCTAATTATGTCTTCTGGATTTACTCGTGGTGTTTCATCCATGATTCGTTCCTAATTATCAATCGATATTCGGTGGTGGATTGTTTTCTCGCACCCATTTTGAATATAGGATTTGTATTTCTTCTGGTGTTGAATGTGGGTACTTTCTCTTTAGTTGCATCTTCTTCATTTGTACGCCTGTCATGTGCAACTTAAAAGCTGTGAGTAATCGTTGTGCTTTTGTCATTGGCAGTCCATATGCAATTATCAAGAGGTTGTATATTTAATAGCATTTTACCACAATCATTGTATCTTATCAAGAGGCCTTTATTGTTGAGAATCGTTAAGATTGGTGTTTGGTTTTGGCATCATCTTGACGAGGAAGTGGCACAATCTACG
>CBFICN010000161.1:0-8855 GCA_965661045.1 uncultured Myxococcota bacterium
TGGTCCTACGATCAGGTTGTGAGAGCCAGTGCGTACATCGTCTGCATCGGCCTCATTGTATCCAATGATCAGGTTGCCCAGTCCCAAGACGCTGCCGGTCAGTCGATCGTCAGTGTACCCTGAGCCACTTTGCACCTGCAGGTTGGCGCCAGTAATGGTGATGCTGTGGGTGTTTGGGTCCACCGAGACATAGTCGGACAGGTTGTTGACAATTGAGCCCAATGCGGCATTGCTGTTGACCCAGTCCTCTGTGGCGACGCCAATGAGGTCGTTGCTGGTAAGGTAGTCGTTGTTGATGTCTTGTACGGAACTTTGAAGAGAAAGAACATCACTGGTGTTTTGGGTGACTTGATCTTCAAGGGTTGCGACATCGCTTTGGCTCAAATAGTTTGCGGCATCCAGTGCATCGGTGGTGACAAGGTTGTCCAACGCGACGGTTTGGACATAGTCGGACGCAATTTCGGATAGGGTGTCTTCGGCATTGGTGAGTCGAGCGTGGTGGTCAGATAGGCTGTCATCGTGATCGCTGAGCAACTGCGTGTTGTCCAGCAAGTCGCTTTGGAGAGCATACCCACGTGCCAACACCCAACTTTGCGTGGCGTAATTGACCAAGTCTGTGCTTTGGACATACCCGTTTTCAATCACCAGCAAGCGAGTGTTGAAATTGCCAATGGTGCCTGTATTGTTGGAAATGAATGCTGTGTTTTGGTTGATGGCTTGTGTGTTTGCTTGAACCGCTGTTTGCGATGCGAACCCTTCAGTCTGTACCCAATCTTCGGTCGCAAACCCCTGATCGGACAGCCAGTCAAAGGTTGGATGGTTCGTTAAATCTTCTGTCACCCCCATTGTACTTTCAATGGTGTCGATGGCATTTTCAGCGCCGCGGATTGAGAGGTCTTGGTCTTCAACGACGGTGAGCAATGTATTGATGTCTTCTTGTTGGGTGTTTTGAATGGCTTCTAGGGCAGTCAGTCTCGAAGCACTTTGTTCTTCTGCACGGGCCGCTGTGAGGTCCGAAACTGTACGTTCCAATTGGTCGATTTGGGCTTGCAGTAGATCGTTCTGTTGTTGCAACAGTTCAATTTGTGTCTGTTGATTTTCGACTTGGTCAACGGACGCAGCATCTCCACAGCCGATCAGCAACACACTCCAAGTGGTCACGAAGCCTTTCATTGTCCACCATGCTCAAGTTCTACGGGGGATATACCACGGCAGTAGGTCAAGTTGGACGTGGCATCCATTTTGGTGAGTCGTCGAACCGGTACTGGCTGGCTGAATCCTTTGACCTGGATTTCTTCATAGGCGCCTTGTTTGCCAATGTATTCTAGGATGTCCTGATGGATGACAATCTCTCCACCCTTGGCGGCAGAGCAGAGTCTTGCAGCGAGGTTGACGGTGGATCCAATCACGGTGTGTTCCATTCTCTCTTCACAACCCATATTGCCCATGATGACGTTGCCAACACTGAGTCCGATGCCAATTTCGACTTCCGTAAAAGACGTACCGGCTTTTCTAGCGACTCGTCGCTTGCGTTTGTTGAGTTGTCGAAGGCTGTATTGGATGTGGTGTGCGCACTCATAAGCGCGACGTTCTTTGTCTTCTCCTTCAAAGATGACCAACACTGCATCACCCATGTACTTGTCAATCGATCCGTTGTACTCATCCATGATGATGATGTTTGCTTGGTTTTCGATGAACTCATTGACCAGTCGAATCGTTTCACGCGGACTCAGATTTTCGGTCAATGCCGTGAACCCTCGAATGTCTGTTTCCATGATCACGCATTCCACATTGCGCACCATGTTCAAACCCACTTGAGACTGTTGCGAATTTGCATAGCTGATCATTTTCAGCGTGTGCTTCGGTAGAAACTTCAGCATTGAGAACCGTTCACCCAACTGAGATAAGGATATGTTGATGGCCCGGCCGAGCAATGTAAACTCATCGGGCGCATATTGCGCGATTGGAATCCGGTATTCATAGTTGGCTTCTTGAATGGCAATGGTGCCTTGCAACAGATCGTCCACACGAGATTTTGCGCGTCGATACATCCAAATACCCAGCAGCAGCCAAACCACAAAGAAGAAGACTTCTACGAGCAGGCGAACCAAAATGTCCTCGGCAAAGGCATTGAGGTAATCTTCAAGGTTTCGATCCAACTCCAGAATCCCAACGACGGTCCCTTCGCTGTTCAACAGGGGAATGAGTGCAGCCACAAAAGTACCGTGGTCATCGGTGAACATCGGTGTGCTTTGAGCCTGTCCAGCCCAGGCTTTTGCATACATTTCGGAGACGTTTTCAGGGGGAGAGTAGGGGTCCCCAATGAACGTGGACTCTTGGAGCATGACCGCAAAGCGATAGGTGTTGTCTAGGGTGCTGTCTTTGCGCAGAATATAGACTTGTTCTTCAGTAAACTCATTGTCGATTTGGACGCGCTCTAGTTCTCGTTTGATCTGCTCAAAGGCTTCAGAATCTGCGTCAGAGTTGCCAGCAAACAAGTGAATGCTGTCGGTACTGAGGTGGGGCGCGATGGTTTGGCCAATGGCCATCGTGTTGTGTCGAAATTCATTGATGACTTGTCGCCGTTCATATTCATAGGACCAAATGGTGTTGCTCACCAACAGTGCCATTGCCAATAGACCAGAGCCCAATACCAATCGCAAAATGAAAGACTGAAGTAGAGGGACTTGTTGTGGTCCAAGGCTGTTTGGAGAGTCGCTTTTCATAGGGGCTGGGGGTTATCGTTCGAGGCCAATGCTGCCGACCAAGGCACCAACGCTGTCTGGGGCTTGCACGATGCAGTCACCTTCTAAGGTTTGACCGACTCTCTGTGTTTCGATGCGGAACTGGTAAGGACCAGCCTCTGTATCGAAGGAACCACGAAACATGACATATTTTCCATTGTGGTCGCCAATCATGTCTCCAGAGAACTCATCTCCTTCCCAGGTGTACAAGTCCATACGTCCTTCGAGAAGGTAGCCATTGTCCCGCTCTACTGTGTTGACAACTTCCACCAACGACTCTTGATTTGCATCGGCAAACGTACAGGTACCATTCCACTCGCCCAACAGTGAAGATTCACATCCACACATCAATCCCAAAACGGTTATGTTTAACAGCCTCATGGTGTCCTCCATGTAACCATTGTAACCCACTTGTTGAAGGTATACCAAATGTCTTGTCGAACCCTTTTTATAGGGGATGTCCATGGATGCAGTACGGAACTCAAGTTGTTGCTTGATGAAGTGCTTCCAACGCGGTGCATATTGGTGGGTGATGTCTTTCGCAAAGGACCAGACCCCATAGGCGTATGGCGATTGGTTCAGCAACGAAACCTCGAAAGCGTTTTGGGCAACCACGAACTGGCTCTGTTGTCCGAATCTGACCGGTATCCAAGAGACTTGGTTAAATGGGTAGAGACCTTGCCACTGTGGATTGATGGAGAGGGGCGATGTGGCAACCGTATTGTACACTGGAGGGCGGTGCACGCTGGAATACACCCTTTTCGACCGGGTGAAACAACCCGTGCTCAAGCAACAGTGATGCGTCGCTATCCGAATGACCGCAGCGTGTGGCATCCATTTTGGTGGCAGGTCTATCAAAAGTCTAAACTGGTCGTGTATGGACACGATGCCAAGCGTGGATTGCAAGACCATCGTCCCAAAACATTGGGTCTAGACACGGGCTGTGTCTATGGAAATGGCTTAACAGGTTATGTACTCGAAGCGGATGAATTGGTACACATTCCAAGCAAAGCGGTTTACGTACAGGTGAGATAGCATAATTGCTTAGTCAATGCTGCCAAGTCGAGCAAAGATGGAGGTGATGTTGTCACCCCCACCACCGCGATTGGCTTGTCGAGTGAGATCCCAACAAATCGACATGGGGTCTTCTTGATCACAGATCTCAGCCAAGTCTTGGTGGGTCGTGTGGTAATTGTTGCTCAGATAGTCCGTGACACCGTCAGAGCAAAACAGCAGTCCTTCTCCAGGGAGTAGGTTCAGGGTGAAGAAGTCTGGGTGTGGCAAATCAGCGACCCAGTCTCCATTCTCCTGAGGGACAAATCGCCCCAAATGCCCAACCAGCGCAGCTCCATCTCTTGACTGCCAACCCGGTTGGTGAAAGCGCAATTTGGTGCCTCGGACATTTTGATCGCCGGTGATCTGGGCCAACCCGCTCTCCAAGGCACCATAGATTCTAGAATCTCCCAAATTGGCCATGATGACCTTGTACCCACGTGCAATTCCAATCACCAAGGTTGTGCCCATTGGAATTTCTTGATTGATGGGGTTGTCGGTTTGCGTTTTGGCGAGTTCACAAATGTTGTAATTGATGGTTTCCAGAAGTGTATACAAGTGAGCCCGAACTTCCTCGTCGTCCATCGACAAATATTGACTTTTCGTTTCACTCCAGAACTTATCGATGATGGCAACGGCAACGCGACTGGCCAGATCCCCAGACCCTGCGGTTGAGGTGCTAATTCCATCTGCGACAGCAAACAAGGCGACTTGACCTTGTACGGCAAAGAAAAAGTTGTCCTGGTTCGTTTGAGAAAATCGGGACTTTCGCATGCCAATGTGTGTGTCAAACCCAATATCCCAATGCAGTCGATCAATTTTGGTGTGCATCAATCGATCACGCGTCAATTCCAGCGCATGTTCAAGCCTCGATTTGAGTTGGGCAACTGTATCAATGCGTCCATTCAATCCAGCTTCGATGATGGGAACGAGGTCCAGTGGCAGTTTGGGCGCCAGCATGGGCAGGTGTGCCATTAATATTTCACTGGGTAACTCTCTTGGAATGATGCGAGAGTTTGCTTGCAATAGAAGTCGAACAAAGATTTGTACATTGTCTCGTTCTAAACATTTGTATGTATCATCTGAGGTCAAAATCCATTTGTCATCTTCAAGTTCGATGGAAGCGATTTGGAAGGGGGGGGTGATTTGGGTACACAGATCGATGGCGATTGGTAAAATGTCTTCGGAAGCAAGTAGCATGTGGATGTCTCGAATCAGATGGTTTGCCGTTAGTATAACCGACTTTATGACATTGTTCATGTCTTCATATTTTCGACAGTCGCGCGACATGATGGAATTGCACAACACATCGAATTATAGAAAGACATGATACGAGGAGAGCATATGCTATCGCCCAAAGACAACATCTTTGAAATTCGAGATCCAGTCCACACTTCCATTCCCTTTGATGAGCGCGAACGGTGTGTGTTGGATCACCCATTTGTTCAGCGATTGAGGCGCATTCGTCAGTTGGGCTTTGCACAGTATTCCTTTCCGGGAGCCACACACAGTCGCTTTGTACATTCAGTTGGCGTCATGCACCTAGCGGGAAAGGCTTTTGATGTCATCTTTCGAGATGTGCCTTTTTCGAGTATGGAGCGATATCGAGAGTTTCGATATTGTGTGCGAATGGCAGCATTGTTGCACGACGTAGGTCATGGACCGTACTCTCATGCGGTTGAGTTTGCGATGCCCAAACTCTGTACTTTGCCTGGCTACGAAGATGCAGACCTTGAAACTCAAGCCATGCACGAAGAATACACGATTGCCATTTTGACCCAGACATCGTTGGCGAAAATCATTGCCGAACAGTTCTCTTTCACAGCCCAGCACGTTGCGGCTTTGGTGGATAGTTCCAGGGTGGTAGAAGATGATTTCTTCATCGACAAAGGCTTCAATTTACGCCCGTTGTTTTCACAGTTGATATCCTCAAATCTAGACATGGACCGGTCGGATTATTTGATACGTGATTCATGGTTTACGGGTGCCAAATACGGTCAAGTCGATGTGTCTTGGCTCCACAATCACCTTTCTCGAACCACAGAGCACGATTCGTCTGTCTGTTTGGCCTTGCATCGTCGTGCGTTGTATGCAGTCGATCATTTTTTGATATCGCGGTACCATATGTTTCTAATGGTCTATTTTCACAAAAAGTCGACAGCCCTTGAAGTGATGCTCAAAGAGTACATTCAAGACCCCGATTGTACCTATCGAATCCCCAGTGACTTGGATGCCTATTTGTACGTTGACGATGCTGATCTGGACGTTCAACTCAGAAAGTCTTCCATTCAAGTGGCTCAACGGGTCGTTCAACAGGACATTTATCGAGTGGCGTTTGAAAGTCACGGAACCGCAGAAGAAGTAGACTTGTATACGCGAGAACAAACGTTGAAAGAGGCAGGCATCCCCGTATACTCTTCTACAATGCACGGCTCATCCTTTTCAACGTTGAAGCTTGGTCAACCACCAATTTATGTGTTGGGTTCAGACTTGGAGGGCAAGAAGGCAGAAGAATTACACGCGATGTCTTCGGCATTCGATCAGTCTAGGTTTACAGCCAGTATTTCAAGGTTGTTTGTGCCACGCGAACACTATGACAGGGCTCGAGACATCATGAATTCAGTGTCAATAGAGCCTGTGCAGCAGCCATTGTTGTAGAGGTTCATCGCATTTGGATGTTGGCTGTTGTCGATCATTCTCTTTGGCGATCATTTCTTTGTCGTTTATTGATACAGTTCAGAACGATCGATTGTGGTGTTATTGATCTGAGAAGATTTGCTCAATTCCTTTGACTTCCGGAATCTCACTCATCAAGTGATTTTCAATACCGACATGCAGCGTTTGGGTCGACGAAGGGCAGGTTCCACATGCCCCAATCAGTTCAAGTTTCACGATGCCGTTTTCAAACCCGTGGTAGATAAAGTCACCGCCATCCTGTGCGATTGCCGGGCGCACTTCTTCTTGCAAGATGTCCAAAATTTTGGCTTCAACTTCGCTGTTGGCTTGTTCTGTTCGACTCTGTTCTGATTCGACCACGGCCATTTGACCACTGGCCAAGAAGTCTTCCAGCGCTGCAGTGACCTCGTCAAGCAAGTCCATCCAAGACTCTTCTGAAAACTTTCGTACAGTGATGAAGCGCGGGGCAATCATCAGCAACTCGAGCCCATCAATCTCCAAAATGGCTTCTGCCAGAGGGGAAGAGGAGAGATCTTGATCGTGAAAAAATTCATAGGTACCAGACGGAATCAGGGTTTCTTGAACCTGAAAGAGGTAGGCGTCTGGGTTTGGTGTAGGGGTTGAACGAATCATAGCGGACCTCTCTAGTGTAGTTATGGATGCTGTATCGCTGTTTTGGTGTTTATACAACGCATTATCTTGCCATCGTTTTGCGAAATTCCCCGTGGGATTTCTATGGCAAGGTTGGGATTTGGGGTTACAATCTATTGTAATTGACGTTTCATTTCAACCCAAACCAGAGGTTTACAATTATGTCCGAAGGAATCAATTTGCAATTGTCAGAGCGAGAACAAGAATTTAGAGAAATGGCAAACGAATTTGCCAGAGAAGTTATTCGTCCTGCCGCCCCACACCACGACTCTACTGGAGAGTATGCATGGGATGTACTTACACAAGCGTGGGAAACAGGGTTGATGAACGTACACATTCCGGAGAAATTTGGCGGTTTGGAAGCGTCTCACGTAGAAGGTATTCTGATTGCTGAAGAGTTGGCATGGGGCTGTTCTGGAATTGGAACTGCGATGGAAGCCAACGGTTTGGCACAGGCACCGGTTTTGGTGAGTGGCGATGAATTCTTGATCGAGAAATACTTGGCTCCTCAGGTTGCGGAATTGAAAGATGGTCGACCCATTATGGCTGCCTACGCCGTTACAGAACCAGGAGCTGGTTCCGACGTATCCAGTTTGCAAACAACTGCGGTCCGCGATGGTGACAAGTGGATTTTGAACGGCAACAAAATGTGGATCACCAATGCTGGTGTCGCTGATTGGTACTTCGTGGTTGCGTACACGGACAAGTCTGCTGGTTACAAAGGTATGACGGCGTTCATCGTTGAACGAGACTGGGAAGGTGTTTCCGTAGGTGGAAAAGAGTACAACATGGGACAGCGTGCTTCAGACACACGCTCGGTAACGTTTGAAAATGTTGTTGTGCCCCACGAAAATGTTGTCGGTGAGGTCGGAATGGGTTGGATGTTGGCGATGAATGCCTTTGACCACACCCGTCCCGCAGTGTCGTCTGCAGCCGTCGGTGTTGCCCGTGCTGCATTTGAGTACGCCAAAGAATATTCTACACAACGTCGTACGTTTGGTGTACCCATTGCCAAGCACCAAGCCATTCAGTTCAAGCTTGCAGAAATGGCGATGAACATTGAAGCGGGTCGACTCTTGTGCTGGCAAGCCGCCGCCAAAAAGGATGCCGGTCTACAAAACACCATGTATGCTTCAATGGCCAAAGCATTCTGTGCCGACATGGCGATGCAGATTACCACGGATGCGGTTCAGATTTACGGCGGATACGGTTATTCTCAAGAGTATCCAGTTGAAAAACTGATGCGCGATGCCAAAATCTTCCAAATCTATGAAGGAACCTCTCAGATTCAGCGCATGATCATTGCCCGTGAACTGTTCAAGCGTCGTTGATTGAACGCTGTTTCTGTTAGACTAAATGATTCTTCATTGGCTATGTCTGTTTTCCAGGCGTAGCCAATGTATTTACAGTACAACGGAGGTCCACCATGGCCAAGTATGTCGTCACCGGTGCTACGGGCTTCTTGGGTGCAAACTTGGTCCGCGCGTTGCTCGAACAGGAGCATCAGGTTGAATGCATCATTCGAAAGCCCAATCGACTGGTTGAAGGGCTAAAAGTAGGGCTACACCCAATTCCATTGGTGGATCGTTCAGAGAATGTAGATGCGCTCGCACGGGTGATGGAAGGCGCCGCAGGGGTTTATCACTTAGCAGGAATCTTTGACCCATCCGTCGAAGGGCTATCCCGCATGACCAATGTACACATATTTGGTACAAGAGCGTTGTTGCGGGC
>CBFICN010000162.1:0-8846 GCA_965661045.1 uncultured Myxococcota bacterium
GCTGGCCGCATCGTAGGCAGACTGACAGTAATGCCAAGCACCCTCACCATCGACAAACCACTCGAACTTACTCCACAAATCTGGGTTGTAGTCGTTGCTGGCGTCGTTTTGTGCGATGGCCCAGTCTTCTTCATTGCTGTAACCAGTGATGTTGAACACAGAGGTATCCATCAACCAAACAAAGGCGTTGATGTTGTGGGGGGTACCCCAACCGTCTACAAAGTCACCGGTGAGATCCAGTTGCTCTCTCAGTTCCGTCCATGCAAAGCCACCACAGCCCATGGATAAGTCGCTTGGATCTGCGTTGGCCCCCATGGCGTCTTCTTCGCTGGCGGCATCAAAGATCGATTGGCAATAATACACCCCACCGTTTTCATTGATGGTCCACTGGAATTTGCTCCACTTTCCTGGATTTCCATATTGTGGATCGTTGGTTTCATCATTTTGGGCCAGTAAGAAACCAGCATTGTTGTCATACTGGGAGATGCTGAAAGTATAACCTGGGCCGGAGTCCCAACTGTCCTCGGTGACAATTTGCGTGCCCAGCCAATTGTCGGTGTAGGCGCCCACGATTTCCAAGCCCATGTCGGTATCGGAAGTGTCTTCGGTATCGGAAGTGTCTTCGGTATCAGAAGTGTCTTCAGTGTCCGTATCTTCGACGTTTGTATCTTCAACATCAGTATCTTCAATGTCGAAGCCAGTGTCTTCTTCGGTTTTCTCTCCACAGGCGAAGAGTAAAAATAGGATTGTGTTCATCTTGTCTCCTTTGATATGAACGTGTGTTTCTAACAGGTCAGGTATGGATACAGGTGTCCTGTAAGCCATCAGTTCCCATGCGTCAGAAATTAGCAATGATTGTGCTGTGTGTAAAGTTGAACGTGGTTTTCACACCCAAGGCATCCCACCGATACCAGATGCATCTATTGGCCGGTCTCCTGACTTACTCGGACTTGCACTCTATCGACCTTCCCAGTGTTTCACCAGTGGTATTGTGGAGGAGTGCACCAAACTTACAGTAGCGGGGGCTGTGCTGGATTTTCACCAGCTTCCCTGTTTCACCCTTGCGGGTACCAAAAGATACTTTTATTTTATCTCATGAAATCATCTTTGTCAATTGTACGATCGGTTCTTGCAGGATGATGGGGTGCTGTTCAACAATGGATCTCCACCACGGCAATTGCTCGAATACTTGAGTCAGATCAGCGGGCAGAGGGCTCTGAATGGACCAGTGCGTTCCTTGAATGAACAATTTAACGACGCCGGCGTGCAAAGCCAGTCTCGACAGTCCCATGTTTTCTCTCCACCAGCGGTTGACACGTGAATCTCCATGGTCTCCATCGTGTAAAATGGGGTGGTGCAGGTCTCGGACATGCCTACGCACTTGATGGTTTCGACCCGTTTGTGGCTTCACCTCTAGCAGTGAACAGCGAGGGTCGGGGTGGGTTGCCAAGCGTTGAACAGTGGAACGGGCTTCTTTGCCTTGAATCGGTGTATCGATGGTGACCGCATCCTTGTAGGGAAAGCGGCCACGGGTAAATGCCCAGTAGGTTTTCTGCCCTTGACGTAATGCTTCTGCCATGGGTTCTATAAACTCAGGAGACAGGGCAAATATCAAAATGCCCGACGTTTGTCTGTCCAATCGGTGCACCGGCCAGACAGGTTGGCCTATCTGATCGCGAAGTCGCTGGATCAGTGGAACTTCCTTTGGAAATCTAGGGTGTGCGTGTACCAACACACCTGCGGGCTTGTCAATGATGACGATCTGTTGGTCTTGGTAGAGGATTGGTAACATGGGTATTCATACCACGTTGCCAGTTATTTTGGGAGTCCTTCCAGCGTCAAAGTCTCACCCTTAGAGAGAGTGTCAATCATCCACTCAAAGGTAGCACGGTCAACGGATTTCTTTTCCTCGGAACGCTTGTCGAGTGAACGCAGCACCATCTTCATGCGAAAATTGTCTTTGAAGCGTTCACGGTGTTTATCGAGATAGACCCAGTAGAGTCTCGTTAGCGGACAGTTTTTCTTGGGATGAAAGGTACAGCCCTTACAAAAGTTCGACATCTTGTTGATGTAGCCAGAACCGGCAATGTAGGGTTTGGTAGAAAGAACCTCTCCGGTGGCAAAAGTGCCCATGGCCAAGACATTTGGTTCCACCACCCAGTCAAAGGCATCGATGAAGGAGACCCAGAACCAATCGGTGATTTCACGGGGCTTGATTTCGAGCAGGGTGGCGATGTTGGCCAGCACCATCAGTCTGGGGATGTGGTGGGTGAATCCATCGTCCATGACGTCTTTGACCACGCTATCGAGGCAGTTGAGTCCACACTTCTTTCCCCAAAAGGCTTGCGGTAGAGGGGTTTGGTAATTGAGCACGTTGATCAGTGTACCACCGTCCTGCTCTGGGGTTTCAGTGTCAATGTCTACGGTTGGGTACTCAGTCCAGGTACCGTCTTTGTGTGGGATGCGTCGTAATCCATCGGTGTACTCATGGATCTGGTACATGAACTCTCGCCACCCGAGTACTTGCCTGATGAAGCCTTCTTTGGAGTTGAACGGGATGTCCAGCCGTTCGATATCGTTGACAACTTGTTTGGGAAGCAAACGATGGAGGTTGAGCAGTGGAGAGATGCGCGTGTGAAACAGGGACTTGGAGTCGGTGTGCATCGCATCTTCGTAGGGGCCAAAGTGTACCATGCACTCTTGTTTTGCCCAGTTCCAAAGCACAGAGGCGTCCTCTGCGGTGGAGGGGATTTGAGTTCGGTTCAACTGTCCGACTGCATTTGGAAAGGACGATTCAATGAAATCGCAGACCTCATTGGTGACGGCATCGGCTTCAAAAGTGGGGATGGCAGGGACTTGTGGTTCGCCTTTCCAAGGTAGACGGTTGTCGCCATCAAAAGAGTATTTGCCGCCGATGGGTTTGTTGTTCTCCATCAAAATGCCGGTGCGCTTTCGCATCTTTTGGTAGAAACTCGCCATTTTCCAAGGGGCGTGCGTGGATGTTCGTTCCAAATCTTTTCGGGTGCTGAGCCACCCTTCATGTTTGATGGCTTTGAGCCAGCCTGCCTCAATACAAGGCTTGAGTTCTTTGCGCAACTCTCGTTCCGCAGGTCGCATGACTTGAATCTCAGGGATGGCGTACTCAGTCTGAATCGCACAGAGCATGGTTCCGTAGTCCGTTGTGCCACATCGATAGATGACTTGTACACCGCGTTTCGCTTGTTCAAGGGCAAACTGTCGGTTGTTGCTGAGCAAAATGGCCAACTTTTGTTTGTGGTAGGTTCGACGCGTGCCTTTGTGGCTGGTTTCTAACATGATGATGGTGGTGGTGTCGGGGGCCCATCTGGATAGTGGTCCCATCTGATCACTGAGTTGGTCGTAGGGAACATAGAGGACATGTTCGCGAACGGATGGATTGGAAGGGCTGTGCGTGTGGAGCTGGGTAAAGAAATGAGACATCGAACTCTGGGGGCTGGGTGTGTTCTTTTTGTAGGTCAAAAGTGGCTTTGGTCCACTACTCTGTTGAAAACAGTACCAGTCAATTTGTCAGACATGTGTGATTGGACTACAGTCTTAGGGCTAGAGGTGCAGTATGTTGCATATTTTTGGTCTTGTTGGCTGTCTCTTTTCGATGGTATCGTCTGCCAAGGCAGAGGTGGTGGTGTTGCCATCGGTCGAATTTGCGTCTCCGATTGATTACCCAAAAGCCGAATTGAAAGCGGGAAAGGGTGCATCGGTCTTGATGCAATTGACAATCGATGCCGATGGACAGGTGTTGGGTGCTGAAGTGCTGGAATCAGCGGGTGAGGCGTTTGATGCGTCTGCCTTGAGGACCATTGAACGCTATCAGTTCACCCCTGCGCTGGATGAAAATGATCAACCCATTTTGGTGCAGATTCAATATCGACTGGTGTTCAATCCTGAGATTGTACCACCGGTGAATGTCAAAGGGCGCGTGTTGGAAGCGGGCTATCGAGATCCTTTGGACAATGCACAGATTTTGGCCACCAATGCGGCGGGTCAACAAGTGGTCGTGACCACCGATGCCAACGGAGAGTTTGAATTGGCGGGTTTGGCGAGAGGTACCTGGGTGATCGACGCCTATAAAAGTGGTTTGATCTCTGCCCAGAGTGTCGTTGAAGTCACCGATGACAAGGTTCAAGAACTCAATTTCCGACTGGTGAGGGATCAGGCTCAAACCGCAATGAGTGAAGCCGATGCCAGCATCGTGGTGGAGGCAGAGCGGGAGACCTCTGAGGTCAGTGTCAAAACGCTGTCTGCTGACCAAATACAATACTTACCCGGTAGCAACGGCGATGTGGTAAAGGCCATTCAAAACCTTCCGGGAATCGCACGGGCACCCAGCGGCATTGGACAGTTGATCATTCGGGGAACCGCTCCTGAAGACTCCGCATTTTACGTCGACGGTTCACCTGCGCCAGAGGTGTTTCATTTTGGTGGGTTGACGACTGTGCTGAGCACTTCGAACATTGAATCTGTGCGGTTCTTGCCGGGCAATTACTCTGTGCGCTACGGTCGTCAATTGGGTGGTCTCGTCGATATCCAAACCCCATCTGCCTTTCCAGATCGAGCTGAAAGTTTTGCTTCGGTGGACCTTTATCAGAGCGCATTTTTTGTTGAGCAAATGATTGATGACAAATACGTGGTGTCGGTATCGGGGCGTCGATCCTATGCAGATATTTTGGCGGCACCCATTTTGAACTCGCTGGGCGCCACTTTTCGACTGCCTCGATACTACGATTTTCAAACGCAACTGACGATGAAGATGCCCTTTGGTGGGGTGATGCAGACCATCTTCTTTTTGTCAGACGACAAGTTTGCCTTTACCCAACCCGGTGAAGAAGAGGAAGATGAAGACACCGTCAATGCCGCTTTTGGGGTCAATTTTAAGCAATTTCAACTCAAGTATACCCAACCGATTTACACTGGCTGGAAGTCTGTTTTCACATTTGGTGCCGGTCCACAACGGCGAGACTTTATTTTTGATGCCAATGGAGAGGCGTTTGAAGAGAACACCCAGGTGAATATTCGCCAAGAATTCTCCAAAGATTTGGATGCTGAGATTGGCAACGCTTGGAAGGTGGGACTCGACATCAATTCGGGTGTCTTTGGATTCAATTATGACTTGCCCTCTTTTCCCTATGAGCCAGAATCCGCAGAGATTGCCTATGTGGCACCTGCTGGCTATGTAGAGTATCGTCGTCGCGGCCAATATGCCGATTTGATCACTGGTTTGAGACTGGATCAGTATAGACTCGAAGATGCGAATACCCAAACTGCCCTAGACCCGAGAATTCAGTCACGTTTCTTTATTACCGACAACCTTAAGTTCATTGCATCCACCGGTTTGACCTCACAAGCCCCACTGCCCAGAGAGCGGTCGGATAAAAATGACGGAGACCCAGATTTGAGACCAGAACGTTCTTGGCAAAACTCTTTTGGTTTACAGCAAGAGCTATTGGGTGGAGCGCTGCGTTGGCAGGTGTTGGGCTATTACAACGAACTTTTTGATTTGGTTGTCGGCCGCGAAGACCGTTTCCAGTTTTTCACCGGTCCACCACCAGTTGGTCCATTTGACACCGAAGATTACGCCAACGACGGTACTGGTCTCATTTGCGGATCGGAAGTGGAGGTTCGATACACCGATCCCCTGCGAATTGGTTTGCTGGCGATGAGCTTTTCACATTCAGAGCGCACCGATCGCAATGGTGATACACGGCTGTTTTTGTATGACCAACCCGTGGTCATCAACGCACTGTATACTCAGATTTTACCGAAGAACTGGCGATTGGGTGGACGGATTCGATACGGTTCAGGAAACCCGTACACCCCAGTCGTCAATCGTGTTTACAACATGTCCTCACGAGAGTTCATTCCGGTGTATGGAGAGCGAGACTCTGGTCGACTCGACCCATTTTTCAGTTTGGATTTGCGCATTGACAAAGAGTACACTTTTAGGAACTGGAAATTGGGGACGTACTTGGACGTTCAAAATGCGACCAACTACAAAAATGTAGAAATCCAAAGTTGGTCCTTTGATTATTCTGAAGAAACCCCGATTCAGGGACAGCCAACCTTTCCCATTTTTGGCTTCAAAGGAGAGTGGTGATGAGAATTTGTACAGCCCTGTTGGTACTGAGTATGACCGCGTGCATGGGGCCCGACGAAGAAACATTGGTCGATGAACTGCGCGTGATGGCGATTCAAGCCGAACCAGCCGAAGTTCAGTTGAGGGATTTTGTGCCCGATGAATCTGGCAATGTGTCTACACCTTCCATCAATGTCTTGATTGCGGACCCTTTGGAGAATGGCTATCAGTTGGCGGTTTGGACCTGTACCAACTTTGGGGAGGGCTGTGAAGAAGTCAAGGTTTTTGAGGACAATCCCGCCGATTGGGTATCTTTGGTCGAAGGGACTGATTCCATCGTCAACGTACCGGTTGCCAACAATCCGTTGTGGGGAGCGTTGCTGGCCCAGTCAGAATTTCCTGAAGTGCCCATCGCCATCACGTCGATATTTGCCTTGGCTTGCGAACCCACTGTGTGTCCAGCGGTTCAAAATGCCCTGAATGGGGAGTGGGACGTAGAGCGTTTTGCCAATCCACTCGAGTGGGTCGCGGATTTGCCGCTCAGTGGAACCAGTATGGCAATCAAGCAATTGCCCATATCCAACGGGACATCAGACGACACTCGACTGAAGAATCCCACAGTGACCCCAACCTTTGATGAAGCAGAACCTTTGGTGGCCACCGTAGAGACTCCACAGGTACTGACTTTTGAAATTGAACTGTTTCAGCAGGATGTAGATGTGGCCAGTATTTTTGGCTACACCACACGTGGTGGATTTGATCGCAATGTCTTTGCCAACAATGGTTTGCAGATGTCGGTCGGTGAACCGGCTGAACGACTGGTGACTTGGTATGCAGATTCGGCTGACGATGCAGAATCGGGTCCCGCCACACTCTTTGTCATTGTCGAAGATGGCGTTGGTGGTACCGGTTTTTGGGTGGGTGAGGGCAGCACAGAATAAGGATGGGGACTGGACGCACGGTGTTGCTCTGTGGGTGATTGAAACAACAGAGACGAAGAACATGACTCAACTCCTTTCAGGGTAGACTGTTGACGCAAAGATTCAGCGGTCCAAGAGTGGCAGTGCATCGAGAGCGATTTTGTCTCCGTAAGTGATGATATACTCGGATATATATTTGTTTTCAGTGTATAGTATGAACACACTCTACTATGCTGAGGTGTTTATGACTCTATATACAGTGATGTTCGTGTTGGCTTGTCGGTCGAAGAAAGTCCAATTGGATACTGCAGAGCAGCCAGATTGGTGGGAAACAGAAGATGGAGATTCTTCCGAGACGTCACCTTCTGATGTGGACAACGAAGATACTGCTGAAAAACCTGAAGAATTGGAAGAAGAAAAGGACTCAGGGTTTGAAGAGGTAGAAGAGTGCGCAGAGAATTTTGACCCAGACATGCCGTGTCAAGGTGATTGGACAACCACACTGTGTATGTACGATGGACAGTTGTGGTGGTGTGAAGGTGGTGTCTGGATGAATGAAGAGGAGAAGTGAAATGACAATATTGATGTTGCTACTTGGGTGTCAATCGCCCAATCCAGATGTACAGACAGTAGAGGAGCATTCGGTGGGTGAACGAGCTCTATCGATCGAGCACAATGGTGTCGTTCGAGACTTCATTCTCTATGTTCCCAGTCAGTACGACTCAGCGACTCCAGCCCCGTTGTTGTTCAACTTCCATGGTTTTGGTGGAACGTCGGAAGGTCAACGAGATTGGGTTCAAATGAACGACCTCGCAGACCAAGAAAACTTTATCCTGGTCTTTCCCCAGGGTACGGACTTAGATGGTAGTCCGCACTGGAATGCTGCAGACATAGGCGGAGACAACAAGAGCGAGGCCGATGACACAGGTTTTATACTGGAACTCATTGATCAAATCGGACGTGCATACACAGTAGACGAAGACCGAGTCTATGCAGCAGGGTACTCCAATGGAGCCTTCTTCAGTTACTACCTTGCCTGTACTGCGGGAGAGCACTTTGCAGCCATTGCCTCGGTGTCTGGAACACATTTGGATGTTGGGTCCAGTTGCAATCCAGGTCATCCCATGGGTATGATCAACCTTCATGGAACGCAAGATGGCGTGGTTCCGTACAGTGGTGGTGAATACTATGGGTCGACTCAGGAGGTTGTCGATTGGTGGGTGAACTACAACGGTGCCCAGACAACCCCAGAGATGACCAGTGTCGATTCTGGCGGCATGACGATTGAACAGTATGTGTATCCGGCTGGTGAGAGTGGTGTTTCAATAGAGCACTACAAATACATCGGCGGTGATCACGTTTGGTTTGAAGAATCCTTCAACGGACTCAGCACCGGTGAATTGATTTGGGACTATGTGTCTCAGTACAATCGATCAGGACGAATTGAATAATCTGGTTTCTACGGAACAGTAATCGGTTCTGCCGTGTAACTTCGAGAAATACCAAGGCTTTTGGTTTCCAGAATGGTGTCCAGAGATGTCTTGGCAACTTTGGTCACTTTGAGTGTACAGCCCAAGTGAAGTTCCGACAGGGGTTTCTATCGTCAAGGTGTACAGGCGCTAAAAAAGTGTCAGTAGGATGAAATTCATGCATCTATCCTATCACATCCCACGCAATATCTAAGCGGACTTAGAGTTCCTCACATACGTAGAAAATACCGGTTCCATACCAGTTGTCGGAGTTACAGTCCAGGTCATTCCATCGACCTGTATCTGCATACATGTGACCACAGTCTTCGTTATTCCAAGCATTGTCAG
>CBFICN010000163.1:0-8766 GCA_965661045.1 uncultured Myxococcota bacterium
TACTCAAACGGGACGCTATGTGTCACAGTCTGGGGCTGAGCAGTTCAAGAAGATGTCGCTGGAAATGGGGGGCAAGAATGCAGCGTTGGTGTTTGAGGATGCCGATATGGACCGCACCATCAAGGGAATTGCTCGGGCAAGCTTTCTCAATCAAGGGCAAATTTGCCTGTGTGCATCTCGAATTTTGGTGCATCGCTCCATCTATGATGTCTTTGTTGAGCGCTTGGTGGTACAAGTTCGTTCACTCAAAGTGGGGGACCCACAAGACGACAGCAGCGACTTGGGGTCCTTGATCTCGAAAGAGCATCAGCAAAAAGTGATGGGCTTTGTACAATCGGCTTTGTCGGATGGGGGGCGTGTTCTCTGTGGGGGACAAGTGCCAACCGTACCAGATGAACTCAAGGGAGGTGCTTGGTACGAACCCACCATCATCGTGGATGTAGAGACGACGTGCAAAATCTCTCGAGAGGAGGTCTTTGGTCCCGTCATCGTTGTGCAT
Source organism: uncultured Myxococcota bacterium (assembly GCA_965661045.1). GTDB lineage: Bacteria > Myxococcota_A > UBA796 > UBA796 > UBA796 > CAJWHX01. The sequence goes on from CBFICN010000163.1 coordinate 500, forward strand.
CCTTTCGACACTGAACAAGAAGCGATTGAGATAGCCAATGGCACCCAGTACGGATTGGCGTCGACGATTTGGACCCAAAATCTGGAGCGGGCACATCGAGTGGCGGCGGAGATGGACACTGGGTTGGTGTGGGTGAATACGTGGTTGCATCGAGACCTTCGTACTCCGTTTGGTGGCATGAAGAACAGTGGCATCGGTCGAGAAGGCGGGCATTACTCTCTGGATTTTTACAGCAATCCACAGAATATTTGTATTTCGTTGCCACGTTGACTGCTGTTTATTGGGAGTGAAACGGTCTAGTTTGTATCGTTCGGTGTTGTCATAAGTGCAGCTGCATAACTGCATTGTACAATGAGTGCCGTGAGTTCTAGGTAAATGCTGATGAGTCCTTGTGAGATAGTTTGTGTGGGTGAGAGTGCTCCGTGTGCCGTTAAATTTCGCAAAACACTGGCCAAACTAATTCCATCCTTCCATGTGTGCTTTGTGCCGGATTGTTGGAGCTTGTCCAGTATCAAGCGACCATTTTCATTGGGGTTGAGAAATTCTATAAACCATTCATTCAGTGTAATCGAACCATTTGATTCGAGATGCCATGCTTGAATGTCGTCTCGCAATTTCGTGTTGTTCAAGCGACGGATGGTTCTATCCAAGTGATCTTTTATCTTCCACGTGTAAAAGACTTTGGCAAATCCTGGATTTTGACCCGATTCATATTCAGGATGGAGAATTCCATGGCTGAGTATGATCGTTTCGAAGCCAGAAAAAGTCTGTACAAACCGCCATTGAATACCTCTCACCAAGGAGTGAGCTGTATCTGAGTTTGTGTAGGGAATCCTCCATCCTCGTGCACTTTTCACCAAGTGCAGTCCTTTGCCTTTGATTTGGTAGTGAAAAAGTTGAGGGTCGTTAGAGCGGTTGATGTCATAGTACAGTTGTTTCCATTCTTGATCTTGTTGATCGAGAAGTGAGGAGTCAATAGCCCGTTCTAGATCTGGATCTAAGGGGTGATAGTGTGTTGGCACAAACGGTTTTTCATCAACAGAAGTATGCGGAGCGTGTTCATCAAAAATTTCAAGCATCACGGCTTCTGCATCTTCTTTGGTGAGTTGTCGAAAGAATCTGGTTGTCTGGGTGTTTTGTTGAGTGGATGATGTTCGACAATACTCATACATTACGCCAAATCGATTTGGTTTGTCGGGAATCTGATTGATATTTTCGACAATTTGAACCCAATGATGGCATGTGTTGCTTCTAAGTACAAATGAGCCAGTTGATTCACTGGGATTTTTTCCTTTGGACAAGCGGTGGCCATAGCATAAATAGCGTGAGTCGCGAGACATGGTCTATCCTATTTTTATATATCCATACAGTCTCTATCACCCTTGGGGGCAAAAACAAAGGTCTCCAAAAGTGTGCGAAAATACGTCCTCAATTCGTTTGATGACTGTATACAAAGGTAGGAGAAAACATGTCAACACACCACACACTAATTGCATCTACAAACAATGCATTGTCGCCGGAAATTTGGACTGATATCTTTGAACAGGCTGGCGGTTCGATGAGGCTTGGGTGGTCAGACTTTAAGCCATCTGAAGTGTTGGAGACTTCAGCCAACAAAAGGGCTTTGTTCTTTTGGACGAGCAGTGGGGAACTGGACAGTTGGGCTGAAAGGGTATTGGAACTGTTGAAACAGTATGACCCAGATGCCAGTGTTGAATACTTCTTCGATGTATCGGGAGAAATACACGGTTTTTGGCACAATGGGACATTGAGAGTGGAGGCCTATTCTGACTTTTATGAGGTTGTTCAGGCAGAGTACAATCCGTTGAGCAATCTTATTCACAATCCAGATAAACAGTTCTTTACGGTTGTGTACAACGGGGAAGTACTTCTGCTGTCTTATGACGTCACCGAAAGGGTGCACAGTCACAACTCAGAGTTTAGCGAACTCAAGACGGGTACGCTGTTTAGGTGTCAGACTCCGGAGGGGAGGGCCGTATGGGTTATCCAGTACGAAGGCCAGTATTATTCGGAAGATATTGAGCACGGTATGCTTTAGGCTCTATCTGTCTCTTGGATGGCCTTCAGCAACATAAAGACCACTTTGCCACAGGCCTGATCGGTGACTTGGTCTCGCGTGCCGTTGAATTTGCAGTGGGCATGGTGACTTTGGCCATGTCCGTGTACAGCAATGTGTACTGTGCCAACCGGCTTGTCAGGTGTGCCACCACCAGGACCCGCGATGCCAGTGATGCCCATGCCCCACGCAGCACCCGAGCGCTCTTGGATACCTCGTGCCAAGTCAAGAGCCACCTGTTTGCAGACGGCACCTTGGGTGTTGATGAGATCCATGGATACACCACAGTACTTATTTTTGGCTTCGTTGGAGTATACGATGGCGCCTTCTTGGTAATAGCCAGAGGAGCCAGAGATGGAGGTGAACCAAGAGGAGAGTTTGCCTGCGGTACAACTTTCGGCTGTGGCAATCATTTCGTTGCGGTTCCAGAGGTGTTCCGCGACCACTTCGATCAATGACCGTTTCTGTGTGCCGATATCAAAGAGATATTCCGCCAGACGTTCGGCGATGGATGCTTGTAGTGAGGCCCGTTCTGATTCTGGTGGATAGATCGACAGCCAATTGCCTCGTCGAGTGGCGTGAAAACTATGCCGCGGCAAGTCGATGCCCTTGAGTCGATGCACAATGTGGCTTTCTGAAATGCCAAAAGTGGCGAAGACCAGTGGTTCTGCTTGGCGAGTGAGGTTGGGAAAGGCCAAGGGGATCATCGCATAGAGTTCGATGGGGACGCCCGGAAAGACATAGAGAGAACACCCATCAACCGTTAACTGATAGCCACAGGCTGAACCCACCGGATTTGCAATGTACTCAGCACCTGTGGGTAGCAGGGTCATTTTGAGTGTGTTCTCTGGTACGCTCCGGCCGCGTTTGCCATAGTGCACTTGAAGAGCCTCTAGGGCTTGTGCACTTTCGATCAGGGGACGTGCAAAGGCTTCAGAGATCCCCTCGGTGGTTAAATCATCTTTTGTCGGCCCCAATCCACCAGTGGAGATGACAATGTCGTATTCTGACACCAGTCGTTGGTAAGTTTGGACCAGGTGTTCAAGTGAGTCCCCAATGGTTACGTGTTCAAGAATTTTATACTGAGAGCCGGCAAAGTAGGTACTCAACCAGTGGGCGTTGGTTTCTAGAATCGATCCATCGAGAATTTCTGAACCTTGAGACAGGATGGCGGTGCGCAGGGTGGTCATGGATGAGTCTCCGGTGATGAGTCAATGGGAAGTTAGCGGTGTTTGGAAATGTGTCCAGTCTGTGGGTGATAAACCCAGGTGTTGGATGGAAGGCTGTAACTCTCTGGTTGCTTGAGCCAAGCGTCTACAGCGTCAATGCGCTCAACGTCATCGGTGGTTTGAACCGTGGTTGTTCGTTCAGGGCTCTGTGTGCGTTGTGGATCTTTGACGGCGATGAAAAAGTATTCCGTCAGTGGTGCGTCGGGGTTTGCTCGATCAATCCAGTCTCCACCTTTACTGGCCAGTTTGGTTTGGTTGTTGGTTTCGTGCGATGTGATGTAGAGTCGAAAAGAACGCATGTCACACCCAGCCAGTCGATAGACCTCTTCAAAATCACGCGCGGTCAAAAGACTTTTGTTGGAGTAGGAAAAGGCGATGACGGGGGCGCGAACCTCTTCGATCAGTCGAATGAACTTTGGAATGACCACGTGGCGTTTGTTTCGCTCAAGGGGTTCAGTATAGCCTTTGGTGCTAACGGGTTTGGAAGCCTTGCCGAATACAACAGGTCTTTCATTGGTCACCAACGTGTTCCACAAATGATAAAAAGAAGAATAGCGAGTGGCGACAGACAGATTTTTGTTGTTGGTTCCGTAGGGTGGGTCGAAATAGGCAATGTCGGCAGTGACGTGCTTGAGTGTATCAAAGATGTCTCCCACAAATTGCTGATGCGGGCTGTCAACTGTTTTTTCGATGACAGGAACTTCCAAGAGTAGATCGCGTTGTGCGCCTGCACACCACTTCTTGAGGTATCCATTTTGGTGTCCCACAACATTGGAGACTTTGTTGATGCCCAAAATGAGGGAGAGAAGCAGTACATTTTCTTCGTACTCGTTGATGTGTCCAGTGTCTACCCATTCTGCAATTTGATGTCGTATCATATCAATTTTGCGTGAGTTTTTCGTCAACCAAACTTTCTTGACGCCATTGGCATCTTCCGATTTCCCGTTGTTCCAATCCCCTCCATAGGTATTGGTGAACCACTGATCGGTTTGGTCAAAATAGCTTTTTGGTAGGGTGTTTAAGTGTTCAATCAGATGACCACAGCGCTCTTTGGCATCAAAGGGCGTACACAAATAGGCAGACAAAATCGTTTTGGAAAAGTGGAGTTTGTCGCTGCTTAGTACCTTGTATTTGTGGCGAAAGTGATAGGAAACGCGCCCACTACCGGCAAAAGCATCAAACAGTGTAGCCGGCACAGTGATCAAAGAAGTGGATTGAACAAAGTCGTCTAAACAGGCTTCCAAGTATGGCAGCAGGCTTTGTTTACTACCCATGTACTGAACTGTTTTCACAGAAAAACTCCAACGTTGAGAGACGGCTTTGACAGAATCATTATCGCCCAAAGTGCTGAACGGTCAACCGAATCCGTTCACAAACATCAACAGGGATGCGGTCTAGTCGCCATCCCCACTGTCGATCTGCTTGACCAGGAGTATTCATACGACCAGAAGCATCCAAGTCTATAAAGTCTTGCATCGGGATGATGACCCAACGTGCTTTGGAGGACAGCGCGAGACTGAGCATCGCCCAGTTGGGTTGAGAACCGTCACTGCTGGTGTACACTCGAAAACGGTGGCGTTCCATTTCAGAAGCTTCGGCATACCATCCGATGGTGGTGTTGTTGTCGTGGGTTCCCGTATAGCACACCCAGTTTTCAGAATCGTACATGTGGGGCAGATAGATGTGGTCATCTTGGGTGAAGGCAAATTGCAAAATCTTCATGCCCATCAGTTCATTTTCGGTGCGCAATGTGTCGACATCTTCGGTGATGATACCCAGATCTTCAGCAAAAAATGGCAGTTCACTTCCGAAGTGGTTCCGCAATTTCTTAAACAGTGCACTGCCTTCAGCCGGTATCCAAGAGCCTTTGGTAGCATCCCTCCCAGCAGATTGTGGGATTCCCCAAGCGGCACAAAAGCCTCGAAAATGATCGATGCGAATCTGGTTGGTCAACATCAATTCTCCCTCCAAGCGTTGAATCCACCACGAAAAACCTTCATCGACGTGTGCTTGCCAGTTGTAAAGGGGGTTGCCCCAGTGTTGACCGGTTTTGGAAAACACATCAGGGGGGACACCGGCAACTGGGTTTGGGTGACCCTGCTCGTTCAAGTGAAATAGGTGAGGATGGGTCCAAGTGTCCACACCCCCACTGGATACGAATATCGGCAGATCACCCACCAGCGTAATTCCTTTTCGGTTGGCACGTTCTTTTAGAGCCACCCATTGTTCAAAGAACAATATCTGTAGGGCGATGTGTATGTTGATTTCCTGCTTGAAGGTGGTGTTTAGGCGTTGAAGGGCGGACAACTCTCGGTTTCGATATTCATCCGGAAAATCTTGCCAAGCATACACGGAGAAATGTTCGGTGAGCACTTGATACTGAGCCCAAGCTTGAACCCAGTGGTGACGTGATACAAAGTGCTCGAGGCGTTCAGGGTGTGCTGTGGCAAAACGATCGGCAGCACTCCGCAGTCTCGGCATCAACCAATTGTCAATGGCATTGGACTCTACCCAGTCTGTTTGAGGTGGGGAGGCGATTTCTTTAGGGGTGAGCCAGCCAGCTTCACACAACAGTTCAACATCAATGAGGTGGACAGCCCCAGCAAAGGCACTGGTACTGCTGTAGGGAGATAGGGCACCATCAATGGGGTGAAGGGGCAGGGTTTGCCACAGAGTGAGCCCACTTTCCACCATCCAATCTAGAAAAAGGTGTGCGGATTGACCAAGAGAACCACAAGGGAACTTCGAGGGTAGACTGGTGATGTGCAACAAGACACCGGCGACACGAGTAGACATTCAGGCTCCAAATTGGCATGGTTGAAAAGAATGGATTACAGGGTATACTGTTCTGTGAACAAATTAGTCTGATAGTATCTCACCTTCAAGGAGTTTGACATGGCCAGCAGCAGTCGATACCGCGCAAAGCTTAAAGCAAAAAAGACCAAAGAACGTGCACGCAAAACCGGCAAAATGAAAGTACGCAAGCCCGGTGGACGTATGAAGCGCATCAAGCGTAGAACACGTAAGAACGTCTAATCTAGATTGTTAAATCGATAGAGGCCCTTCACAGAAGGGTCTTTTTTTATGCACTATGACTGTAGTATATTGGATGGGTACCTCTACCGAATATTGAAAAAATACATAAAAATACTGGTGAATGTCAAAAATGTGTTGACATGTCAATAGTTTTGAGTGTACACTCTAGGGTGTTCCCTTTGTGAAATGTCGTTTCTGGAGAATATTCATGTCCTCGCCTGCTACCACACCCATGCAAAGTCTTGTATTGACCGGATTGTCTACCGTTGTTGGTGTACTGTTCCTCACTGTTGCTGGCAAAGTGGTGGATAAAGTCAGTCAAGCCTTGGTGACCGATGCTGTCGCCGATGTCATTATGGTCCCTCAAGTGGCTCAAGGAACGGACTCCTCGTTGGATGGTGTAGATGTGACAGCCGGCGTACCCAGTGCTCCAGGATTGGCAAAAGCCGTTGCGGATGTTGCGGAACCCGCATCTTTGGCGTCAACCGTTCAGAATCAAGCAGTGAAGTTTGGTTCTCTTCCAACCAGTCAACCATCGACAAAGCGTTCCACCGTTCCAAGGGTTGGACTGGAGTTGCCAGAGGACAACTTTGCTTGGGACTTGAGTTTTCTCGATGAAGGGAATTTCGTCAAGCACAAGTACGATCACGGCCTGAAACTGCACTCCCGTAGTGCGTTCATCGTGGATTTGGATTCTGGTGAAATTTTGTTTGAAAAGGCTGCCGACACCAGACGTCCATCGGCATCGGTCACAAAAGTGCTGGCCTCTCTAACGTTGGCGAATAAAGATGTAGACTTGGATGCCGTGGTGTGTACCGATCACCGAATCCGCACCGGTATCAATGGTGCTGTGACCCGTGTTGCCATTGGTGATTGCGCAACTGGATGGGATTTTATGGGGGCGGCTTTGGTCAGTTCTGACAACGGTGCTGCTTTTGCTTTTCCACTGGTGGCCGATGAAGAATTGTTTATGTTTGCACACGACATGAATCAGTTGGCTTTGGACTTGGGAATGAGTCAGTCTGAGTTTGTTGACCCAGCCGGTATTTATGACGACAACATCAGTACCGCTCGTGATTTGACCCGTGCCAGCATCGCTGCTGCTTTTCATCCAACGGTGGCGATTCCAGGTTCTGCCAAACAGTGGGTTGCCCAAATTGGAGACGAAATCGAGCATTATACCACGACCAACAAGGCGGCAGGTCGCGCCAACTTTCTATTGGCCAAAACGGGCTTTACCAATACAGCACGTGCCAATTTTACCGGTGTGTATGAAGATCGCAACGGTCGACGCATTGCCTTTACCATTATGGGGGCATGGAATCCGAGACGCCGCACCAAAGATATTCACCGCATCATCGATTGGGTTCGACGACACTAAGATCTTGGCGAAGGTTTGAATCACAAATTCTTGGCGAAGAATGTTTTAAGCGGGGCAGTCGTGACCAAAGAACTCCAACAATTGGTCTTGTGCACGTTGCGCGTCGGCAAAGCCCAGCGCTTCAGCCGCTTTGGTGTAGCAAGAGTCAAAGAGTAAGTGGGACAGCAAATCTGATTCTCCAGAGTCATCCGCTTGCTCATAGAGTTTGTTGAGCAACCAGCGCACTTGTCGACTGCCTTCAATGCTGTCTTTTTTGTAGACCTCAACGGCCAGTTTCCCTAGATCAATAGAGGGGCGCAAGTGCAATATCTCGATGTGTTCTAGGCCCATATCCGCTTTGAGTTGCTTTGCAAAGTCTGGTCCATATTTTTGGACGCCCCAATCGATGATGTCGTTGATTCTGTCTGCCACCAAGTTGTCTCGCTCAACGGGATCGAGGGTCAAAGCATTGAGCGTTTTTCCCGCAATCAGTGATAGAGATTTTTGTGCTGGATTGCTGGGGATTGGTTTCATCACCTTGGTTCCCAGTACCAGAATTTTACAC
>CBFICN010000164.1:0-8763 GCA_965661045.1 uncultured Myxococcota bacterium
ATTGTGGGGCCAGCGCCATCGGTTTGTACGACGGTAGCAGTATCGACAATGGAACGTGGTCTGGTGACATCGACGTTCAAAACAGTCACGATGCCTACATCGAATCCGTCGATGGGTTTGAATACTTGGGCATGGCGATCAACGGAGCAGACATTGATGGAGATGGGGATGACGACATGGTGATTACCGCACCTGGTTCTTCAGAGGTCGCTGACTCGAGTGGTTGTGTGTTCTTCATCCGAGGCTACAGTGGCTTCGATTTGAACAACTTTGATGGCATCACCCTCAATACAACGGCCTATACCGGTACCATTTTCACCACGGCCATTGATGGAGCGATGATTTGTTCTTCGACAACGGAAGCGTGGTTTGGGTGGAACGCCACACCGCAAATCGCTGACTTTGATGGAGATGGTGCGATGGACTTGGCCGTGGGCTCTCCAGCGGAAGACAAAGTCTATATTTACCTCAACATGGACAGTCTATCTGGTGTGTTGGATGCCACAAGCGATGCAGATTTGATCATTGATGGGGATCGCAGTTTTGGATACTCACTTGGCGCTGCTGACTTAAACGGCGATGGAAAGATGGATTTGTTGGTGGGTGCTCCAGATATGGACAACCCCGAAAATATGTACCAAGACATCTCATTGGTCTACGACAGAAGTGACAATGGAAACGGTGGACGCGTGTACATCTATTCTGGGGCTTCATTGACCAACGGAGCAACGTTGACCCAAGGAGATGCAGAGGGTCGAATCCAGACGGGAGACGGGTTCTTCTTCGGTTCGGACATCATTACGGGCGATATGAATGGCGACGGAAAAGACGACATCTTCGTTTCAGAACCCCTGTGGGAAAGTGGAAACGGAAACTCTGAAGGTGCCGTTTATTACTACGTCGACCCATAATCCATTGCTTTGATGTTGAACAAGGGTGCCCAACGGGTGCCCTTTTGTTTTGCGTCAACCGTCGTCGAAATCCATACGGAAAAACTCTGATGTGGGTTCGTTATGGGTGCACATCCAACCCCGCACTTCTCAGTTGCGCCAACACTTGTGCAGCATCGTCAGAACCTTGTCGATAAAAGACAGCCGGATAGCCAATGGGGGCATTCACCGAAACAGACTGACCACCAGAATGGGCTTCTCCACTCCATAAATGAACCCAGGTGTCCGAGGCTCCAGGAAGATACACATCTTGCTCAAAAGTACAAGTGGAAATCAAACATTGTTCCAAGTGTGGCGCTACCAAAAGATCGGCACCCAATAAAAACTGCAGTTCATGCTCGAACACCTGTGGGTCTTCAGAATGGTGCAACCACATGTGTCGGACCACAGGATACCCAAGGGTCGAAGCCTCGGTAAACAGTGCGCGTCGATAGTCACTCAGCGCCGTATAGATTCTGGTCATTCTTGCAAAATGCGACATTGCGTTGTTGCTGGAATAGACTTGCACATTGGCAGTGGGTTGATTGCCCTCATGGGTTCGCATCAAACTGGTAAATGCTGCCATTTCTGCCCATCGCATAAAGAGTTGCTTTTCACGGTCGTACCCATCCCCCAACTGCATAATGGAGGTGTACCCACCAATATCAGAATGGTTTAAGGTAATACCGGACAGTCCACCGTTGATCAGTCCTCGAATGGCAGAACGAAACCCATCGTACCGATCCCAAGTTGTCAGTTGGTCCCCCTCCCAAACCATCAACGAATGACGTGGTGTCTGTGTATAGCCAGCTCGATTGTAGGTCAAAATTTCACCACTGAGACCGGCTTCTCGAATGGCAGTTCGATTGAGTTTCATCCAGTCAACTGGGTATTGATTGTGATAGACATCGGCTGGTGTCTCGTCGTACAGTTCTGCTTCAAAGGGAAGCGCTTCAGCAAAATCAACCATCCACCCTTTGCACCCTGCGTTCTCTACCATTTCTTCTCGAATTACAGTTCGCATCCAAGAACGCGCATCGGGGTTTGTCAGATCCAACAGGGCAACTTCAAAAGCGGTCACGGGTAATTTCAATACACCACCATTCTCATCCAGGACAAAATATCCACCCTCAACACCTTCTTGGTAGAGATTGCGCCGTGGATTGCTTTCATGTCCGGTGACATCCAAAAACATTGGATTGATATAGCAAAGAACTTCAATGTTGTGTTCATTCAAGCCGGACACCCAGTTGGACCAGTCAGGGTGGTCATACTCCCCTTGAACCCAATTCCACAGAACCTGCTCACCGATGAACGTCCGATTGACACCCGACCACGTCTGATTCCAAACACCAGCAATCTCCACTCCCTCTGCCAACAGTGCATCGATATACGTTTGCCCTTCAGCCAACGGTCTGGCCAATGCAACGATCGCACCATTGTCTACCCATGCAGGGGGTTCTGGCATACGACCAGCGTAGTCCGTAAACTCAGTCAACACATCCAAAGGAGAGTCTTCAACTATCATGGTTGCGGTCAAGGAGTTCGCATCCAAACGGATTTCTGTCGCTGTCTCTTGAAAGTCAAACTCTACATACTCAGTGTTGTGCAAATAGAAACCCTGATTGGAGTCCGTGATGTAAAATGGCATGGCAAAATAGGTACTGTTCTCATCACCACCCGAACCATTGGAAAATTGATTGATGAGAGGGGTCACTTCGGGATGACCACGTCCAACACCACCTTCTTCTGAGAGAACTGGAATGCTACGGCCCTTCAAATTGAGCGTCTGATGTGGAAACTGTTCCCCCAATCCAAATATCTTTTCGTCTTCCGAGCTCTGTTGACGCAACAGAACTTGATGTTGCCCTTCCAAATCGGACTCTACGTCAATCTGCAGGGTCAATGTTGAATCCGTTGCATCGCACACATCCACCGTGACGGTTGTTCCAGAACACCCCGCATCTTGAAACGTTCCAACGATGTGCAACTGCCCTTCTGCACCCAGAGTTTCTTGAATTTCAAACACTGAACAAGTTTGAATTGTACCGTAGTCAATCGTAAAGGAGCCTTGATATTCCTCCACAGACCGCTCACCAGACTGAAAACGGAGCCAGTCATTCCCTCCATCGAAAACCACAGCAGTTCCCAAGTTCAGTGTAAGTCCATCGTCCAAAGAAGCCTGAAAGTTCCCGAGGTCTATCGTACCCAGATCAGTTTGGGATACAAGCCCATCCAATGAGCCACAGGACTCGAAGTCCACATAGGGATTTGCAGTATCAAAACTTTCTGGCTCAAGGACTATAGACTTTTCTCCGGAACAGCCGAGCAGAATGAGCAGATTGAACAGCATAATATCTCCAAAACCTAGGTATACGGTGTTGAATTACACTTAACCCAAGTAAATTTGATTGAAAACAAGGAATCTACATCCACACAAGATTGTTCTTGACAATAGAAAACGGATCATAAATGATTGATCTTGATTATTGACATGTCAACAATGGAGTATGCAATGAATATCACCAAATCGCTTTGCCTATTGGGACTTTCCCTCTTGACCCTCAATTCGGCCTCAGCCAAGCCAAAAGGCAAAGGTAAACTGTTCAAACCTGTAAACCACCGACCCGATCCCAATCGAGCCAGTCTGGGTTTTGGCGTGGGTATGAGCGTCCCTTCCGATCAACTTGACACATTCATTTTGCGCATTCGTGTCAATCCAAACTTTACGCTCGAGCCAATGGTCAACATGATGCAAATGTCTACTGCGGAGACCACCACGATTGTTGATGCTACCGACCCTACTATTTCGACGAGTACAACATCCAACACCGATTTGAGCACTCTTGGAGGTGGCTTGGCAATGCGATATCGCGTTGGACGACACGGCAATACAGACCTCAATGCCATCGCCGGCATTGGGTATGCTGAATTCAGTTCAGAAACCTCGATTGACGGACAATCTGGGAAAACCACATCATCAGGCTCCTCCACCGCTGCCAATCTCGGACTCGGGATGGAAAGTTTCTTTGCGCCTCGATGGTCCGCAGGCTTTGATGTAACCACCCCAGTGTATCAAACCACATCCAGTCAGGGCACCAGTACTGAATCAATCAGCACCAGTATGGCTTTTGCACCCTCATTCAAAATCATGCTTGCACACTACTTCTAAGACAAGACGATTTGCCGGAATGTTGTAAAGTTCAGTTGCCTCCGAGTTCATTAAACACTACATACTGTCTCGGAGGTTTCTTATGTTCAATTTGCGATACGACACACCTCAAGACTGGGTTCATACTGTTCTTGAAGACTTTGACACCTTTTTACTGGATCACGCGGCCTGTGAGCGCAAAGCCTCTGCAAACGCCGTCTCTTTTTCTGTTCGCTACCCCAATCATCCAAAACTTGTACAAACCATGGTTCGAGTTGCCCAAGAAGAGATGGAGCACTTCGTTCAAATGACCGACATCGTGTATCAACGTGGTTTGCAGTTTGGCAAAGATGTCAAAGATCCTTACATCAACGCATTGATCAAATTGACGCGATGGGAAGGAGACGAAAGACTCATCGATCGCTTACTGCTATTTAGTATTGTAGAAGGACGTGGATGTGAGCGCTTTCACTTACTCGCCAACGCCCTTCCAGAAGGTTCATTGAAAGAGTTCTATACAGACCTGGTCCGTTCAGAATCTCAACACCACATCGTTGGAACGCAACTGTTGAAGGAACTTTTTCCAAAAGAGCAGTGGGCATCACGCTACGAAGAACTCCTTGACGCCGAAGGAGACATTGTTCGTCGGCTGCCTTTTCGCGCCGCACTTCACTGAGCGTTGGCAATGACACTGACTGTAAGTGCAATTCCCAATTTGCCATTCAAACAATATGAACGGGTCATCTGCATACCAACCTACGATGAATATGCCTACCTACCGCAGGTCCTCGAAGACGTCAGTGCCCTTCCGCACACCGCTTTGGTCATCATTCACAACAATTGTCGAGTAGACTCGACTGATGCCGTGCTGAACAGCAATCAACAGCTCCACCAGTGGCTTCTCTCATTTCCACATCACTCAGACGGCCACAACCATCTCATCCAATACAAGTCCACTTCGATTCTTTTGATGGATTACAGCCACAATCCTAGACTTTTCCCCCGTACCGAAGGCGTCGGCTTGGCAAGACACATGCTTGGAGAAATGGCGGTTCTCCTCATCGATGCCAACATCATCACTTGTCCTTGGATGTGGTGTACCGATGGAGACGTCCGCCTACCCAACAATTACCTAGACCATCCGGCGCTGAAAGAAGGGATCGAACTGATGGGATATTATCATTCCCCTGCACCGTTGGAACTCTCTTTGTATGAGATCGGGCTACGATATTATACCCTTGGTCTACAGTGGGCCGACTCTCCAATTGCGTTTCCGACCATCGGTTCGTGTATTGCAATTCATGCAACCACATTCCGAAAGATTTATGGATTTCCCAAACGACAAGCCGCAGAAGATTTTTACCTTCTCAACAAAGCGGTCAAAGTGGCCCCCATTCATTACTCTGCCACAAAAACATTGACCATTCGTGGACGTCCCAGCGATAGAGTCCCTTTTGGGACCGGTCAAGGCATGCAAAGCATCGCCAACGACAACCTCCAGTATCAACTGTATGACCCAAAGATTTTCACGCTTTTACGCAACTGGATTTCAGTGATGCGTACTGCAAGCGACGACACTCTCATCGATGAGTTGACTGATATCGTTCCGGACTATCCCTATTTCAACAAACTCAGAAAAACCATCCAACAACCCTGCCCCGAAAAACAACGAGTCCGCCGGCGCTTTGTGTTTTTTGACTGCTTTCAGACAATGCGGTGGATTCATCACCTACGCGACAACCACCATCCGTCTATACCGATTGAACAGGCTCTGATACAGGCTCCGTTCATTGACTGTACTGAGTCAATCCAATCTCCGTCCATCCACTCAGCAAACAGTTGGCAAACGGTTCAAGAACACATCTTTCAGAGCGAAACTCAATGCCGTGGACGCAGTTTCCAACTCTAAACCATCACTTCTTCGCTGGAATGGTATAACTTCCTTTCCAGACAATGGGTGCGTCCAAGTTTTGTCCGGTAATGCTCCAAGCACAATTTTGCTCCCCCAAGCCTGAGGGACTTTCAATTTTGTAGAGTGGAGACAAGCGATACCCATACTCGGTTCGTTGTACATGCTTCACCGTATATTCTTTGGAATAGGTCTTAGAGGTCTTACTGGTGGTATTGTTTGATTGCTTGGAAATTTCACACTCCAACTCAAACTGGATGGTCCACCCCCCTTCTGGCGTCAACTTGGGTGCTTGGAAGTCTCCACGAATCATGTACTTTCCTTCGGCCAATTCACCTGCATCCAATCCGACAAATTCATCACAGTTTTTACCTTGCCCTTTGCACAGACCGACACTGTTGGGTTTAAACTCGCGAATACCTTGCCTCAAATCTGTTAAAAATGGCTCCAGCAATTCCAGTTCCTTCTCTGACACAGCACTTTTTTGTCCCGTCTTTTGTCGAGGATTTTGTTGCTTAGCTCCCTCTTTGTCGGCTTCAATCGACTTTTCAGCCGGCTTACTCGCCTCTGGCGCTGGTTCTTGATCTCCACAGGCCCAAATCAATGCCAATCCTGTAATCAAAAGCATACCCTGTCTCATACTCATCTCCTTGTTTACCTCAAAATACAATTAATGCGACGCCCAGCCATCTTTCGGTCAGACACTCTGCGTATAAAGAATAGTCTTTTCAACACACAAATGGGTGGGAAAATCAGTTGAGATGCGATAAATTATTGATGCAGAACCTACTTTAGGAGACTCTCATGATGTCACTATCCAAGACTCTTATGCTATTTGTCCTCACAGCAGCCGTTGCATGCGGTGGAAACAAAGATCGAGATGGAGATGGATATACGCCCAACGAAGGCGACTGTGACGACAACAACTCATTGGCCTTACCGGTTGACAACGATGGTGATGGATTTTCTACCTGCGACGGCGATTGCAATGACAGCGATCCAAACACCTTCCCAGGAGCCGCTCAGCTAGAATCTGTGACCGACTGTATGACCGATGTGGACAATGATGGATATGGGGACATTGTTGCACCTCCAGGTGGCGTTGCTGGAACCGATTGTTTTGATGAAGATTTGTTACTGGGTCCATTTGATTTTGACCGAGATGGATTCTCGGGTTGTGACGGAGACTGCGACGACCAAGATTCAACAACCTTTCCGGGGGCAGCCGAGTTGGATTCTGCAGATGCCTGTATGACCGATGCCGATGAAGACGGCTTTGGTGATGATGCACCTGCGGATGGCGTACTCGCTGGGTCGGACTGTGATGACAGCAACGCATTGTTGCAACCACTGGATGCCGATGGAGACGGATACACTGGATGTGCTGGGGACTGTGATGACACGGATGCATCCCTCAACGCAAATGATCGAGATGGAGACGGGTTTAGCAATTGCAACGGAGATTGTGACGACACAGACCGATTCACCTACACTGGTGCGGCCGAATTGGAATCTCCCAACAAATGCATGACCGACGCCGACGAAGATGGCTATGGAGACCCCAACCCGTCAGCGACAGGCGCAGAACCGGGAACAGACTGCGACGACAGTGATGCCACAGTAGACTCTTCGGACTTGGACAACGATGGTCAAACATCCTGTGACGGTGACTGTGACGACAACGATGCCAATACTTACATTGGCGCAGCAGAGATTGAAGCGCCAACGCTTTGTATGCAAGACTCCGACAACGACGGGTTTGGAGACATTTCACCTGAAAATGCAGCGAATCCAGGAACAGACTGTGACGATGACAGCAACAAAACATTTCCAGGGGCAGCCGAACTCGACTCTTCATTGTTGTGCATGCGCGATGCAGACTCTGATGGGTATGGCGATTCCAATGCACCAAGCACCGTCATGTCTGGCTCTGATTGTGACGACTCCAATGCCTCTCTCAATCAAAACGATTTGGATCTAGATGGTTACTCCACCTGTATGGATGACTGTAACGATACCGACCCCATCACCTACCCAGGGGCGGCTGAATTGGATTCTGCAACCCTTTGCATGACCGACATTGATGGCGATGGATATGGTGGGATTGCTCCGGCATTTGGTGCAACACCGGGCAATGACTGTGATGACTTGGATGGTTTGACCTATTTGGGGGCGGCTTTCAATGAGTCACAATTCATCTGTATGACCGATCAAGATGGCGATGGATATGGGGACGACTCACCCGCAACTGGTGTAACTCCGGGAACAGACTGTGACGATACCGACCCCCTCTTGGAAACCTCTGATGATGATCTCGATGGGTTCTCCACCTGTACTGGTGACTGCGACGACGAAGATATAAGTCTCAATCTGTTGGACAACGATGGCGATGGGTTCTCCACCTGCACCGGTGACTGTGATGACACAGACCCAACTGCCACAGCGTTTGATGGAGACGGTGACGGATCTACAGAATGTGATTTGGATTGTGATGATTCTGATCCTGCATTGAATACGAATGACGTGGATGGCGATGGATTCTCAACGTGTGACGGTGATTGCGATGACAATGACCCAACTGCCTATCCAGGGGCAGCCGAACTGAACTCGGCCACATTGTGTCTTAAAGACACTGATGACGATGGGTATGGAGACTCTGTCCCAGGCACTGGCATCATCGCTGGAACGGATTGTGACGACAACGATCCAAACACCTACATTGGTGCGGCTGAATTGGACTCTACTTCGTTGTGCATGACCGACGTGGATGGGGA
>CBFICN010000165.1:0-8722 GCA_965661045.1 uncultured Myxococcota bacterium
CGCAAACACGGTGTGAACAAGTTTGTGCAGGTTTCGACGGATGAGGTCTACGGGTCACTTGGAGAAACGGGATTGTTTACTGAAGACTCACCGTTGGAACCGTCCTCTCCCTATTCTGCGTCGAAGACCAGTGCCGATCTGTTGGTGCTCGCGTGGCACAAGACCTATGGGTTGCCGGTCAACATCACTCGGTGCTCGAACAATTACGGTCCCCATCAATTTCCGGAAAAACTCATTCCTTTGATGCTGTTGAAAGCGACCAACGATGAGGCTTTGCCAGTGTATGGCGATGGGTCCAATGTTCGAGATTGGATTCACGTAGAAGATCACTGTCGAGCGTTGAACGTCGTTTTGGACAGAGGGCAACCTGGGAGAGTGTACAACATTGGTGGAAACAGTGAGCGAGACAATCTCAGCGTCGTACACAGCATTCTAGATGTCTTGGGAAAACCACGTTCCTTGGTTCAGTTTGTTGAAGATCGAAAAGGACACGACTGGCGCTACGCCATAGACAACACTCGAATTGCCGAAGAACTGGGTTGGAGTCCAACGCACAATTTTGAAGAGGGCTTGAGATCGACCATAGACTGGTATTTGAACAATGAGTCGTGGTGGAAACCGTTGCTCTAGGCAATTGATGGGTGTGGCATGAGAAAATATTGCATTGTTGGATGTGGTGGGTGTGGACGAGAAGTGTTGGACTATCTCGAAGACATTTTGGGATCGGACTGTACAGACCATGCGGTGTTTATGGTGACCAGTGAAGTGGAGGCCCCAACCGTTCTTGGGATTCCAGTGATTTCTCTCGCGGAGTTTGATCCGGCTCAGTATTGGACGGTCGTTGCGATTGGCAATCCGTACAGTCGTCGTGCCGTCGTCAATCAGTTGCCACCGGATACAACATTTGGCACCCTGATTCATCCCAGCGCCATCGTTTCAAAACGTGCCGATATCGGAGATGGAACCATTGTGGCACCGGGGTGTGTCATCACAGCCAATGCAAAACTTGGCCGTCATTCACACATCAATTACCACAGCACCATCAGCCACGATTCGGTTGCAGGAGACTTTTTTACCACCGGTCCAGGGGTGCACCTCAACGGTCATTGTACAGTGGGAGAGGGGGTGTACTTGGGCAGCAACGCCGCCGTCAAAGACCACACGCAGATTTGTGATGAAGTGGTGGTCGGTATGGGTGGAATTGTGGTGAAGGATATCACCGAAACAGGAACCTATGTCGGTGTTCCCACACGCAAAATTTCCGATAGCCCCGCTTTGTGAGGGGCCTGTCGTTAGGGAACAAAAAGGTATTTGTGTCGCCGAAACGTGTCTTCAATCTGCTCGTCGCTTTTGTGGGCGTGCATCTCATCGGTGAATTCCAGATTCAATTCCAACTGGTCATTCATGGCAACAAACTTATTCGGGTCGTAGAGAGACCCTTCAAAGAATCGATTGGCCGGCAAGTCTTTGAACTTGTAGCGAATCTCTTCGATGTGTAATTGGTACATCCGACAATAGTGGTCTTTCATACCAATCATGTTGAGTTTTTTGAGGTTGTCGATGCCGTATTGTTTCAAAAAAGCCAGTTCCCCAAGGCGGTTGTATCGGTAGCAGTGTTCTTCAAGTTCTCCAAGCGTGAGTCCTTTGCTGTGCACCAGCATGCTCTTGAACCAGTCGTCGGCAGGGCGGGTCATGAACACCACTTTGGAGTTTGGAATGTAATTGACCAAGAACCGAACGAATTCTGGGAGGTAAAAAGGGTAATCGTCAAAGACGTCAAACTGACTGAAAATGCCGCTGTTGAGAACTTCGACCCACTTGCCTTGCTGGACCATCTCTTGGAGATTGGTTTGGGCAGTGTGCGCCCACGTAAAAGAGCGGTAGCCATTGCGCGCAAAGAAACGACTGAAGGTTTTGGTGCCACAGCGCTGTAGTCCAACATAGATGATTTTTGGTTTCATGGTGTGTTCCGGTCAAGTTTTTAGTGCTTTGATAACCAACTGGGCAATTTTCTCAACTGTATCAAGTTCCAATGCTGGATAGAGGGGCAAGCACAAAATTTGACTGGCCAAGGATTCCGCAATTGGACAGGCCTGGTGTGCAAACAGGTTTTCTAGGCTGCTCAGGGAGGGGTGAAAATAGCGTCTTGGAAAGACATTGTGGGCTTTTAGGTGCTCGAGCACATTGAGTAATTGGGGTTCAGAGTCTAAAACAATCGGCATGTAGGCAAAATTGTAGGCCACGGGATCATAGTGCTGAAACTGCACATGCCCGGTAAGCAACCGCTGATAGGTTTCGGTGATGGCTTTGCGTTTGGCGATCGCTTGGTGGACCGTCGGTAAATTGACCAGTCCCATCGCGGCGTGCAGTTCGCTCATTTTGGCGTTGGTACCGACGTGCACAATGTCCCGCTGTCGGTCAAACCCAAAATCTCGTATTGCCCGTACCCGTTCGAACAGTTCTGATGATGTTGTAAATACACCGCCCCCTTCGGTAGTATTGAAGACCTTGGTGGCGTGAAAGGACACGGTAGAGATGTCTCCCCACTCAAAAATACTTTTGCCTGCGACCTGCACTCCAAAGGCGTGGGCTGCATCATAGATCACGGGCAAGTTGTGTTTGTGGGCAATCGCTTCAATGGCTTGAACATCGCAAGGGTTGGAGAATACATGTACGGCCATGATGGCGACGGTGTCTTGCGTGATGCTGGCTTCAAGTTTTTTTGGATCAATGTTGAAGGTGTGTGGCTCTACGTCGACAAAGATTGGCTGGTGTCCTTCCCAGACAATGCTCGAAGCGGTGGCAATCCAGGTAAAGGGGGTGGTGACAATCTTGCCCTTGGGTAAGTCCAGTGCTTTGAGGGCGACGAGGAGTGCAATCGTGCCGTTGTTGACCAGCAAAGCGTTGGGCACAGTGAGGTGTGCACACAATTCAGTTTCCAGCCTGCGAAGCAGAGGTCCATTGTTGGTGTACCATTGAGATGTCCAGACCTCTTCCAATAGTTTGGTGTACTCCTGCAATGGTGCTACATGGGGACGGGTGATGTAAATGGGGTCTGGGAATGTCATGGATGTTCACAAATCTGTGGGGTGGTGTGGACAAGTGGAGTACCACAATGGCTCAGTATCGGTTGAAATACACAGAATCGTAAGGGTAGAATCACAATCGAATCGGGATAAATATCGCACATTTTTGAATTGTGGTGTTACAGGAAAGCAGATTTGACAACAAGGACAGAGGATCAACAATGTCAGAGAAACAGGTTGTATTGATAACTGGCATCACAGGGTTTGTCGGCTCTCACATGGCCGATTGGATTCTCGCACACCACCCACAAGTGCAATTGCACGGAACAAAACGCTATCACTTGTCGAAAATGAACAATGTGCGGCACATTGAAGACCGTGTTCAGTGGCACGATTGCAACGTGACCGACCCATTGGCGACCTTCAAACTGATCGACACTGTACAACCTGATATCGTGTTTCACTTTGCTTCGGAAAGTTTCATTTCTCCTTCGTGGGATCACCCGCACCATTATATGAATGTCAACTACAACGGTACGTTGAACCTGTTGGAAGCGATACGCTCTGTTGGGTGTCGCACCAAGATTCTCATACCGGGTTCTGCCGAGGAGTATGGTGCGGTGTCAGAAACGGATTTGCCGATTCACGCAGGTTCCCCCATGGATGCGGTCAATCCCTATGCGGTGACCAAGGTGGCTCAAGACTTGATCGGTCGCGTATACCATCAGTCCTATGGAATTCAGGTCATCCGTACGCGCGCGTTCAACCACGAGGGACCCCGTCGAGAAAACGTTTTTGGAATTCCGTGGTACGCATATCAAATCGCTCGGATTGAAGCCGGCAAGCAAGACACGCATATGGAAGTGGGCTACTTGGACGATCGACGAAATTTTACCCACGTGTTGGACATCGTGGATGCCTATTGGAGAGCGGCAGCGCAGTGTGAACCCGGTCGCCCATATTTGATTGGCTCAGAAGGGGCAGACTCCGAGTGCACGTTTCGAGACGCGTTGGAGTTTTTGATTTCGCAGTCGACGGTCGAGGGGATTACCTATGAGACTGTGCCCAAGTATACCCGTCCAACCAACGTGCCATTTTTGATTGCCGATACCAGTGAATTCCGAGAACTGACTGGGTGGAAGCCGACCCGTACCGTACAGGAAATCTTATTGGAGACCTTGGAACACTGGCGCACTCAGGTGGCACAGGGACGTTGACGGTGGTGAGAGCAAGGAGGGCAGCATGCGCTACATCCCAATGAAAGTCGAAGGGGCATTCGAGATTGAAGTGGAACCCATCCACGACGAGCGGGGTTTTTTCACTCGGGTGTTCAACCATACGGAGGCGGTCGCCTACGGTTTTGCCCCTCATTTGATGCAGGTCAACAATTCATTCAATCGGCATCGCGGAACATTGAGGGGAATGCATTACCAAGTGCCACCGTTTCAAGAAGCGAAGATTGTTCGGGTGTTGCAAGGGGCGTTGTGGGACGTCATTTTGGATTTGCGCAAAGAATCCGCCACCTTTGGACAGTGGAGTGCGTGTACTCTGTCGGCAGAAAAACGAAACATGGTATTGGTGCCGGCAGGGTGTGCCCATGGGATTTTGACCCTTGAAGACAATACCGAGATGATGTACTTTGTGTCACAAGACTATGCTCCGGATGCCGAGCGGTGTTTGCGTTGGGATGACCCCACCTTCAACATTGAGTGGCCAATGACCCCAACGGTTCTGTCTGACAAAGACCGATCCAGTCCATCCTTTGACCCTGAGATTCACCTGTGGTAGTCGCAGCATCACAGCCAGTACAAACGGAGATGACGTAATGGAGAGTGCATGCGCATTTTGATGACCGGACCGTCGTCGTTTACAGGGATGTATTTTGTGGAGGCGTTGGCAAAGGCAGGTCATGAGGTGGTTGTGACCTGTGCACGCCCCGTTGAATGTTACGAAGGGGTTAGACAATCCCGTATGCAACGGGTGCAACGGGTGGCTGAGGTGCATCCAGAGATCAAGTTTGGTGACGACAGGTTTCTGCAGTTGCTTGACGACGAAGGTTTTGACGTCTATTGTCACCACGGCGCGTGGACCGAACAGTATCGAAGTTTTGAGTATGATATCCACAGGGCATTTGCCAACAATACGCGTTCAATCGGCGAAGTGTGTCGACGACTCAAATCGAACGGGTGTCGCAAAGTTCTTGTGTCGGGAAGCATCTTTGCCGAGGCTGAGCCTGTATTTAGCCCTTATGGGTTGGTGAAACGGATGACCACGGAGACTGTACAACTCTATGGTGTGGAGGCGGGTTTACAGGTTTCCAACGTTGTGATTCCAAACCCTTTTGGGCCATTGGACAATCCCAAACTGTTGCGGTATTTGGTTGAGCAGTGGTCTCAAGACACGGTGCCCATCATCCACACACCCGACTATGTCAGAGACAACATTCCGGTGACGCTGTTGGCGGCCGGCGTTGCTGACTGGATTGAACAATGTCCCAATGAGGCTGGCAGGTCCACCTTTGCACCGTCGGGTTACGTTTCTACCATGCGGGATTTTGTGGAGCGGGTCGCCACAGTGTTTCGAAAGCGGTTGGGGTGGCGTTGTGCCGTGCAGTACGCTCAGCAAACGGATTTTTCCCAGCCGATGAGCCTGGTCAACGCCACCTCGATGGTGGAGCAGTTTTCGAATTGGGATGAATTGGCCTTTTGGGAGTCAATGGTCGAAGAGGCGGTAACAAACGATCTGTCGTGACGGAGGGTTGTTCACTCTCAAAAGACAGTGTGCAAGCCCCTTTCCCAAAGAAGCGCGTGTATGGGCGATGAAACCCATTTTGATCCGTTAGAATGGGTTATGCCTTTTGCACACTTCGGAATTGAACGCACTGGATCTGTATGAAACAACAACGCATTGCCCCCATCCACGATTTGCCCAGTCGACGAGACATTTCTCAGAATACCAATGTCCAGAGCAATACCCAAAGCAACCTTCAGGGAAATCAGGCGCGACAAGAACAGTTGCAGTCTACCTACACGGTCCAGTCTGGGGACAGTTTGTGGAAAATTGCCGCCACCACTTTGGGAGACGGCAGTCGCTACAAGGAATTGGCGTCGTTGAACGGGTTGGCCAACCCCAATGTGATTTCAGTGGGACAGGTGTTGCAATTGCCTTCTACCGCCTCGGCATCTTCTACCAATGCCCCCGTTTCAAACAATCCTTCCAGTGCATCGACAGAAGGAGAACAGACAACAAAATCCGACGAACAGGTGCGCAATCTTGGAGCCGTCGATCGGGAGAAAACACTCGAGTTTTTGGACCCACTGTTGGCATCCATGATTCGACAGGATCGAAAACGGTCCCAGGACATCTTCTCTCAGAGCATTCAATCAACGGTTCCTGCCTCAAAGGAGCAAGAGCCCCAACGCAATTTGTTGCTCGAAGCCGTTGAACAGTATGCCTCCGATCACCCCAAAAGAGACGGGCAATCTTGGAACGGTTGGTGTGCGTCGTTGATGTTTCGTTTTGGCAAGTCGACCAGTGGGTTTCGCGATGGCGTGAACGACGCTCCGAGTGCGATCAAGGCGGCTCACAAATCCAACATCGAATCGACCGACCCCTCTCAAGCCCCCAAAGGTGCATTTCACTGGTGGGACATTGGCAGGCACGGACACGTCGGGTTGGACGTAAGTGGTGGTGGCACCCAAGTCTTCATGGCAACCCGCAAACTGGAAGAGTTTTTCGGTGATCGAGCCAACGCGATTGGTCTGACCAGCATTGCGGCGTACAACCAAGCGATCTCTGGTGGAGAATATCTCGGTTGGTCAATGGACTACGTTGGTGGGCAAGTCCAAGAGGAATTGCTCAACGAAGCACCACATCGACCATGACCCCTTACGAGTTGGCTTTGCGATAGCGAAACTGGGCAAAGTGGTGAAAGACGGTTTTGCCGAGCGGTACGGCACTGCCATAGAACCTGTCACAAACCAACAGCAGGTGACAGTCATCGGCTTCCATCCATCGAATCTGAGAGGGGTCGATGCTCTGTAGGATCTCTTGCACCGTTGCGTCTCGAAAGAGTCTGTCTCCCCCTTTGGCTTTTTCACAGAGGGCGGCGTGGGTGCTGGACAGGTCTGACGGCATCGACACAGGACTGAGTTTGGACCCCCGCATCGTGGCAAACATCGCCGACTCTCGATGGGTAAACTGTAATTTTGGAAGGTTGATGGAGGTGTTTTCAAACAGGTAGCACACATAGGACGCAGGGGCCCCTTCGTGTTCTAAGGTACAGTGGGCGACGATGCTTTCGGCATCAGGGGTGCGGTGGCGCATGAGCGATTGGGTTTGGTGCGCGGTGCCCTGCTGAAAGAAGACCAAGTGATCGTATTCTTGGTGTAGGGAGGCTTTGGCAGGGGATTCGTATTCAAACCCATTGTTGCTGGCCCATCCAGACAATTTGTCGATGGACACCTGCTTTTGACTTGGGCTTTTAGACCCAGAGAACAGATTGGAAAAAAACTGAGAGATTGAATTCCACATTTGGACACCTCAACGAAACAAGAACTGTCCAATTAGAATAGCAAAAGGGGCATCAAAGGTTATTTTTGATCGAAATTGTCAAGGTTCAACCGTTGTCGCATTCTCAATACGGCTTGCGCCATTTGCCATCCGTCTTTCCAAATGCGAATTTTCGACTGGGGTTGATAGACCCACGGAACCGGAAATTCACGCACCGACAGCCCTTTCAAATTGGCAATCAACAGCAATTCGACATCAAAGGCCCAACCGTTTTCTTGCATGAGGGGAGTGATGTGTTCGATTGCTCGACGGTGAAGCAGTTTGCATCCACACTGGGTGTCCATGTAGCCCGCCAACAGCATCCACTGCACCCAGCGATTGAATAGGGTGCCCAAAATGTGACGCCAAGGGGGTTCGGCAATGCGGGTTGCCCCTTCAACCTCTCTGGAAGCGATGACGATATCCGAGGAGGATTGTAGCCCACTGACCACCAGTTGATAAACGGTTTCCACTGGCACAGACCAGTCGATGTCGGTGAACAGTACCCAATCTGTGTCGGTGTGTTCTAAACCCGCTCGAACGCTTGCCCCTTTGCCTTGATGGGGTCGGGTGAGTAGTCCGACATCATTGGGCAATGAATCCGTCGACCCATCTGTGGATCCATCGTCCACCACCAGTATGTCCACGGTACAGTGGTCTTCGAGTTTGTGTTGCAATCTCATTGCACTGTCCAACCCGCGTTGAATGCGAGACCGTTCGTTGTATACTGGCAAGAGGATCGTGAGTGTTGGGTGCATGGTCGCTCAAAATCGAATAGAACAGATAGAATTGTTGCCCATTTGTCTATATCCGATTCCATAGGAGGTCGCTTTGTCCACCGAATATCGCAGCGCACCTGAAGCCATCACCACCGCTCCCAAAGGAATTCCGTACATTGTCACCAATGAGGCGGCCGAGCGCTTTTCCTTTTATGGGATGAAGGGAATTTTGGTGGTCTTTATGACCCAGTATCTACTTTCGTCGGACGGTTCAGCAGACTTTATGGATCAAGAAACGGCGATGGTGTGGTACCACAACTTTACCAGCGCGGTCTATTTCTTTCCACTGATCGGGGCGTTGATTTCAGACTGGTTCTTCGGAAAGTACAGAACCATTTTGTGGTTGTCAATCGTCTACTGTTTGGG
>CBFICN010000166.1:0-8344 GCA_965661045.1 uncultured Myxococcota bacterium
ATGCTTTCTGGTGTTGTATCTGTCGGTACATCCGATGATAAGTCTAGTGGGAAAACAGAGTCGACCAGTCGTCGCGCCAAGCGAAGTACCAAAAAAGAGATGCAAGTTCGTCGACGCATCGTGATTAAGGTGTTGGCAGAACAAGGGAGCAGCACAGCCAATGAGATCTTGCCTTCGGTCAATGAATTGTTGGGCTACGATCTCAAAATTCATCATCTTAGAAATGTATTAAAAAAGTTTACGTCATCCTTTAAAAAAGGTGAAGACCACGGTGTTTGGTGTCTCACTGATGAAGCATTGCAAAATTATGGATCAGATAGCTTCGGAGATTCCGATGAGTCTGAGTCTGGGGAAGACAGTTCTGAATCGACCACCTCATAGAGCCACACCGGTCCCCACTGCTTTTGAGGAAGCAGAATTTGGTTTTGTATCAGTTCATTAAACCGAGATTGAATCTGAACCGTGGCGTCTTCTCCCAGGTAATCTGCATTTTGATCCGTCAGAAAGAATCGCCAGTGAATGGCGATGTGCGAAATGTTGTCTGCTTGCAAACTGTCTACAATCTGTGCAGTGTCCTTTTCATAAAGCAGACGCTCAAATCGTGTGGCCCCAAACACATTGTCTAAGCGAACAGGGGGCTCCAAATAATAATGATACCCGCGCATCCAAACGAGCCATACTTTGTTGGCTCCTAACTGATTGAGGTGTCTATAGAGAGGTATGTTCTCCGGTAGACGATGCTCTAAGAAAGTCCATTTGGCATTGGTTGTGCTGTCGTGTTTCCAATAGACGTGTCCCTGTTGATTGTACAATAAACTTTGTATGGGCTTGATTGCCCAACCACAGGACAGCACGATCCACAATCCCCAAGCATTTGGTTTCCAGAGAGATACAGTGGGGATGCACAACAGTGCAATCAACGGCAAAAATGGGAGGAAAAATCGAACTTGTTGGACTTGAACTGCCCAAAAAATAAACCAGACGAACAGCAAACCCCACATCCATCGGGGTGACAGAGAGTGTTTGGATGCGAAGGCTCGATTTTGACTTAGAAATCCAGTGGTCATCAACAGCAACAGCCACCCAAGACCCAGTGATCCTTGGAAATATTGGTGCATATTTTGAGTGGTAAACAGCCTAAATGGTAGCAGGACGTAATCCGCACCGTCTCGTCCCATGCCATAATTCTGTAAGGTTTTCTCATAGGCAAGTGCACGCCACGAGTCCCAACCCTCACCACCAAACCACTCGTACAACAGAGGAAAGACTGGATTGCCAGTATCGAGTGTGTTTCTGACTAAGAAAATCCCACCCAGTGCTGCAACGCCACCAAAAAATGGAATCAGTTCTCGACTGTTCTTTTGGGTGTATATTAGTGGTGCAACCATAAAAGGCAGAATTAGCGCACTGTACTTTACAGAAATGGCAGCGCCCACCAACACCCCAATCCACCAACTGGACTGTTTGCGTTCAATAGACAAGACCAAATAGAGACAGAGTGCCGTGAGCCAAGACTGAACATAGCAGGATGTGCCAAACTCAATCACGCTGGGGGTCAGCAAATAGATCAGCGCTCCCGTCATCGCCCACGGTGCTGAATTTGTTTTCTGCTTTAGCCAGCCAAAGATGCCCAAACCTGTTGCGATGGTGATTGAGACCGATGCGTATCGAGGATTGAAGAGGGCAGTTCCAGATTCAGCTTGGTGAAAGAGGGTCAGCAAGGATTGCCAACCTTGGGGGAAGTAGGAAAAGACCACAAAGTCCGTGTCTACATAGTGTCCATGAAGTGCATATTGTTTTGCCAGTGCCAAGTGATAGGTCAATGAGTCTCTCATCCAAGGTGGTGGAGAGGCGTGCCAAACGTAGCCACACAGAACCAACAAAATAGGAATGAGCCACACGTGCAATCCTTTTACAATGCTCTTTTGAAGAGGTAACCTGGGTTGTGTCGATAAAGTGTGTACACAAAAAGCCCATGGAACAGACAAGATCAACCATTGAATTTCTATGGTGTACAACCCAATCAACAATATCAGCATCATGAGCATTTGCATGATCAGCAAGATGTTGCACAGTCGCATGAAGATGGACAGACCAAGTTCTTCTGTTTCGCGAACGGCAGTGACCATCGCCAATAGCATGCCAAGAACAAAGTAGATCAGCACTGTTCAACCTCTTGGGGGATCCCATTGACATGTGGTGGTGGAAATCATGAAGTCATTTCTCGGTTTGACTTGACAAGTGCATAGAATCGTGTGACATTGCCTTTCGGTTAATTAAGACCGTTTCGGTGCAGTCGGCAAGGATTTTTGGTCGAAATTTACGCTGGTGCATTTGAGAATACACATTATTTTGGAGGCCATCATGGCATTGACCGCAGAAGAAAAAGCAGAAGTTATCGCTAAATTCGCTACAAAAGAAGGCGACACTGGTTCAGCAGAAGTTCAGATCGCATTGTTGACAGCACGCATCAACAACCTGAACAACAACCATTACAAGCGTGACCCCAAGTCAAACAACGCAAAATTTAAGATGAAGAACCACAAAGATCACCACTCACGTCGTGGCTTGTTGAAAATGGTTGGTCGTCGTCGTCGTTTGATGCGTTACTTGCAAGGCGTTGATTACGATCGTTACATCGCAATTCGTGATGCATTGGGATTGCGAAAGTAAAGCGAATCCTTGTATTTACATTCGTTCAGTGATAGACAGACAACGAGCAAATGCTTGTGTCTGTCTTTCTTGTTTTCAAGGCTCTGCCAGAAACAACAGAACGATAGATTTTTCGGCACCCACAAAGGGTGTCTTTCACCATACGAGGAGGGTCATCATTGATACCGTCAGTTCGCAGGTCTTTGCGAAGAAGCATCCAACATCATTTGGGAATATTTGGACAGTTTCTTTTCATGGGTCTACGAATCGATAGTGGACAGGTGAATCTCTTCAATCACATTCAAGTTGGAGACAAACATTATGAATGTACAATCTGTATCTATTGAAGTCGGTGGTCGCCCAATGATCATCGAGACTGGAAAGTTGGCAAAACAAGCCAACGGTTCAGTTGTAATCCGTCAAGACGACTCTATGGTGCTGGTGACGACCTGTGCCAGCAAAGACGATGTTCCATTCGACTTTTTGCCGTTGACCGTCGTATACCAAGACCGCACAGCTGCATCTGGTTCCATTCCTGGTGGTTTCCTGAAGCGCGAAGGTCGACCCAATGAGCGTGAAACATTGATCTCTCGTTTAATTGATCGTCCGATTCGTCCTCAGTTCCCCAAGTATTTCCGTCGCGAAATGCAGGTGATCACCACCGTTATGAGCTACGATCCTGCATCTGACACTGACGTGTTGGCAATGTGTGGAACTGCAGCCGCGTTTGCCGTGAGCGACATCCCAATGACGGATCCCATCGCAGGGGTTCGCATCATTCGTTTGAACGGTGAGTTCTTGATCAACCCAAGCCTCGAGCAACAAGCAGAAGCCGACATCAATTTGGTTGTTGCAGGTTCTCGTGCTGGTATCTCTATGGTAGAAGGCGCTGCGAATGAAGCCCCTGAATCTGCGATGATGGAAGCGATGGATTTGGCCTTCGAATCCATTCAAAAGATCATCGACGGAATCGAAGAGTTGCAAGCCAAAGTTGGCCCTGTCAAGTTTGAAATCGAAGCCCCTGCGGATCTCAATGAAGAAATCAAAGGCAAACTGATGGAATTGGGCGCTCAAGAGAAGCTCAATGACGCCATGGGTATTTCTGGAAAGCACGAACGCAATTCTGGACTGAAAAATACTCGAAACGACTTGATCGAAGCGTTGGTCGACGGTGTAGAAGATGAAGACGTCGTGGCTTCAATGACCAAAGACGCCAAGAAAATCTGGGACAAAATGGTTTCTGAAACCATGCGTCGCAACGTGGTTGAGTCCGGTATCCGCATTGACGGTCGCCAAACTGATGAAATCCGCAACATTTGGGTTGAAGTGGGTGTCGCCCCTCGCGCACACGGTTCTACTGTGTTCACTCGTGGTGAAACGCAGGCCTTCGTCACCGCCACATTGGGAACTGAGCACGATGCACAGCACGTTGACTTTGCCGATGAAAAAGAAGATCGCCGCTGGATGCTTCAGTACAACTTCCCACCATACTCAACAGGTGAAGTTCGTCGTATGACCGGTCCAAAGCGTCGTGAAATCGGTCACGGTAAACTGGCTCACCGCGCATTGACACCAGTATTTCCAAATGCTGACGAGTACAAATACGTTGTGCGTTGTTCAAGTGACGTGTTGGAATCCAACGGTTCTTCTTCGATGGCCACTGTTTGTGGTGCCACACTGTCGATGCTGGATGCCGGTGTTCCATTGAAAGCACCTGTTGCCGGTATCGCAATGGGACTCATCAAAGTGGATGAAAACTATGTTGTGTTGTCAGACATTTTGGGTGATGAAGACCACTTGGGTGACATGGACTTCAAAGTGACCGGTACACCAAACGGAATCACTGCCTTCCAAATGGACACCAAATTGGGTTCTATTCCACCAAAAGTCATGAACAAAGCCATGACCCAAGCCAAAGAAGGTCGCATGCACATTTTGGGCAAAATGGCAGAAGTCATCGACGGACCACGTCAAGAACTCTCTCCATTTGCACCACGCATTACCAGCATTCAAATCAAGCCGGACAAAATCCGCGATGTGATTGGAAAAGGCGGCATCGTGATCAAAGAGATTCAGTCAACCTGTGATGTTCGCATCTCGATTGAAGACAGTGGTCAAGTAGATGTGATTTCGACCAATGCCGACAATGCAAACCGTGCGATTGAGTGGATCAAAGGCATCGTTCGTGAGCCAGAGTTGGGTGAATTGTACTTGTCTAAAGTCATCGGCATCAAAGACTTTGGTGTGATTGTGGAGTTGTTCCCTGGAAACGAAATGTTGTTGCACATTTCTGAATGGGACAAGGGCCGCACCGATTCATTGAATGGTTTGGTGAGCATGGGTGACGAAGTCTTGATCAAAGTTGTCAAAGGTCGCAAAGGCTTGACGGCTTCTCGCAAGGCTGCATTTGGTGAAAGTTTGCCGTGAAACCAAGCCTGCGCTTTGTGCGATTGCCACACAACGTAGATCTGCCTCTGCCGTCCTATGAAACTTCTGGGTCGGCAGGGATGGATTTGCCCGCGGCAATCACTGAACCAATCGTTTTACAGTCATTGGAGCGCACAGCCATTCCCACGGGGTTGCAAATTGCAATTCCAGACGGTTTTGAAGGCCAAGTTAGACCCCGTTCTGGCTTGGCTTTTCGTCATGGTTTGACCGTGACCAATGCACCCGGCACCATTGATTCGGATTATCGAGGAGAACTCAAGGTATTGCTTGTAAACTTGGGGACAGAATCGGTGACCATCGAGCGTGGAATGCGCATTGCACAGTTGGTCATCGCACCGGTCGTTCAAGCGTCCGTACAAGAAGTGACCACCTTGGACGAAACGGTTCGTGGTACTGGTGGATTTGGCTCTACCGGTGTGTAGACTGCTCTATCCGATACCCTAGGTCAAAAGAACACAGTTCAACAAAACTTGGAGAATATTATGTTGACAGCGTCATTGCTTTCGTTGATGTTGATTGGGTGTGGAGATGAAGAACCCACCAAAGCGGCATCGTCCAATGCAACAAAGCCCACAGAAGAAAAAGTGGAATCCAAAGCCCCCAAGGCGAAGGTTGATCCACCAAAGCCAGCACAAGAACCGTTGATGGGCGATGCTGGACAGAGCTTATTGGTGACTCAAGCGTGGTTCTGGAAAGACGAAAATGGAGACTCTCAACCTGGTCCAGCAAGATTGGAGATTTGGCGGTCTCAAGAGTCTGGTTGGAAACGCTTCCGAATTGAAGACGGGGATTCCAATGTATTTCACAAAGCCATTCCATTTCAAGATGGTATTTTGACCATTGGGGCAGAAAAGGCGCTGTTGAAAAAGTGGACGATGACGGACGGTCGATGGAAGCAAGAAACCCTTTGGGAACGCGACTGGAAAGGAAAGTTTAATCGCTTGAGAGACATTGAAGTGGGAGATGTAAACCACGATGGAATTGAAGACCTCGTAATTGCAACCCACGATGCCGGTGTGGTGGCTGTACTTGAGCCAGCACGCGAAGGCGCCAAACAGACCTTGATAGAACTCGATGAAGTGGCCGATACCTTTGTGCATGAGATTGAGATTGGGGACATTGATGGCGATGGCAAATTGGAATTCTTTGCCACACCGTCAGACCGAAACCAGTCCAAAAAATCTCAGGCGGGAAAAGTCGTCATGTATCGATGGGACGGCAAAGAGTACAAACGAACCATCGTTGAAGAATACAAGAAGACCCACGCCAAAGAAATTTTGGTGGCCGATGTGCAAGGGGATAAAAAGTCTGAGTTGTTCTCGGTGATGGAAGCTGAACGCGTCGGTAAAGTCATCATCAAGCCGGTAGAAATTCGTCAGTACACAGAGCAACCAGATGGTTCGTTCGAGCACAAGACGGCGTTTACATTGGACGATGAGCAGTGCCGTTTCTTGGTGCCTGGAGACTTTGATCACGACGGTAAGATGGACTTGGTGGCCGCAGGCTATCACTCAGGTTTGTGGATTGCTCGATTGTCTGATGAAGGCAAATGGGAAACCACACTGATCGATAAAGACTCGTCTGGTTTTGAACACACCTCCTATGCCACTGACATTGATGGAGATGGCAAGGCGGAGTTGGTGGTTGCAGCAGACAATCAAGCTTCTTTGAACATGTATCGTTGGAACGGCAAGTCTTTTGACAAAGAGAAGATTGGTGAGATTGCGCCCAATACCTTTACGTGGAACATTGTACAAGGTGAATTCTAAGCCGACAGGCTGAAGAATTGAAAACGGTCGAGGAGTGATTCTCGACCGTTCTTTGTTTTTTCTTGAACTTTTGGCGACGGACCCTGAATGCTACCAACGTCGAGCTTTGTCTCGGGCTTCTTTGGTGCGCTTCATGTCGTCATCCATCACAAACTCAATGGTTTCCAAATCATCGACATCGCCTTCTTTGACGTCCCAACCATCGAGAACACCGGCAATCTTCATCAGTTTGTCTTTGTTCACTTCTTCTGTATTGGCACGAGAGACTTCAGCGGTCTGTTCTTCAACCAAGTCATCCACCAGTCCACTGATTTTGTCGTTGGCAGACGTCAATTGACTCATCATCGTACTGATCAGAAGATGTCGAAACGCACTGCCTTCTGGAGACTGTTCTTGAAGCAGGGAATTGAAGGTTTGTTTGGAGATCAAAATTCCTTTGATGGCTGAGGCTGCACGACAGGTGGCAGACCGATTTGAGCCATCGACCAATCCCATTTGACCAATCATCGACGGTGCGGGAATGACCGCCAGTTCTTTTTCGGTTCCGCTGGCATCGCGTTTCAACACCTGTACAGATCCGTCCATGGTGACAAACATGCTGTCAGACGGTCGACCTTCTGAACAAATGAGATCTCCTTGTTTCCAAATTTTCAAGACACCTTTGCCCAGAGCCAGTGCGAGATTTCGAGAACGGGTGCTGCGTACTTGATAGGTGCGAAGCAATTGTCGAGCGACAGGACGGAGTTCTTCGGCTTTCATGTTATTTTCCTCCAAACAGAGATTTCAGTCGACCGAGCAATCCACCGGACTGCTCTTCTTCTTGTCCTTTGGCCTCATCGACTTTGTTGTCATCGTTTTCGCTTTTCCAGATTTTTTGGATCTCGAGGTTGGTGTTTCGAATGCGACGCGCCATGGTGGCAATCAAAAACTGCTCCAACGCAACGATGGCTTCATTGTTCCAGGTTTCCCGCATCAGTTCAGGCGTGACCAGCAGGCAAACGCTGTCTTTGTTGGCACGAACCATGGCTGAGCGTGTTCCTCCACTGTGAAACAGTCCTTGTTCCCCAAAGATTTCACCGGGTAGGATGCTCCCTAGGTGACGTTCTGTGTGTCCTGTCATGATGCAGACGTCGAGTTTTCCGGACACTAAGATCATCGCGTGGTCAGCAGGAGCGTTTTGAGCGAAGATGATTTGTCGAGGTCGAAACTCTAGTACCTGACACATTTGGGTGAGTCGTTTGAGATCTTTTGCCGATACTTTTCGAAACAAATGCAAGTTTTGCAACTGCTGTACAACGGTGCTTGAAGAAGCCATAATTCAGTCCATTGAAATGGGATTCAGGTGGCGATATTGTAATTGTTCAAGGGTGAACTTCAATATTTTCTTAAGAAAAATCGATGTTTGCGTTGAATTCATCTTAAAACCAAGAACAACTGACCTCGGAAAGGAAGTTGAAAGCGGTGTTTGTGGAGTA
>CBFICN010000166.1:8354-8721 GCA_965661045.1 uncultured Myxococcota bacterium
TCCCAGAGCCCTTCAGGACAGTCTGTCTTTTGACGATTGAGAGAGCCTGAGACATTCAGCGCGAAGTCACAGGACGGACAGCCAGCGGCTTCTTCTTCAGATGCACTGATGGACCAAGTGACATAGCAGGTTTCATCGTTGGTGGCAGTCCAAGCGTCCGTGGGGTGTAAAATCCACTGTTCTTCGCCGTTCCATCCACCGTCAGAGCGCTGGTAGATTCCATAAAAATAGCTTGTGGCACCGGCTACGTTTGGTTGCATATCTTCGCAATATTCAGGGTCCATTTCATCCTGTAGAGAGTCTAAACCGGTTGACGTTTCCCAGTCGGTTCCACCATTTTCATCTAGGGTATTGGTTTCCACAGTCT
>CBFICN010000167.1:0-8671 GCA_965661045.1 uncultured Myxococcota bacterium
TGTAGGCAATCTCTTGAATGATTTTGTATCCCAACTATTTTGCAGCCCAACTATTTTGCATCCCGACTACTTTGCATCCCAACTGGCGCAGTCAATGATTCCAGTAACAGACCCAAACTTCATCACCTTCGTTGTGCCGACTTCAATGGATTTCCATTTGGATTCGGGAAATGAACATGTATGCTCTGTTCCTTCTTGGTCCTTCAGCAGTATCGAGTAGTTTTCAGTGCGATTTCCGGTTCTTTGGCAGTTCAATGCCGTTACTTTACATGTTTGAATGGCTGTACTTGGCCACTTGGGCAATAGGTCTGAGCCTGTTTCTTTTTCCGTTTGGACCACAGTCCATTTCTTAATTTCATATGTGCACCAATCATCATAAATCGGAATGGACTTGTACTTTGTTCTACATTCCTCGGTCTCGTTGTAGGTACCATCCCCATTGTCTTTCTTTACCAAGGAGCATTCTTCTCCATCAGGCACTTTTTCAGTGTCTCTTTCTTTGTCTCTACAAGTTCGAATCTTCCCTTTTGAAGGTACTTTGTCTTCCCAATCTTCTTCAGTCACTTGTTTGTATTGTTCAATGTCAATGGTTCTTGTCCATGAATGACCTGTCACTTCGACCCCACGCTCTTCTTCCATGGACAAAACAATGAGTACCAGTGCAATGAACCCCAACAGAATGAAAATCCACTTTTTAGAACCACCTTTGTTCTTTGCTTTTTCTTTGGGTTTGGACTCCTTTGACGGTTCACCTACCAACTGGACATCCTTGGTGCCATCCATGGGTCCAGCGCACTCTGTACAAAACTTTGCCAAAGCAGAATTGGGGGCCTCGCAAAATCCACAAACTTTGTCTTTTCCAACATATTCGTGGTCTTCAACGGCAACTTTTTCGCTGTCGGGAGGAAAGTATCGTTTGTTTGGATCTTGTGCCGTTCCACAATTTGGACAGTGCTTATGAGACTTTCCAAGTAGTTTTTTGGTGTCACAGTATGCGCAGTCCCACATCATTTCATAGGTTTTTTCCATATCTTTTCTCCCATCGAGGTTTGTTTTAGTGTATCACATGTCGGTAAAAAGGTCTCTACATAGACGAGTGGCTAGGGTGGTTGGTGTTTTTCGGTTATATTTATACATACTCGTTGAGGGCATATGTTAAAGTTTCGATTTATCGTATTTCACATTGCATTTCTACTGGCTGCTGTGTGGGTGGAGGCCAGTAGAGAAGCACTATGGCTTGGATTTTGGTTGTACTGGCTTCGAATGTTTGGTGTCACTGCCGGGTATCATCGTTATTTTGCCCATCGCACATTTAAAACGAGTCGACCCTTTGCATTTTTACTGGCTTGGCTAGCCCAAAGTTCGGCTCAAAGGGGCGTGATTTGGTGGGCCAGCAATCACCGTCACCACCATCGTTTTTCTGATCAACCGGAAGACTTACACTCTCCCGTTAGCAATACACTCTTTCATGCACATGTTGGTTGGTTGTGGGACTCAAATACCTATGAGTATCGCAAAAACGCGACCGATTTAGAACGGTGCCCTGAGCTTGTTTGGCTGAACCGTTATCCCATGGTTCCTGCCTTCGTGTTGGCGGTGATTTGCTTCCTTTGGATGGGATTACCGGGATTGGTTTATGGGTTTGGTATATCCACCATTGTTCTATTCCATGGAACTTTTACCATCAACTCACTGACACATGTTTGGGGGAGTCGACGATACAAGACCAAGGACGATAGTCGGAACAATCTGTTGCTGGCATTCATTACAATGGGGGAGGGGTGGCACAACAATCACCATCGGTATATGAGGTCTACGCGTCAAGGATTTTTTTGGTGGGAATTTGACCCAACCTTTTATTTGCTCAACGTGTTATCTTGGGTGGGATTGGTTTGGGCCTTACGCGGTGTCCCCCAAAAGATATTGGACGAGGGCAAAGCGCTTTCTGTGACGGCATCATGAGAGACTTCAATGACAAAGAGAATACAAGAGTACGAAATCGGTAAGGTAATCGGCAAAGGAGACATGAGTGTTGTTTCTTTGGCAACATTGATTCGAACAAATCAACTTGGTGAAGAGACCAAAGATCCCACGCCCTTGGCATTTAAAGAACTTCAAAAAGACTATGCGCTGAACGCCTCCTATCGAAATCGTTTCTTAGAAGAGATCAATGACTATCGAGAACTCAATCTTCCCAACGCAGTAGAAATTGTTGATGTTGTGATGGACCCTCAAAATCTTGCAGTGGTCATGCCTTACTATGAGGGAACCCTTCTCAGCAATTATATGCCCAAGGATGGTTTGCCCTTGGTTGAAGTGTTGGACATTATGGAGCCCGTTGCCGACGTTATCGATGCATTGCATTTTCATGGACAGATTCATGGGAATCTTCAACCCAAGAATATAATGCTTTCAAAACGTGGGATGGTTCCGATTGTTTTGGATACTGGCGTCTTCAAAAACGCTTTTTGGATGGGGTGTATTCAGTTTTCTCAATACAGAGCCCCTGAAGATTTGGTCGCCAAAAAACTCTCCCCAATGTCTGACATTTATTCTTTCGCATTGATTGTGTATGAGTTGCTGTCCGGTCAGTTGCCTTGGAATCGAAAACTCAAAGAGCATGAGATACTCCAAATTAAGCAGTCAGATCGTATTGACCCCATCTCGATTCATTGTCCAGAAATCTCCGTGAAGTTGCTTGGTGGTTTAATGGACTGTCTGTCCCCTGAATTGACGGACCGTAAAGCCAGATGTATGGACTTGATCAATTTGATGCGCATCGCCTTGGATGAAGACGAACAAACCGCAGAATTTGCCAATATTGACCCCACCGTGTTGTTGAATGCCCAAAAGCGGGTTGCAGAGTTGGATAAAGAGTTGGTCAAAATCGAAGACAAGATTCAACAAAAACAGTCTAAGGTACAAGCAGAGTACGATCGTTTGGGTGCTTCCATCAACGCTGAGAAAGCCAAAGTGGCCCAGCTAAAAACGGAACTGACAACCAAGCGGTCAAAATCAAAGAAGTCTTCTGGTTGGGGTATATTTTCATTTTTGAAACCATCGAAGCCTTCTTCATCCGCGCCTACTGGAACGACATTGTCTGAAGCACAGCAAGAGAAGTTGGACAAGGCTGAAGAGAAAATGCGAGAGGGCATTGAAGAGTTGAAAAACAAGTATCTTGAAGTTGAGAGTAAAAACAAGCAAGAGTTGATTGAGCTTCAAACTGAAGAGCGTGAAATTAAAAAAGAACTTCGACAGTACGGCGAGATTCATCCATCTTTACTGGGTTTTCGTGCCGTAAAGCCTTTTTCCATTGCCCGTTTGAAGATTGGTAAAGTGCGACAGCAGATGATTTTGGTACCCAAAGGTCCTTTTGTCATGGGGGCGTTGCCCACTGATCAACATGCGGAACCCGATGAAGGGCCGCAGCACAATGTGATTCTGTCGCAGCCTTTCTGGGTGGCCAATACACCCGTTACACAAATGATGTATCGAGCACTGTTGGGTCGAAATCCTGCGCATTTTAAAACGGAAGACCACCCTGTGGAAATGGTGAG
Source organism: uncultured Myxococcota bacterium (assembly GCA_965661045.1). Taxonomy (GTDB): domain Bacteria; phylum Myxococcota_A; class UBA796; order UBA796; family UBA796; genus CAJWHX01. Next base: position 3,558 of record CBFICN010000167.1, read on the forward strand.
TTGGTTTGATGCCATCCAATTTTGCAACGCCTTGTCACTCAGAGAAAATCTCATGCCTTGTTACGAGGTGAAATCGGAAGAAGATGAAGATGTGCGTTGGAACCGACAAGCCAACGGATATAGACTGTTGACGGAGGCAGAGTGGGAGTATGTTGCTCGTGCTGGCGGTGTACAAGCCTATGCTGGGAGCAACGATGCGATGAGTGTGGCATGGTTTGGTGGCAACGCTGCAGGTACGACCCATCCCGTCAAAAAATTAAGTGCAAATCTGTGGGGCTTTCACGATATGTCCGGCAACGTATGGGAATGGTGTTGGGACTGGTTTGGTGAGTACGTTGATGGAAATGCGACTGACCCCATTGGTCCAAAAGAAGGTCGTGGGCGAATCTTCCGTGGTGGTTCTTGGGCTGTTCCAGAGAAGATGGTTCGAACAACCCAACGTGGCGCCGAGCGGCCCCACAATCGTATGAATGGCCTCGGTTTTCGAATCGCCAGAAACATCCGACGGTAAGTCAATGCAATCGTATTCTGCCGTAACGGTACTATAGTACTATGATATTATGCGACTATGACGCGACAATGGGCATGCTAAACGCAATTTTCGTGCCGCCTTGTAGACCATCTTGACAACGAATCCATCCATTGTGTGCTTTCGCAGTTTCAGCAACAAAAGCCAAACCCAGTCCATGTCCACCGGACAGTCCACGATTGTCTCCTTCTACGCGGACAAAGCGTTCAAATATTCTTTTGCGTTCTGTCTGTGGGACGCCAATCCCGTTGTCGGTTAACGAAATTGTTAGCCATTTTCCTGAAGCCTGAATGGAAAGGACACACCTTAACTGACGTGTTGGTTCTCGATACTTGATTGCATTGCTCAATAAGTTTTGAATGGCGTCTTTGAGCAAGAGTTCATCACCCAAAATCTCGACTTCGTCGCATTCTGTGCGAAGAACGCCTTTGACCTCTTGAAATCTAGGGAGCCACAAATCGTACAGTTCCATCAGCAATATTTCTGTGTCGATGCGAACCAGACGCTTGATTTCGGTGTCTTTGGCCACTTGCAATACTTCATCAATCCGCTCTTCGAGTCTTGTTGTTTCATCGAGAATGTTGTGCACAAAAGGCATATCGTCTTCAGTACCAGTCATTTCCAATGATTCGGCCATTAAGCGAATTCCAGCAAGGGGTGTCTTGAGTTCATGGGTGACACGGGCGATGAACTCTTGTTGTCTCCGTAGCAAAGATTTTTGTTGCTGATCGACTCTCCAAGAGCCATATACACCGATGATACCCAAAATGCCAGCCAACAAAATGGGTGCCAACGTCATCAGGAATCTGGGCTGTAAGTTGGGTGAGGGGGGTGACAACATCGCGATTCGATACTGTGGGAAAAGTTGGGGTCCCGGTATTTGAACTCGATTGTCATTGCTTTTGGACATGCTTTCGTTTGCTTGGACCAAAGGGAAGATTGGTTGATTGTTTGCATCTGAAATGATTGGCTGGAACCCTTCTCTTTGTGTCGTAAGGGTTTCCATAAGTGTTGGAACGTCCAGTACAATCACGGCTTGTACACCAGAATTCAACGTTTTGTGTATGAACAACAACGGCATCTGATCTTCGAGCAGAGGGTACAATCGAGTGCCCAAACCATCAGTCAACGAATACAGAGTACGCTCTTTGTGGTTGGTGACAACGTTCCACATTCGTTGACGTCGCTGCAATCTAGACAAGTTTTGTTGCACTTCTTGGTACATATTGCCTGTAAAGGGTGTTTTATCGAAGATGTCTTGAACAACCTTAGGGTGTACCAAAGATAGTTCTGCCAAACTTGTTGACAACAAAGATTGTCCACCATTTAACGGTGCGCCCAAGATCTCTAACTCAAAGAGAAGAAGTCGTCGTTCGATAAATTCACATAGACCTTGTGTACTCAACTGAATTTCTGACAGTGGTGTTCTCAGTGCAGGTCGGGCAGATAGAAGCTCAAATTGCGCGCGTTCTAGATTTTGTTCCGTTAGCCAATATTTTGCTTTGAGTAGGCTGGCTCTATTTTGTACCGCCATCGACTCATCAGTGCAGTCCATCCAAAGAACAGGTTGCTGAAGACAGTCGGCGGAAACTTCAAGATCAGAAGGTTCTTGAGGGTATATCCACTGTTCCTCTTCCCATAAATACACATCTTCAAGCCAAGGGGTGCTTTGTTGCCACTTCGTTTCCAGTTCGAGATATTCTTTGTTGCTCTCCAGCATCGAAAACCAAAATTCCGTTTGTGCCAATACGCCTTCTTCCCAAACTGTGACAAACTGCAGTAGGGCTTCGCGTGTATTTTGGACTCGAAGTTCTTCTTGCTGACGGTTGGTCAAGACGGTTGTTTGAACCGCAATAATACTGACAATTCCAAAGGCCACCAACAACAACAAACTCCACAGCAACGGAGGACTTTTTTGAAGAATCTCAGAAGAGGTTTGAAGTATTCGTTTCATTGAACTGTGTGGGTCATTTCTGACGAACTCTGATGTTCTTTCGACGGAACAGCAGCGCCAAACAGACCAGTGATGCGCTTCCACACCCACTTGTCCAAGCAGGGGCTGAACGTTCATCGTTCGGTCTTTCCCATTCACTCAGTTCTTGATCTGGACAGTCATCAATATCCAAGATGCCATCGCCATCCGAGTCGGGGGACAATGGATCCGTTCCACAATCGATTTCTTGTTCATTGGTCAAGCCATCGAGATCGCTGTCCGCACACGGTCCATCGGTATCGTCGTTGTCCAACCAACTGGGGGTCTCGTCACAATCTACGTCGTGGATCGATTCATCCGCATCTTCAATGCCATCTCCATCCGCATCGGTGTCGTATGCATTGATGAACCCATCGTTGTCGATGTCGCTCTCTCCTTCAACGCTGGACGCAATGCCGTCCCCGTCATCGTCTTCATCACAAAAGTTTGGTGTACCATCTTCGTCCAAATCACTCCAACCCTCATTTACATCGGATATGCCATCCCCATCAGCGTCATCCGAGTACCCATTGCTGCATCGGTTTTCAATGGCGTCGAGAATGCCATCATTGTCCAAGTCAACATCATCTTCTGGCAATGTGGGATCGGTCTCCCATGGACCGATTCTGCCGTCTTTATCAACGTCTTCCTCGCCATCCCCCAAGCCACCACCATCGGTGTCAAAGAGGGTTGGATTGGTTTTGGTTGACGGTTGACGATCTCCAACAAAGCATCCGTTGATGTCCGTGTCAGTGTGGGGCGCTGTGATCCCCAACTCTTGTGCATCCATCAACCCATCACCGTCACTGTCACACACGGTGGGGCCGGTGTTTGCTCTAATCTCTAAACCATCCAACAATCCATCGTCATCACTGTCGGCATCGTTCGATTTGGTATTCCAGTGCATCTCTTCAAGTGCATTGAGGGCGTCGCCATCGTCATCGATGACTATATCGTCGCTCCAACCTTCACCAAACCAATCGTCTCCGTTGGAACTTTGAACGTATATGGCAACATCAAACCCAAACCACATAGACGAAGGCAAAATGTCGATTGGAATAGAATAGTCAATAGAGTCCGTTTGAGCATTCAACGTGACCCATTCTTGGGAGGGGTCGTTGATTGCAACACTGTCTGAACTGTGAACAGGATAGGGCCAATTTAACTCCTCATCCCACCACACTTCCGTTAAGGTGTGTGACAATACCAATTGTGGTATGTCAATATCAGATGCCACTTCACGAAAACCGATTCGCCATTCTGTGTCACAATCTGTACACAGGCTGTTCATCTGCAAAGTAAAGTGGAGGGTGCCTTCGACATATGCAATTTCAACTGAATCCACGATCTCGACTTCAGGGGTGGCATCGACGGCGTCGATGATGGGCAATCCTAGTTGAAGTACGGGATGAAACATGGTTAGGGTAGGCAATGGAAACCTCTTGAAGAAATTGAGAATTTGCGAATACGTGTTAGGTACAGAGGTAGCACAATCAATTCAAGTTGTGCACAACAGTATGGTATCCGATTTTATGAGCCTTGCCTTTTCAATTGCCGATGTCAAACCCAACCCTGCTCTTCAAACAGCATATGAACGACTGAGATCAATCATTTTGGAGATGAAGTCGGTGGTCGTCGCCTTTTCTGGAGGGGTCGACTCAGCTCTGGTATTGGACATCGCCCATGAGGTTTTGGGAGACAAAGCCATCGCAATCACGGCCATCTCTCCGACATTTCCGCCTGAAGAGCAGGAAATCTCACAAGTTTTCACAAATGAGCGGGGAATTCAGCACATTTTGTTGGAGACAAACGAACTGGAAGAAGAAGGCTATGCAAAGAATGAAGGGAACCGATGCTACTTTTGCAAGTCTGAACTCTTTACAATGGCTCAAAAGAGAGCCTCTAAGATGGGTATTCCCTGGGTTTTAGACGGAACAATCGTGGATGACCTTGGAGACCATCGACCAGGTTTGCAAGCAGCTGAAGAAAATGCAGTACGCCATCCACTGGTTGAGGCCGGTTTTGACAAGGAAATGGTTCGTGACTTGGCTAGGGGTCGTGGCATACACGTTTGGAACAAGCCTTCATTTGCCTGTTTGGGTTCGCGCTTTTCGGTGGGTACCAGGGTAACACTGGATCGAATCGTTCAAGTCCAAAAAGTGGAGACGATGTTGAGACGAATGGGCTGCGTTCAATTTAGAGCCCGATGGCACGCCATTGATGATGCGGCAATGGTGCGAATAGAACTGGGGGTTGAAGAGATGAAACTCATCTTGGAGCCCAGCGTGCGGGATACGATTGTTGCATCCGCAAAGGAAGTGGGGTTTCGATGGGTGACACTGGATCTACAGGGCTACCAAAAGGGGAATGGGTCGAAACGAGAGGCGACAAACCCACCATTCTAACCCCAGCGGATCGTCGAAGCGTCTGGCGTGAACTGTGGGTACTTTGGTTTGCAGTGTTGCTGCTCATTCGACTTTTGGTTGCCGCCTATAAAGTGATGGGCGTCCATGAAATCGTCTTGGGTGTGGGACCTCTGTTGTTTATCTATGCGCCCGTTTGGGTGTGTGATCGTCGAAACGTCGACTCTTACGCCTATCGTTTGTTCGTTCC
>CBFICN010000168.1:0-8604 GCA_965661045.1 uncultured Myxococcota bacterium
CTCGTCGCGCTAAGTTGGGTGCTATCCAAAACCGCTTCGAAAATGCATTGTCTGAAGCTTCTACTTACAGCCAGAACTTGTCTGCTGCTCAAAGCCAAATCTTGGACGTTGACTACGCAACAGAATCTGCAAACATGACCCGCTACCAGATCCAATCTCAAGCAGGTGTTGCAGCATTGGCTCAAGCAAAAGCGATTCCTCAGTCAATCATCTCATTGCTTAACTAATCGAGGTGAGCCGCGAGACCGTCAAGATTGGAAGACTCCGTTTTTCAGTCTAGGTTTCAAGGCCAGATATAGAACCCCATGGGGTTCCATCAAGGTCGGCGTTCGCGTCGGCCTTTGTTGTTTTTTGAGATAAATTGTTGTCTCAGGTACAGTGTGAATCGGTTATGAACAGTGCATGAGATCCGAGATTTCCATTGATGAAACCCGACGTGCGGTCCGATTGGTATACGTACTGATGGGGGCGATGCTTTGTTTCTTTGCTGGCTTGTCAACCTGTTACCATCCCGATGCCATGATGGTTCAATATGGTCGAGAGACATCGCACCCTTGGATCATGCACAAGATTCGTCATTTGGACATGGACAAACGTCGCTCACACGAAGGTGGAAAAATCGTTTGGTTGATCGGATCTTCCTTGATCCGAGAATCGTTTGACGAACATTGGCTCAATGACCAGTTGGCAATTCGAGCGTCAGAGTATCGTGTGATTGAACTGGGAATGGATCAGGCCAATTCCATCTTGGCCTATGGAATGATGAAGCAAGTAGATTTGAGAGAAGGAGATCTGGTGTTGCACAATCTCTCTCTCAAGTCCTATATTGATAGGTGGTTGGACTTTACTGGGTTGCCAGCGTATCAGTTGATGGAGATATTGGAACCGATTGATTTTTGGGAACTTCCCGAATGGACATTGGCGGACAAGCTTGAACAGGCGTCGGCAATTCCGTACTCATTTTATGCGTTTCACAACAGTTACACCAATGGACTTACGTGGTGGTTCATTCACCTAGCCGAAGGAGAAATGCCACCCAAACGGGGACCGCAGCATTACTTGACCCACTATCGAAACAAAAAAGCGCACTTCAAGGCACCCAGTCCAACATCCAGACATTACATTGGGGTCGATCGCTTAAGTTTTGAAGAAGATCAAATCAATCGATGGGGATGGGCAAAGATGCAAGACTTGGCCCAAGAGTCCAACGTGGAACTGACAGCGCTGTTCATACCACCCCGTCAACAGTACATGGCGGAGATGGTGCACCCAACGGCGAGGGTGCAGTTTATTGAGTATATAGAAGCGATGAGTCACTCCAAAGCCTATTTTCCTCAACTTCCAGAAGAGGCGTACTATGATCTCATTCATCCAAATAAACAGGGGCGAAAGGTGCACTCTCAGTATTTGTTAGACTGGCTGAACAATCCAGTCAAGGGTACACTGCCAGAACTGACATGGCCCATTCCCGATTATCATTTTGAACCTCAAACACCATAGATTGAGCATGCCTTCTTTTGAACAACAAATTGAAATGTACGCAGATCGATTGCTCAGTCAGTCTGAGATTCGAACGCAAGATTTGATTACCCTCTTGAAGTCTGTTGAAGTCAGTTCTTCTGAGATACAGGCGTTGATGCAGCCAGATGTTGAGCATCCCTATGGAAGAAGGGTTTTTTTAAACCATCCAAGATTGGAAGTGATGGTTGCCACTTGGACGCGTGGGACTCCCTGTGCACCCCATGATCACCATGGTTCTCGTTCCGCCATTCGCGTGTTGCAGGGGCGGTCTCACCACCGCATGTTTCAATGTCAAAATGGGAGGTTGGTCGAAACACTCTCCGAGCGAAAAGAAGCAGACGATGTACTGTTGTGCCCTCCATATCAAATTCACGCCATGGGAGATGACGGTGCAGAGCAACCGTTGGTGACATTGCACGCTTATGCAGGGTCAATTGACAACATGGTTGTGTACAGTGACACGGATACCTTGATTGTCAGTGGTGCCTGTGGGGCGTGGATACCAGATCAAGAAAAGGATATCTTGGCGCGGGTGAACGCTCATGTCGATGGGGCTGCGCTCAGAGATCAACAATCAAAGCCCAGAACTGTCAGTTTGACACCACCACCATAAGACTTCAACGGACTGTCTATTCAACGTCGGGTGTTTGAACTTGCAACTCGAGTTTTTGAATTTCCAGATGACGCAGGGCGCTGGATTTACAAACGGCAAGGGTTTCTGGTTTCCCAAAAAAGTTCTTTGCTTTGTCAGTGATCAACGGCACGTTTTTGCCTTGACCGAGTTCCAAACAATTGGAGTCAAAAGCGGCGCGGTCGGTGCTTGCAACCGTATTTTTGAGTGCATTGAGCAATTTGTTTCCGCTCTCATTGGCGTCCTGTGCAACTTCATTGGCGCTGTTGGTAACACCGTTGGCCAGTGTTCCCCCTCCATACTCAGCATACAAAGTGTCCAAAGCCGACTTTTGTTCAAATCGAAGGTCGATCAGTTGTTCTTCGGGTGTTTTTAATTGTGCATTGATGGTGTCACAGGCGAATAGAGATAGAATAAATAGCATGGTGATTCTCAAAGTGAACGATTATTGAGCAGTGTTGGGTGTACCAAACTACCTCGAGGAATCAAAGACAAGAGGTGGTTTCGCAAAGGAATTAAATGCGGTTGCTGTAAGAACGCATTCCAATGAATGATTGTATCCGTTTCGGTTTGTTCAATCCAAACGTCCTTCAACAAGGCCTCATAGATCATTGGTTCGGGGCAGAGCCGCAGCAAGGACAGTGCCTGGTCGATCATTGGTTGTCGAATGGTGTCATCGATGCTGGTGTCTAAAAAGAGCATGCTGATTCGTTCGGGAAATTCTTTGGCATCTTGTTTGGTCATCCAAAATGGCGAGATGGGTTCTGGAATGGGGTTGTTGCCAATCGATCCCTGTTTGAACATGGTCATCCACTCTTCGTCAATTGGATTTTCGGTAAAGTTGTTGTCTCCCAAAAACAAGATTTCAAAACTGTCCCAACGCTGTCGCATGCTGTCAGGCAAGGTCGAGATGTTGTTCTTTCCCAGTGAGAGCAGTCGGAGTTTGGGAATATCTCCTAGGTTATTTGGGAGTTGAGAGAGTCCATTGCGGTGTAGATAGAGTTCCTGTAAACCTGTGATTTTTGGTAGACATTTGGGAAGTCTATCCAACGGTACATTGGAGAGATCGAGTACTGGGAGGGAAAAGGAAGAGTGAGCCAACTGTTGCAATCCCTGGATGGGATCTCCGTCAAAAATCCACTTGCCCTGTGGGTCAACAACGGGGTTCATGAGTTGGAAGCATCAGGCGATGGAGGCTCAAAGGCATCTACAATAGTCGCAACTGTACAGTCTCCAGTCACGTTGATGACCGTTCGACTCATATCCAGCAATCGATCTACCCCAAAGATGATGGCCAGACCCATCGTCATTTGCTCGGCAGACAATCCGATGCTTTCGAGTACGATGACCAGCATGATCAGTCCGACGCCAGGAACACCAGCCGTTCCAATCGAAGCCAGTGTGGCAGTCAAAACAATGGTGACTTGATCGGTCCACGTTAAATCCAGACCACAGGTTTGGGCGATGAACATGGCGGCCACCCCTTGATAGAGTGCAGTCCCGTCCATGTTGACCGTTGCGCCAAGGGGAATGACAAACCGTACGACGTCTTTGTCCAACTTGAGTCGTTCTTGACAGCAGTCTAGGGTGACTGGCATCGTGGCAGAAGAGGAAGAAGAAGAAAAGGCAAGCAGTTGGGCAGGTGCGATGGCCTTGAAAAAATTGAGCACAGGGTGTTTGGTGAGCAACTGAATGAGCAGGGGGTAGATTCCGAAAGCCAGCAAACCAAGTCCCAGTAGCACAGTTGCCACATACTGACTCAGGACCCCCAGTACGTCCCAGCCCAACTTTGCCCCAGTAGACAGCAGTAAACAAAAGACCGCCAACGGTGCCAGTTTCATCAGACCTTGAATGATTTGGATGATCACCTGTGTCAGTCCATCGAAGACATCGACCAACAACACGCGTTGTTTCTCAGGCAAGGATGCGACACCGAGTCCCAAGGCAATCGAGAAAAATAGGACCTGTAGCATGTTGCCATTGGCCATGGCCGAAAAGGGATTTGTGGGCACAATGTTCAGCAGTGTCGTCCAAGCATCGGGTGCTGTGGCTTGATTGATTTTGAGTCCGACAGTGGCTTCGTTGCTCGCCTGAAGGAGTCGCTGTGTGTCTGGGGAGAGTCCAGTTCCAGGTGCAATGAAACTGCTCAAACCCAGACCGATGGTGATGGCAATTGCGGTACTGGTGATGTAGAACCCAACGGTTTTGGACGCAATGCGACCCAATTTCTGTATGTCAGACAGGGCGCCAATTCCACCAACCAGTGAAAACAACACGATTGGCACTGCTACAAACCGAAGGGACCGTAAGAATAGAGCACCAATAAACTCCACCAATTGCATCCACGCATTTGCGCTGGGGTCCCAAGTGCTCCACTGGCTGCACCCCAGCCCAAAAAGCAAGCCGAAGAAACTGGCCAAGAGAATTTGCCAGTGTAGCTCCCGCAGACGATGCATCACAGTAGGTTGAGCACCAAGTTGGTTAGACTTTCAATCTTCTGAACGTCCGCCCCAGAAATTTTTGGCTTGTCGGCGATGGTTTTCAGATCGTTGAGGGTGCTCAGCAGTTTGGCAACCACTTGGTCTGGTGCACGGTCCTTCCCATCCCGATCAATGTAGGAGATGAAGTATTCGACGATTTCCTTTTGGCGGAAAAATTCGTCTGCCGCATTGTATTTGTTCTCGGCATGCATGATCTTCGCAACCAAATTGGCGCCTTCTAGCCAAGTACCGGCTTGAATCAGTGGCACAACCCATTCTCCAGCTTCGTATTCCAACTCTGAAACCATGACCTGAGACAGTTCATCGAATTCTTCAAGCAATTCATCCTTCTTGACGGAATTGTCCTGCACGCGTTCTTCAAAATCTTGGATGACCGCATAGATGTCAGCCCCCGCACCCAGCTTTTTCAACCCTTCTTTCATTTTGCCAAGTCTCTTGAGGATGGTGGCTTGATCCGATGATTTAAGGGTCAACACCAAGTCCGCCATCACAATACCAGTGCGAATGGCTACTTGGTCGTTGTCTTCAACGATCACTTTGATGTCTTTGCCGGCAGGGATCAAGGAGCCGAGGTCTTTTTGAAGACCGGCGGACTTGAGTTTGGCTTCCATTTCGATGGGAGAGGGTACGAGTTCGGCCTTGTTGACTGCATCAGCCAGTGCATTGGGGTCGAGTTTGTTGAATCCTTTCTTGGGTTCGGTTTCTGTGGCTTGGGTTGCGTCGCCATTTTCAGTGGTGGTGTCTCCGGAACAAGCGAGCAACAGGCTGAACAAGGTCATTGGAACGATCGATGTGGTTTTCATGCTGAAATTCCTCTGTATGGTTTCGATTCAATTGGCTCTGTCCACATAGAATTGACAGACGTTGCCGTATAGTTGTAATGGATGCGATCCAACCGTGTCAACCTTAGAATGACACATTGTCTGAGCACCCCTTTAAGTTTTGGATGAATAGCATACCTTCTGACAAATATGTTACACTAATCGAATACAGATGACACGGACAATAGAGCGAGAACGGTGCAATCACAAAACCAAAATTCCAATCCCCCCATTCTACTGGTTGGCTCTTCCAATGACTGCCAAGTTGTGATTCGAGACTCGAGCATCGATCCCCATCACATGACCATTGCTCGATTGAACAAGGCGCAATATCAGATTGAGGATATTGGCTCGACCGAAGGAACCTTTGTCAAAGGACAGCAAATTAGCTCACAAGTGGTTGGTCGAAACGACATCATTCAAATTGGATCGCGACCGGTAGAAGTCCGCTGGTTGGCCTCTCACTTCAATGAAGAAATTCCAGAGCAAATGAAAGCGTTTGCGGGTACGTCGTTGTTGGTGGGCTCTCAGTCAGATGCCGACATTGTATTGCCTTATCCAGACATTTCTGCGGTACACGCTGAATTGATGGTGGAGCAAAATGGCAATGTGTTGATTGCCGACAAAGGATCTGCCAAGGGAACATTTCTCAACGGTATTCAAGTTCACTCACGGATGCAGGTCACCACAAAAGACAGTTTGTACTTGGGATCGTTCAGGGTTCAACGACACATGCTCGAAGACTGGATCGAAAAACTGGCACAGATTGGCGAACTCTATGATGACTCTGAACCCACCGAAACCGATTTGGTGCATGAGACAACCCAAGCCCTAGACGCCACTGCGAGCCAAGTCGACGGCAGCGATCACATGGCCAAGGTGCGGATTCCAGAACAGGGTACCTTGATCATTGGTCGAGATCCCGATGCAGATGTGTTCATCAATCATCCTTCACTCTCTTGGCACCACGCTCGACTGACCGTTCGCGACAGTTATTGGGTGTTGGTCGATGAAGGCTCCACCAATGGTACGTTTGTGGACGGTGAAAAGATCAGCAAAAAAGAGGTGACTGCGTCGAGTTGGATTCGAGTGGGTGCCGTATTCTTGGTGTTGAGCGACGATGTGATTTTGGCAGAGGAACTGGATCCGAGTTCCATGCGTTTGGATGTGGTCCATTTGGGAAAGAAGTTGCCAGATGGCAAATCCCTGCTCAATGACATTTCCTTTTCGGTCTATCCCGGAGAAGTGGTTGCGTTGATGGGGCCTTCTGGTGCTGGGAAAACGGCACTGCTGGAATGTTTGACGGGTAAGAGGCACCCCACAAAGGGGAAGGTCTACTTGAATGGTGAGTCCCTGCACAAGAACTGGAACACCTTTAGACACAGCATTGGTTATGTACCGCAAGAAGATGTCATGCATCGAGACTTGACCGTGTATGAAACCTTGTACTTTGCGGCCAAGATGCGTCTGCCTCGAGACCTGCCAGAAGAAACGGTCATCGACACAGTAGAGCACGTATTGATTCGGATGGGGTTGGCCAACATTCGAGACTCGATCATTGGCGACGAGCAGGTGCGCGGAATTTCAGGTGGTCAGCGCAAACGGGTCAATATCGCCTTGGAACTACTCACCGAACCGTCACTCCTCTTTCTGGATGAGCCGACCTCAGGCTTGGATGGGACTTCAACCTTGGAAATCCTTCAAATTTTGCGGTCGTTGGCCAATGCGGGGGCTGGGAAAACAATCATCTTGACCATTCATCAACCCAGGATTGAGGCCTATAAATTGGTGGACAATTTGCTCCTTTTGGTCAATGGGGGTCGATTGGTTTACTATGGTCCAGCCTATCCAGATGCACCTGAGTATTTCTCCGGTTTCTCTCCACAAAAGCCCTATGTTCACCCTGCAAATCCGGCCGACTATGTCATTGACTTACTCGACTCCTCTCGTCAATCCGATGGTTCTTATCAAGTGGATTGGATCAATGAGTTCGAACAGTCCAGTCACTTTCGACGCTTTGTTCGAGATCGACTTTCGACCCGCAAAGAGATTCAAACCAGTGATGAGGTGGTTGAAGACTCGATTCAGCGTCGATGGGTCAGTCAGTATGCGACCCTCTGTCGTCGATATTACCACCGGCGCTTGCGAGATCGCTCCAGTTTGATCATTCAGTTGGCGCAAACCCCCATCATTGGTGGCATTTTGGGATGGCTGTTCTTCAATGAAGGATACGCGATGCAGACCAAAGAGAAGATCACGGCGTTCAAACATGAAGGGCTGCTGAACATGATTCAGCTCGACAACGGGATTCATGCCTCGTTGTTCTTGATGGGGGCGGCGGCATTTTGGTTTGGCTGTTCAAATGTGGCTCGTGAAATCGTCTCAGAACGTGCCATCTATCTTCGAGAACGGCGAACGGGGCTGCGCATTGGGGCCTATTTGGCTTCCATCTTTACGTATCAGTTTGGACTTGCCGCTGTGCAAACCTTGTTGATCACCACCATTTTGTGGAGCACTGTCAACTTCTCCGCCAGTTTTCTCGCCTTTTGGGGGGTTCTCCAACTGATTGCTGGGTGTGGCATTTCCTTGGGGTTGTTGGTGTCCGCTTCTTCAAAGACTGAAGTCACCGCCATCTCCATGATTCCGATCTTGCTTTTGCCTCAACTGATGCTGGGTGGGTTTATCAAACTCTACGGCTATCTGATTACCGATGGGTTGCAAGGTGTAGTGGCTGATATTATGCCGATTCGATGGGCCTTTGAAGCCCTCTCAGTACTGGAATACAATGCGTTGCAAGCCCAAAATGAACACGTTCGAGACCTGTCTGACGTCATTGGTTTCACGACCACCAGTTTGGGGCCTGCGTGTGGCACACTGGTGGGGTTTACGGTGTTGTTTTCGGGGTTGACTTTGGTTCGGCTCCAATTCTGGGAGACTAAAGGCTGATTTGCGGTCTGCCGAGACAAGACTTTCCTTGTTTATCAAAGTTCGGATACTAGAGTATACCTCACTTTGATATCCTTCGGAGATTCTTGCCTCTTCAGATCCACTCTCAGCCTTGAAAATGCGCTTGTTTGTGTGTTGTGAGTTTGTGGGGGGTGAGACTGTTTGATGACTTGGTTGTTGGTTT
>CBFICN010000169.1:0-8583 GCA_965661045.1 uncultured Myxococcota bacterium
CTTCGATGCTGTAGTTTTGATAGATCTTGTCTTCTTTTTCTGAGTCCGCCAATTCTGGTTGCCAAGTTCGACCAGCCACCGCCATACGACCGTCCGACAGTTCTACCCATCGCCACACTTTAATCGTTTCATGCTCGGTGTCCACCACAAAGTTCTTGCGTTCAACATCGTTTTCTGACACCATCTTGGTACAATCACCGCTCGGAAAACAATCGCCGCCATCCGTTATAGTACGCACATAATATGGCGAAGCCGGTTCAATGGGGGTTTGGTCTTCCATTGTGAACAACCCCACGTGCGCATCCACGGAGAAGTTTGACTGAAGAAACAATGCGACGCCCCCAGCACCAGACGGGTCATATCCATGGTTGAGGTCCACATCCGCGACATCTTCTGCCGTCAGAGGCTGGACACCTTCAAATGAGCGATTGGCAAAATTGCTTTCGTCAACTGGGTACTCAGCAGCGATTGCCTCAATATTTTCCAAGCCAGCCACCAACACCGCAGGGTCTTCGGCATCCCATTCTCGAAACATGTAGGCCGTCAACGCATTTAAGTCGGTTGGCGCATCCGCATTTCCATCTGTCACTTCGACAGAATCTGCATCCACAGGGTCTTTACAAGCAAGGGCCAAGGTAAACAGCAACATCATCATCTCCCATTTTTTCATGATTCGAGTCGATCCCAAACTTTATATACAAGCGAATAGAAGTATGAGAGTTCAATCCAGTATACTACACAGACAGCAATTCTGGATTGACTTTTCGAAGAAAAGAAGCGTGTACACAATCCGGATCAGGGTGTTGCTCCCAAAACCAACCGTTCCGCCACTTCCACTCTTTCAAGGTCCCACGGTACTCGGATATACTCAATGAATACCCACACAACCGCTCCAACAACGGTGCCAGTGGCAACTGTGCATCAGAAATCCCGAGTACCGGCAAAGCCACTGTGCGCAACTCATCGGTCAACCTTGAGACATCCGACCGATGACTCGTAACAAGCTCACCCACAGTGCAAGTGTGCACATCACACAACAGACCAAACACACAATTCCACAGTACCTTTTCGAGCATTTCTGCCAAAAATTGCCCTTTCGAAATGACAGTACACTGTAAATTGAGAGCGTTCATCAACCACAGAATCGACTCGGCGTGTGGACCGGTGACAACGCTTCGCCCTCCATCTACCGCCTCCGCACCCACAGAGGATACAGCGATGTACAACAGCCCCTGTGTGACATTTTGTAGCCCTTTTTGTTCAAACCAAGTGTGCAAAACACCATTTTGAATGAACACCAAGTCCCGGTGACGCTCAGGGGGAATCCAACCAAGCACACCATCCAAATCGTCATTTCGAGTACACACCACAATCGGCCCAGTGGGCAATGGGGTTTGTTCACTTCGCCTCAATAAAGAAACTTCCACGGATGGATTGTGTGATATCTGAGAAAAAAAGGTTCCAATCCGACCAGCACCCACGATTGTGATTTGAGAAAACATTCAACCTCCTTGAAGAATCCCTATATAGTGAGATAAGGTATGTTGTAAGTTCGTGGAGATCAATGTGAAAATACTGTCTCAGATACGCAAAAAATTACGGCGCAAAGCTTCCAACAAAATATCAAAACTGGGTCATCGACTGGCAAATGTTATTCACCCAACGAACGCCAGTGGAAACAACACCTCAAAGATGTAATCACTCATCAAAAGCCTCACAGGATTTAACATGTACGTTCTATCTCTCATTGCCCTCATCGGCTGTTCTGACAACACCGTCAAAACAACCAATTCTGCACCGGAAATTCTAATCAGTTCACACAGCAACAACAGTTTGTTTGTAGATGGTGAAACGGTTCAATTTCGCGCTGAAGTCTCTGACCCAGATGAGCCAAGCGAAAATCTTCGAACCCAGTGGTACATGAACAACACGCTGGTTTGTGACTGGGCAACGGCTGACAGCAACGGTACGGCCACCTGTCCGATGACACTGTCGATTGGGGTCACACAAATCAGCGTCACCGTAAAGGACAGTGAAGATGCTGCGTCACTGAGCACCCTAAACATTCAAGTATGGCCACCTGATGAGCTCCCAACAGATACGGGAACCGATACGAACACCCCAGCAGACACGGGTTCTGAGTCCGAACAATCCAATAATTTGGCACCTGTCGTATTCATTACCACTCCTGAAAACGGAGACGCATTCAACGAAGGAGACGATATCTTGTTCAAAGGCTTGGTCTTTGACTACCAACAGGCTGCCGAAACACTTTCTGTAGAATGGTCATCGGACGTCATTGGGACATTTGACATCACCAATGCAGACAGCGAAGGCAACATCTCCACGCAAAGTCCCTTGCCAGCAGGCACCCATCAGATCTCTTTATCGGTGACCGATGATGGTGGCTTGAGCACCGTCAAAAACACCACGATAGACGTTACAGAGATTACCCTGCCCAGTGTTCAATGTCAGATTCTCAATCCAAACAATGGAGACACAGTCATCATCGGCAACAGTGGCAACCAATTTCACATGGAAGGCTTTGTCGGAAGCAGCGGTCCGATTACGGACTTGACCTACAATTTCTCCTCCAATATCGACGGGTGGTTGAACAGTGGCGCCATCAACAGCGACGGCAGTATCAATTGGTCTGGTACAGCCTTGGCAGCTGCCACACACGACTTTACACTCGATGTCTTATACCAAGGACAAACCCTTTGCAGCGACAGCATTCAAGTGACCATTGAGCAACCCGTTCTCACGATTACCCACAAAAATGTCTTCGTCACCTCACAAAGACACACGGGAGATTTTGGTGGGATCTCCGGAGCCGATGCATTTTGTCAAAGTCTCGCCAGCACGGCGGGACTGTCCGGTACCTATTATGCTTGGCTGAGTGACAGCACTACCTCACCCAGTCTCCGATTTGCCCAAGCAAGTGTACCGTATCGTTTGGTGGATGGAACAACCATCGCCAATGACTGGACCGACTTAACGGATGGAACCATCCAACATCCAATCAACCTCGATGAATATGGAAATGCCGCCATCAGCAGTATGGTGTTTACGTTCACCATGGTGGATGGCAGTGCAGGTCTATTTCAGAGTGCTTCGTCCAATTGTTATGGCGACGACTGTCACTGCAACAATTGGACCAACGCCAATGGACAAGGAACAACCGTCAATCCAGGCTCAGCAGTCGGACAAACAGGCCAAATCGACGATGACTGGACCGATTATTCCTATTACAACGGATGTGGACCGACTGGGCAACCCATTTATTGCTTCGAACAATGACATCGGTTGTGGATGCGTTGGGAGAGACCCACACGTTTGAGAGAGTTCCCCAAAGAATTGTTTCACTGGTACCGAGCACCACAGAAACACTCTGTAAACTTGATATTTGGGACAGTGTCGTTGGTGTCACACGATATTGCGTGCACCCAGACTCTGCGACATCTGAAAAAGTTGTTGTCGGTGGCACAAAGCAGTGCAATTACGAAACCATTCGTTCGCTGAAGCCAGATCTCATACTGTGCAACCAAGAAGAAAACACTGTGGAGATGGTCAACAAACTCAAAACATTGGGTGTACCGGTTGTGGTATTTTTTCCAAAAACACAGACCGATGCCATGGAAGATATCCACACTCTTGCGCAGATTGTTGGCAAATCTGATGTTGTAGAGACATGGACAACCCAGTGGACAACGGCCAAAAAAAACGTGTCCATCACCCCTTTTCAATATGTCTACCTCATTTGGAGAAAACCATGGATGGTTGCTGGCACCGATACCTTCATTCATCAGCAACTCAGCAGCATTGGTGGAGAGAATTGTTGTAACAGTTCAGAGGAACGGTACCAAAGTATTGAAAGTGAGGACTTACTCAACTCCACAGCACACATTTTGCTGTCCTCTGAGCCCTTCCCCTTCACTGAAGTCCATCGACAGGAATTGATGGAGTTGGGCATCCCAAAAGAACGCATTCATTTCATCAACGGAGAGTACTGTTCTTGGCACGGGGTGCGAATGCTCCAATCTCTTGCATACTTACAAAAGTGGAAAAATGAGCACATCCAAAACTAGACATCACAGTGTCACAGTGTCTCAAAAACAACGTTGATCGGTACAATTCACAGGACAAATTAAGATACTCAATAGGTGTCACGATGCACAGATTGCCAAAATGGGATAATGTTGCACTGCAACAAAATATACAACCGTTGTTCCATCGAAGATAAACCGGTCGAGAACACCATGGAGGTTTCGATGTTTCATTTCCTATTGTTGGTAGCCTGTGTAGACTATAAAACAGGAGAGCCCGTCACAGAAAACGAAGACTCGGCTTGGGACATCGAAGATTTTGTTCCCAATGGTGTCGATGAAGGGTGTACATCCACACTGGGTCGTCAATTGGATAGAGAACTGACGCCCCACTTTCAGCTCTGGCTTCAAGATCACCCTGAATATGGAGACCTTGCACGCAGTGATATCGATGGTGGAAGTTTTGGAGGGCTGATAAACAACGATGACTGTCTCCAACAAACCCCTGTGGTCTTTGTCCATGGAAATTCTGACAGGGCCATTGGTGGACTCTACGGTGGCTGGGAAGAAGTCCTACCCGGCTACCTGCAACAAGGTTTTCGCTCTTCGGAATTGTATGGCACCACCTATGGAAATCCAACCACAATGACTGCCGATGCATATCTACACGATCAAGCCAATCTCAGACAAGTCCGATCGCTGATCGAAGCAGTCTTAGAATACACTGGTAGTGATTCAGTGCACGTCGTTGCCCATTCTTTGGGTGTCACACTGGCACGACGGGCCATTTTGGGCGGGATTGAGCTTGACACCAATGGGGAAGTGTATGAACTCGGAGAGCCGTTGACCGATTCGATTGATGTCTTTGTTGGGATTGCAGGGGCAAATTTGGGACTGGCTAGTTGTACTTTTGCCACCACGAGTGTCTGCAATGACACCTTGGGACTCTATCCAGGTACTTGGTCCAATGGCCAACTCTCTGGACAATCCGACATATTACAAACCATCAACGCCGTCAGCCACTATGAAGGAAAGTGGATATATTCTATTTGGGGAGAAGCCGATGGACTGATTGGGGAGGACACTGCACTGGACTGTTTGCTCTATGGATTCAACTCTTGTCAAATCCCCGATCATGATGGTGAATACAACGAATACCTCAATCACTTTGCGATTCGAGACAGTACTGGCCGTCAACAAATTCAAATGCTGTTTGGTACCGGTGATTTTACTCGTTAACACTGTTCATTGAATTTTCGATACGTTTTGAGTCAAAGTCCGTTAAAATAAAGCAGGTTTTGCCAAAGCGGAGATCTCGATGACCAAAGAGTCCATTGCCCACTTTTTCAATCAGTCCTTGGACTTAAATTGCCTTGCAAATATGGACGGCATGTTCGTCGAACTCAATGAGCGATGGACCACCGTTCTCGGATACACAAGCGAAGAGTTGAAGTCCAAACCTTTTCTAGAATATGTACACCCTGAAGATCTTCAATCCACCATTGATGCCATGTCGTCGTTGGGAGAAAGCAAAGAGATTCTCCACTTTCGCAATCGCTACCGCAAAGCCGACGGAACATACACGTGGCTAGAATGGAATTCTTATCCACCAGACGGGGATACTGGGTACATTTTTGCCACCGCTCGCTGTGTGGACTCTCTGATTGAGTCCGAACAAAAGTTGGCTCGAAAAACCGCCATTTTGACCACCATTATGAAAGCACAAGACGGCTTCATTCGAAATGGTCCTTCGTTGTTTTTATGGGATTACGTGCTGAGTAGCCTGCTGACCATCACGGGCAGTGCCTATGGGTTTATCGGTGAAATTGGAGAAGATTCCGATGGTCGCTTCATTCAACTTCGAGCGCTCAGCAACCGCAAACGCAATGAAGATTTGTTTCAACAGGTCAAAGAAGAACCGTGGGATGAACTCATCTTTCGTGAAGATTCCACCCTTTTTGGTCGCTGTTTGCGGGAAAGTGGCGCTTGGTTCATCAACGATGTCAATCCGTCTAGTCTTGCCAACAGCAGCGCGCTCAAATCGTTGCCCCAAAGCACCTTCGCCAGCATTCCTGTAAAAGATGACTATGAAGTCAAAGGGATCATTGGTCTTGGAGATCGAGTCGGGGGATACAGCGATGAAATGATTGAGGAACTGGCTCCCGTACTGTCCTTTTTGGGCTCCATCTTCTTCTCGGTGAAACTGGTGGAAGACGCCAAGGAAACCCGCCAAGACTTATTGAAAGCCAAGTCGTTACAAGATGCCGTTTTAGAAACTGTAGAGTCTGGAATTGTGGTTCTCGAAAGTGATGGAACAATTGCCCTCATCAATGAGCGAGCAAGACAGTTTCTTCGAGGCCTACACCTGAGACGACCCAAAACCAAACGTTCAGTACCAGGATGGTTTGAGTACTGGTTTGTCATGGATGATGGTCAAGCCAACCTGATTGATTTCTTGTTGCAGACCAGTGTGCGTACCTCTCCAATGCATCCTTTGTTGTCCTTTGACAACACCAACGAGAACATTCAGCATCCGATTCATGTATCTGCCGCTTGGTTGGCTTTAAATGCAGATACCTATCCGCTGTTGTTGACCATCACCGACCGTTCACGTTCTGTAGAACTCTCCAAACGAGAAGCGGCCAATGCGTTGCTTGAGCAAAAAGTACATCAACTTCGAGAAACACGACGCCACAATGAAATCTTGTCTGAATGTGTCGAGTTTCTTCAGGCCTGCACCACACAAGCAGAAGGATTGGCGCTGATCTCAAAATACCTATCTCGATTCTTTCCAAACAAAGACGATGGAGTTGTGTACGGGATGTTCGACACCGACTTCAACACTTTCCAGTTGACCACGCCAGAAGACGAAACCGATCACACACACCCGATGGAACGACAAGGAATTGAATGCTGGGCATTGCGTTCACGACGAGTCTACGGATACTGGAAAGGCGGTCACCGTCTGCCGTGTAAACACACTTCAAAAGATACCGCCCTTGAATTCTGTGTACCATTGTTCTCTCTGGACCGAATCGTTGCAGTCTTTACCATCACCTACAAAAATATGACGCCAGAAGAAGCGGAACGAAGACACAAAGCCAAGATCACCGAATACATCTCGCTGAGTCAAAGCCTCTCCGGTACCCTTTCTACCATCGCATTGCGTGAATCTCTCCAACAACTGGCACTGACCGACGAACTGACCAAAATGCCGAACCGTCGTTCTTTCCAAGACAGCGTCCGACGCCGCATCGCCATGGCCCGACGCAACAAACACCCCTTCATCTTGGCCATGATGGACATCGACCATTTCAAACAAATCAACGACACTTTCGGACACGATGTTGGAGATCGAGTGTTGAAAGAGATGGGCGTCATGATTTCAAGATTCTTCAGAACTGAAGACCTCTACGGTCGAGTCGGTGGAGAAGAGTTTGCCATTTTCATGGGGCAATGCGTTGGGGAAGAAGCCAAGAAACGATTCGAAGTGCTCTTGGAGAAAATACCAGACCGTATCAAACTACCCGATCGAGACGTAACCGTTTCCCTCGGATTCATCAGTTCTGAGAACCATTCAGAACTCGAAGAGTACAATGAACTCATGCTCAAAGCCGACCAAGCGCTGTATTATTCCAAGCAAAATGGCCGCAATCGATGGACTTATTACAAGGACATTGAAACACACTCTCCGTGATCGATGCCGCATTTTCGTTTTTACAAACCCTACGGCACACTCAGTCAATTCGTGAACAACGGCAAGCGTAAGAAACGCCACACGTTGATTGGTGATTTTGGCACATTCCCCATAGGTACCATGGCCATCGGTAGACTTGACCGAGACAGTGAAGGTCTATTGCTGCTCACAACAGACGGTCAGTTCTCCGAGCAGATCCGCTCCAAAAAGATAGAAAAGGAATACTGGGTACAGGTCGATGGTATACCGACACCGGAAACGCTGAGTCGACTTGAGAAAGGACTGGTGTTGAGTCACAAAGGACAACACTACACCACCCTACCCTGTACCGCAGTGATCATCTCAACACCGAGCCTTCCAGACAGAGGCAAAGCCATTCGAGATGCACGACATGGACCCACCACGTGGCTGGCCATTACAGTACGTCAAGGAAAGTTTCGACAAGTCCGAAAAATGACAGCCAAGGTGGGACATCCGACGCTACGACTGGTTCGAGTGCGCGTGGGAGAACACACTCTTGGGTCTTTGCAGCCGGGAGAACATGCCTTGATTGATGTCCCCTCACCAAAGAGACCCCTAGAATATTAGGCCATCAACCACATTCCTCACTGTCGGCACACACCATCCCCCACTCTAAATCAGCGTCAAAACTTTGTGAGATAACGTGACATTCATCGGCTTCAATCACAAATTCCAAGGTGGTACTGGCCACGTCCCAACAACATGGGTCGTCTGCGTATGGCACCTCAGCACTAAGATTGACGACAAACGCTCCAGACTCTTCACCCCCCACAAGGATGCTACCGTCTTCCCAAGATTCAATGTAGGTTCCTTCCACAC
>CBFICN010000170.1:0-8544 GCA_965661045.1 uncultured Myxococcota bacterium
ACGGTTCCACGCGTGAAAAGTTGTGAATTGGATTTGTGTAAGCCTTTCAAACCGGCTTGTGTGTCTCTGATACTGCCGATTCCCATGCGTTCAACCAGTTTGTTGAGTACAAAACTCATGGTGTCTCGTTTTTTTTGATATTCTACTTTGCGTTCTGCGACGATGCATTGACTGTCTGGATGGCGTCGGTCGGCAAAGGCCAAATCAGCACCTTCTTGTAAGGCTTCGACAATTTTGTCTACTTGATCAAGGTCATAGGCCAGATCCACATCGGTGAATATGTGATATTCACCCGTACTTTCCATCAACCCTCGGCGGACCGCTGCACCTTTCCCCATATTTTTTGGTTGTATTAAAAGTTTCATGTATGGGTACGGTTCAATCAGCGCTTTAACGGCTGCGACAGTTTGATCTGTGGAGCCATCGTCTACAAAAATGATCTCCCAGTCCTTTTCGTTATCCGAGCAGAAAGCATGGATTGTTGAAACGGTACGATGAACTCTAGATGCATAATTGTAAATGGGGATGATCAAAGAAACCATGGGCATTGTCCTCTCCGTTAGACTGCCCTTAGTTTACAAAAGTAAGTGAACTACATAGACCTTTGAATACATTGGTGAAATGTTTTACACTTTAACAATTATAACTTATTTAATGTATTTATAATTCCTATAGATGAGACAACGTATAAAATTTGATTTTATCATTGAAATTAAAAATATTGAACTTATAAATCTTAAAACGTCCCTTGAATTTTTTGCAGAAAAAAATCTTTTCTCAAAAACACCACTTGGTAGGAGTGGTGCAGATTCCTATATGAACTGCTCTGGCGTACCTTTGTAGTTTTGCAGACCGTAGATAGGAAACACAGAGCAAAGTATCAATCTCCCCAAATTTGAATCTGAGCGGGACGTTGAGGGCGCGTTGGCTTCAGTTGAGTGGAAATCCATTGAACCGCTTCTTGAAACTGTCCCAGTGGATTGTCCTGTGTGAGGTTGTGGGAAGAACCCTCAATCTGGATGCAGTTCTCTTGAATGTTTGTGGTGTCCTGAGGGATGTTCTTCCACAGTGTCTGCCAATGGTTTTGACCTTCTGGTGTCCAAGATAAAGAATCTGTACGCAACAGCCATCCAGCATCAATCCAAGAAGCCACTTGAAGTTTGGACGCGTGGCTGTCATCAAATGTGGTGGGGATTGAGAAAGTCGTACTGTCCTTATCTACGACTATATGTACGTTGTAATCCTGCAAACTCTGTTGCAACAAACAGGCGACAAAGGGATGACAGTTGATTGTACAGGTTGATGGCTGGTAAACCGGGGTGTGTACCACTTTGTGATATGCCTCAACCGACAATCTTCGAGCGTGGACTTGGCTGGTTCTTTCCCGAATTGTTCCCCATACAGACTGCTCCGGTTTAAATGGTCTATCAAACAGACCGAAACACCAAAGAATGCCCCCGTACGAAGATGGGTCTCTACCATCTAGAGACAAGCGATTGTTGAGGTCCAGTGTCATTCGAAGCGCTTTTCTAGGGTTGTCAAACCATTCAATCAATTGTTTTCCCCAAGTCATCCGCACGTTGTTGTGCAACTCTCCTTGTAGATTGAGAGACTGTTGGCACAGGTTCCACAGTTCGTCGTCCGTTTGCGCCCACCGCAACTGCTGCCAAGAATAGGTTTCAGCGCGTGTATCGTGTTGGTGTGCCTCTAGAGTATCTCGTGCCCACTTGGGCAGAGACATCCAGTGTTGTGGCTGTGGAGTATGGAAGCACCAATGATGCGCCAACTCTCGCCAAATTAGGAGTTCATCGCGGTATTTTTCACCGCCTGCACCATATTCCATGGACTCACGAGCCAACTGAAAAGATGAAATCATACCATAGTGGAGGTAAGCAGACATTCGAGAAACCCCTTTCTTCAAAGGGTCGTTGCGTCTTTTGTGATATTGAGAGAGGCCTTTGTGTTTGAAACTCTTCCATCGATGTTGGGCTTGTGTGCAGCCACCCTTGGTATGAGGGACGGGGAGGACACTGTGGTCGATGGCACAACCTTTGAGTAGCTCTGAAATTACACAATTATCCAAATCTACTGGTTCAAATGGAAGAGACGGCGTCCAGTTAGAACGATTGGACCACAACGAACTGATGTCGGGAAACGTGGTGTACTCCAGCCGATGTTGTCGTGTCTCAGCAAATCGGTCGCGGAACTGAAATGCGCTTGTGGGTGCTTTTCGAGACAATTTCATCGGAACAATGCAATCTGTATCGACCAAGTACACCGTTTTGTGTGTTCGTTCAGCCAGGCGTTCTGTCCAGTGTCCAAGAAATGGAATGGGCATGTCTTCAGTGACAATGCACACTGCGTCGCTGGCAAGACTATCGAGGTGCGCACCCCGATGTCCTTCGCGTTCTACGTGAAAGAAATAGGGAATGTTGAAGCGTTTCATGTCCTTTGCTACATCCATCGCCCCTTCGATGATAAAGGTATGGTGCCTGTCTGATGCGTAGGGATAGCGTTCAGAGACCGCATGGTAGACCAGTACGGGCTTGTCAAACTGTTGAGCCAGTTCCAGTGCTGTAATCAAAGCAGGGTTGTGGTCTACGCGGACGGCCGTTCTCATCCAATACAGGATATAGTCTCCAGTCTCAGGACCACCCTTGAGAATTCTGGTTCTGTCTTCAAAGTGCATGGTTCTCCTGTCGGTTGCTGTGTCGTTGTGCGGCTTCCAAAAATAGGTCGGCTAAACATTCGACTGTGGGTTCTATCGGCTCTGCATACCCACCACCCATCAAGACCAAACAGGGAAGGTTCAATGCATCAACGCAGTCAAAAACAAGTTGATTGCGACGATGCAATCCTGATCTCGTTAAGTGTAATTTACCCAGTCTATCAAGGTGTAAGCCGTCAACACCGGCTTGATAGATGATGGCATCTGGAGAGAAAAGCATCATCATCTCCAGGGCATGTTCAACTTGTTCAAGAAACTCATCATCTTTGGTTCCAGACCGAAGGGGGATGTCCAAATCAGACTGTTGTTTTCTAAAAGGGTAATTTTGTTCACAGTGAATGGAGATTGTTTGTATGTTTGGCATTCCTGTACAAATACTGGCCGTACCGTCTCCTTGATGGACGTCTAAATCCAAGACACTAATCCGTTCACACCCCAGTTCAATCGCCTGAATTGCAGCGATGGCAATGTCATTGAAAATACAGTAACCAGCACCGTGATCTCGATAGGCGTGATGGGTGCCGCCTGCTAAGTTGCCTGCATAGCCGTTGTTTTTGATCGCACTGTGCATGGCTTCAATGCTGCCACCCGTCAGGTGTAAAGTCCGATCAACAATGTCGGAGTTCCAGGGACGCAATCCAATTTGCCTTTTTTCTTTTGGGGTTAGCGTGCCATTGAGGAAGCGGTGAACATAATCAGCGGAGTGAATGTCACACAATTCATGGACCTCAACTTTTCGGGGTGTGAACCATTTAATGTTGCTAGCGTCACTGTGGTTGTCGATGTGGGCCTTGAGTTTGGGATATCGTTCTCTTGGAAACCGAGTGTCCGGACTGAGCCCACCACAGTAGAGTGAATGGTAGCCCAGTTTCATCGGTTTGATTGTCATCGGTATTGTGAGTAACGGACACTGATTAGTGGCTGTTGACCGTGCCTTGATAGGTCTTGAGCCCACTTGGGGTCATAATCTCAACAGACCAGTACAGGGAAATGCTTCGGGTGTTGTTGTAGTCGGTGACTGTGCCGCTTGAGTAATGTTGACCACTGCTGGTAAATGTCGCGCCACTGGGTACTGTGACGGTTACATCACCCTGAAGGTATCCATAGACATAGGTGCTGCCATAACCGTAATGTCCAGAGTAATCGACCACATTGTACACCTGGAAGTTTTGCTCAATGTCAAGCACCGAACCATTCGGTGTGACACAAGGCTCATTGATGGTGAGGGTTCCGTCTGGCTGTAAGTTGACCGTGATGTTGCTCTGGCAAAGTACATAACTGGTCAAAGAATTGGTAAATGAGAATGTGGCATTGTAGGTGCCAGCCAATAGGGAAGCGTCTACACTGGGTTCACCCCAATCCCACGCGCCAGTGTCGTTGGAACCATTACCATTGTCGTCCAGTGGGTCAGTACCATCGGCTGTTTCGTCACCGTCAGAGGCTCCATCCCCATCACTGTCTTCGTTCAGTGGGTCTGTGCCGTAATAGATTTCTTCACCGTCGCTGAGACCATCCCCATCTGAATCCGGATTCTCAGAGTCGGTGCCGAGGTTGTCTTCTACAACGTCTGTGAGTCCATCGTTGTCTGAGTCTTCAAAGGGATCAGTGGTCGTATCCTCTTCTTCTTCTTCTGTGGTTTCATCCGAAGGTTCGCTTGATGGTTCAGTCTCGGGATCTATCTCATCGGATGGTTCACCAATCACTTCATCGCTTGGCTCACTCGTTTCGTCTGTTTGGTCTGTCTCATCAGACGGTTCACCTGCGGAATCCTCAGGTACATCGGTTGTCTCTTCATTGGACGGTTCCGCACTCCAGTCTTCTTCTGTTTCAACCACTACAGAGTCTTCTTGATTGTCATCAACAATGGGGTCAAGTTTGACATAACCGGGTTGACACGCACTCAATATCCAAAACAACATAAAAACCTCTCTAGCAATAAAACCTACAAGTTATCATAGCACAAAAGTCAGTTCGGTCTACCCATCATCAAAACAATGTCCGACAATCATCCCACCTATTGATGACGCATCGCTTCAATTGGATTTAGTTGACTGAGTTTGTATGCAGGGTACAGTGTCGACAATATTGAAAAAGTCAACGAAAACAGTGCGTAAAACCCCATGAGAGAAGGGGAGTACTTTCCGTAGAGTACGGAAGAGTTTATGGTACCACCAATTTGGATTCCGTCCCCAACTCGGTTGCTTAAATCTAGACCATACTCAACCATCGGGTAGCTCACTAGAATGCCCAAGAGAATGCCTAGTATACTGCCTATTACGCCAAGTATGACTCCTTCATACACAATCATTCTCACCAAAAGTTGTATCTTCATGCCAATCGACATCAGCACACCAAATTGGTTTAGACGTTCGAGTACACTCATCAACATTGTGTTGACGATCCCCAATGCTACGATACTGAACAAGACAATATTGATGAGAAGATTGGCAATTTTGTCGACTTCAATCATGTTGATGATGTCGGGAAGGGCTTCTTTCCAAGACAGGATGTCCAAATTGTCAGCAGTGAGAATGGACTTGCTTTTCAGTACCGCATCGTCTGTGTCAAATACATCGGGTAAATGCACTGCAACTTGATGAGCTGCTGTTGGGTTGCTCAGCAATTCTTGAGCTGCTTCGTAGTGAATGAACCCTGTAAACGCATCCATTTCATCCGATCCTGTACTGAAAATGCCCTTGACGCGAAACAAGTGGGCGTTCATTTCCCCATTGGCAGAGATGGTAAATACAAGTTTGTCATTGAGGTCTACTTTGAGCATTTGCGCGGTGTGTCGACCGATGAGAATGTCTTTTGGGTCGTTGGACAACCATTCTCCTGCAATAATTTTGCTCGGCATGTCAGAAATATTCGCTTCTGCAATGGGGTCTACACCGGTGAGGGTGATGAATGTTGGATTGGACGTGGAAGACAACAGTCCTCCAATGTACGCTCGGGTTGTGACTGTGGAATCTGGGAATGTTTGCACCATTCGGTCACGAATCGACTCCGCGTCCTCCAAAATGAAAGTGGGTTCTTTGTTTTCTTGAAATCCTTGTTGTTGAATGACGACGTGTCCAGCAAGTTGACTGACCCCTGAATGCACCAACGTATCGTATTGTCCAACCCGCAACGTTCCAGAGAAAATTAGAACCGCCAGACCAACGGCGATGGCCAAAATACTGATGATGCTTCGACGAACGTTGCTTCGGATGTTTCGAAATGCCAAAGTCCAAATCATCATTCACTCCGCAAGGCCGTAATGGGATCAAGTTTGGATGCGCGAATGGCTGGCCAGACAGCGGCCAACACCGAAATCCAAAAGAGGGAAGTCACTGGCGTAAAGAACAAATCGTCTTTGATGACGGCAAATACTCGAGGCTCCAAGTAGGCTCCCATGATCGCAACAGGTTCTGCAGTACCGTTGCTAATGTCGATGCCAAAGTTCATGAGGTACAGATCCAACCCTACACCCGCCAAGAATCCAAAGATTCCGGCAAGGAAAGAGAGAATGATAACCTCCAACACCACCAGCCAAACAATTTGATAGGGTCGTAAACCCAGAGCCTTCAACAACCCAATTTCGGTTGTTCGTTCAAAGACACTCATGACCATGGTATTCAAAATACCAAATCCAGCTATGAAAAATACCACACTCAGAAAAATGGTGGTTCCCACATCACGAAAACCCATTAGTTCTAGAGTCTGTGGGGAACTTTCCCACCAAGTTTGGACAGATATATTGGACTCCTTTGCAGAAAGGGAGTCTATGAGGCTTGTTTGAGTTGGTACAATGGCTTGTTCATCATCGACCAATACCAAAATTTCATGCAACTGTGCATCCAATAAAAACAAATCTTGTGCCGCTTGTACATGCATTTGCATACTTCGGTCTGACAGCATGTTGCCACTTTTGTATATGCCGACCGTATTGTACAGATCATACACCATAGACCCGTCAGAACCTTGCGAAAACACAAAGACTTCATCTCCGACGGTCACCCCCAATCCTTTTGCAAGATCGACCCCCACAACCACTTCTTTGTTTTGGGCGCTGTCCTCACTCAGGTAAGAACCGACGGTTATTTGATCGGTGATGCTTGAAAATGTACCTTCCAATTCTGGGTAGACTCCGACAATTTGCGCACCGTTGGATATACCTTCTCCGCTGACCAAACCATTGCCGTAGACCCGACCTGTCACCGCCTGTGTGCTCGAAAGACCTTGAATGGTGTCCATCATTTCATTTGTGCCTTCAAGCGTGTCGTACAAGGACTGACTTTTGGCAAAGTCGGGGTGTCTAATTTGTAAGTGGCCAAGTCTGTGGGTCACCATCACATCGTAAAAGGCTTGGTAAAACCCATCGTTGATTCCAATCATAGCCATGCACAGGGCAACGGAGATGCCCATCGCCAATCCCGTAATCAATGATCGACGCTTGTTGCGGAGTATGTTTCTCCAAGCGACCGTGAGATAAAATCGCATCTGTGTTATTCAGCCGTGTAATTTAGGAGCGCATCGGCACCCTCAATGGGACCTGAGTGGGAAAATACCAGCCACTCTATTTGATCTGTGTAGGGTTCAATGTTGGTGGCCAGTTCCTGCAAAGATTGTTTCGCTTGTTCATAATCTTCGGCAAACCGTTCTCCACCGACCGTGACCTCTCCGCTTTTGGTGGATTGAGCAGAGTCTCCCATGATCAGTACGTCATTCACCAACAGGGCCAAGTTCCCAGCGGTGTGTCCCGGTACCAAAAATGGAAGGATGGTGGTATCCCCAAATGTTAACTCCGTACCGGCTTCAAAAGTTGAAATGGAGTCTGTCGACATCTCTTCGGCAAGCAGAAGTTCTTTGTCGTTGCCATGTACGTGGAAGGTCGCATTTTTGAAATTGGCATGGGCACCGATGTGATCTCCATGTCCGTGAGTCAAGACAACTGTTTGAATATCGTCGATTGTACCTTCTTGTTCTGCAAGAAAATCCAACAGGGGTTCGGAGTTCTTGTTGAACCCAGTGTCAATCACAATCCACTGTTGTTCGCCATCCACTGTGCTTTCAATGACGAAGTTAGAGGTGAACGAGTCTTTAAGTTGGGTAATCGGTCCGTGTGACCAACGGTCTTCTATGGGGGCGCGGGTACAGGCAAGCGACAACAATAATACATTCACAACAGTCTCCCAAGTCATCTTTTTCCTAATGTAGAACAATTTTGCTTGTTGGAAAGCAGTGTGCGATATTTGTTGCCGTTAAATTTTCGCTTACCGTGTTGATTTTGCGATACAGTAAAACAAGAAACAATGAGTTGGAGGCAGGGATGTTGTTTGCGTTGTGGTTCGGTTTGATGGCTTGTGAAGAGAAGTCGGATGAATTTTCTGTGCTTGCTGGAAATGGAGAGCCTTCTTCCGAAGTGCCAAATTCGGATACAGACTCCGTGGAAGATACAGGTGAGGAAGTCGGAGAACCTTCATCAGAAGAACCAGACTCTGGTGAACCGATGACCGAAGAGGAGTGTGCCCCCTCTGACGCAACAGCCAATGAGGACCCGAACAACCTGATTGGTCGACCGGATTGTGGCTATTATACCTATTCACAAAGTTGCACAGGGTGCCATGGGGCCGATGGATCAGGAACGCCAAGTGGTCAACAATTGGTTGGGCACATTGATGGCCATCCGGATTCCGAGATCATTCAGAGCATTGTCGAAGGAGAAGGAAGTATGCCGGCTTATGACATGCTGCATCCACAGTCGGTGGCTGATGTCGTGGCCTACATGCGCAGAGAATTTTCATTAGAGTAGTGTTCGTGTTGCACTTACATGT
>CBFICN010000171.1:0-8532 GCA_965661045.1 uncultured Myxococcota bacterium
CCATCGGCACAATCAGCCAGACCGTTGCCATCTTCGTCACCAAAGGTGCTGCAGTCTTCAGATGAGGAGCACGCCGGACAATCGGAATCCAAACAGTCTACCAGTCCGTCACCATCGTTGTCAAAACCGTCATCACAACTTTGCTCAGTTGTCTCACAGAATCCAGTATTGCCAAATGCATCAATGGAAATGCTACACCCATCGGCACAATCAGCCAATCCATTTCCATCTTCATCGCCGACCATTGTACAATCTTCTTCGGCACAGGCTGGACAATTTGAATCTGCACAGTCAGCGTCTCCATCACCGTCGTTGTCAAAACCATCATCACAACTCTGCTCAACCACTTCACAGAACCCTGCATTTCCACTGGCGTCTACAGAGACTTCGCCATCACAGTCAGAATCTGCACAATCGACAAAACCATCGCCATCATTGTCTTCACCATCGCGACAATCTTCAACGTCCGGCATACAAATCTCAACCGTTGCACAAGCCTCGTCGTCACAATCGGATTTCTGATTGCCGTCATTATCGAAACCATCTTCACAGTTCAATTCTTCATCAAACTCACAAAATCCGGTTTTGCCTTCAAAGTCTACAGAAACCTGTCCATCACAATCTTCATCCAAGCAGTCTACCAGACCATCGCCATCATCGTCTTCACCGTTGGCACAGTCTGTTTCTCCACTGACGGACGTATCCTCTCCGGTTTCCTCAGTATCCTGAGTATCAGCGGTATCCTTGACAGTATCTGTATCGACGGGAACCCCAAATCCGGTATCCTTATCACCACAGGCTGTAGCCAGCGCGAATAACAAAACTGAAGATCGAAACATAATGAACCCCTAAAAATGTGGTGAACTAGAAAAATGTGACAGTTGTGTGTTGAATATAGCATATCCGATTCACATTGGACAAACACAACAATTTCTTCTTTCGCGCTCCAGTATGCAAACCACTCACCTGAACCGATAGAATATACAATTTAATAAGGGGTGCAACTGCACCCCTTTTCTCTCTGACTCTCTGACTCTCTGACTCTCTTTGACAAAACTAAATCAGGAATCTTCCTCTACAACAGGAAGTGGCTCCTCTTCTTCTGTCATATCAAACCCGCTTTGATCGAGGGCAATCAACTTCTTACGAAGTAAACCTGCCACAATCAACCGTGGAGTACTGTTGAAATCGTCATCTAAGAATGGCTCATCTTCTTGCCAAAATACCAACTGAACTTCATCGGCACCACCGAAGAACTGTTGTGCTGACCCGTCGGTTTTCCTCCCCAACAATACAGCCTGATTGTCTCCTGTCATGATTTGAGCTCGAAGTTTGTTCCCTGCCTCTCCACCGTAAGCGTTGAGGTTATCTTCTGAACATTCTTTATCGTCTGTCAGGCAATAGGCAGCTTTCACGCTCAGGTCTGAGTTTGGAATTAAAGCATCTTCATCCAATTCATACGAAGCAATAAACTCGGGCATTGCATCAATGGCTTTGGCCAAGGCTTCCGCGGCTTGTGCAGCGGTCATATTGTCTTCATACGTCCAGTCTTCACCTTCAGTGACGAACCATTCTTTTCCAGACACTGCGATTGGTTGCATGACAGCCTGCTCAAACTTATCGTTGTCTTTGTTTTCTTCACGATCTTGTTTGCGATCTTCTTTGAGTTTTTCAGTGGCTTCTGTGTCTTCAATGTAAAAGCGGATTTTCAAGCCGACCAGACCATGTCCTTGACGTTTGCGCTCGTCAACGACTGCACTGGACCCCAACAGAGGACTTGGACCATTGTCATCGCGAAAAGAATTGTTTCGGGCGTTGCGCTTACTGGCTCCGGTGTCAGCCTCATAGTTTTCGATACCTGGAAAAATTTCGATTCCAATTTCAGCATCTTGACGATCAGCTTCAAAAATACCTGGGGCCAAACGACCTGTGATTTCAGCCGGCATCTTAATGCGATTGGCCGTCAAATCGAAAGCCTTCACTTCTTCTTCATCCATGCCAGACATGTCTACAGGTTCCAAACCGACCTTTTCAACCAATGAAGCGTAATCCAAGCCTGCTTCCAAAGCAGTATATTTTTCTTTGACCAACTTCTCTGGGTTGGATGTTGCCTCTGAGTATTTTGTCAATCCAAATCCTGCAATCGCGCCAAAGATGACAATCCAAAAACCCGGAATGCCCAACGAACGCTCTCCAACAGTCTTCGTGGCAAAAACCAAAGCCAGTACCCAAAACAAGGCGAAAAGTCCACCAAATCCAATAATAAGATAAACCATGTAAGCTCCACACTGAATCTACAAAATGCGATGTTGTAGCACCGCAACAAATATCGGCTGTATCTCTTTAATCATTCAACTCAAAGAACACAACCTACAGAAATCACAGTCATAGTAACCGACTGACTACAAACAGGTTGTAAAACTTTTGACAAGTCCCTACTGACAATGCTCAATCCCTTTGAGACGGTCGCCGACTTTTACTGTATTTTTCTGGAACCAACCTTGGTTCATTTCCAGAGCAAACTGGGCTGGCAAAACAGAGGGCACGCCTTTTGTGCTCAAGGGAACCATGTCTGCTAAGTGAACAATGCTGCAATCACTGCCGATGTAGGCAATTGTCAGTGGTATGTAGGTATTTTTCATCCAGAACGATCGTTCTTCGGCTTTTGGATACACGAATATCATTCCATGATTGTCTTCCATAGATTGCCGATGCATGAGGCCCAAACGACGCTCATGGATCTCATCTGCAACTTCAACCTCAATCGTGTGACTTCCAATCTGAATTTCTTGTACACTCAACATTTCCATTGCAACAGCAGTGCGTACGCAATTGACCAAAAGGAGTAAGATGTTCATTCAAAACCTCGATTCATTTCTACCCTAACATGAAAAGCACACAAGCTGGATGATTGCCATAAATCAAAGACAAATGGACAATGGACAATGATCAACTTAAATTTTAGAGTCTTCAGTACTGAAATGATATAGTAATGGATACCGTTTCACAATTGAAAGAATTGATCATTAGGAGTACAAAATGATGCTGTTGAGTTTGTTGTTTGCCTGTGGAGACAAGTGCCCTGAAGGCTATGAGGTCAATGATGAGGAGAAAGCCTGCTATCCAGTCGAGGAAACAACCGATACGGATGCAACGGACACGGACACAACCGACACCGACACAACAGATACTGGGGATACAGAAGACGATACTGGAGAGGTCATTGTAGACCCTTTCGCTGACTTCGACGCATTGAATGGAAAAATCATCATTCCAAGTCTCTTTGAAGGACGCCTCATCCCGCGAAATGCATTCTGGTACCAAGTGGGAGACAAGGTCTTGGTGTACATGACAGCCAATCAATCTGCCAACTGCGACTTGGTAGCCAATCGATTGAACCCCAACACACAGCAGTTAGACCCAAGCGACCTCTACATCTTGGATCACTGCAACATGGGCATTGTAATCGATGATGTCAATGATTTGGGCTCGGCAACATATTTTAGTGAGTGTACTTTTGGAATGGGCACCTTCTCTCAGTCTGGAGCCAACTGGCAGTGGTCTGGGACAGACAGCGATGGTGTGGAAGCCGAATATTTTGTCGGCGCGGGTCTAACAGGAGAAACACTGGACTGGCAACAAGATGGAGAACGCATCGCTGTTGAGGTATCTGTAACCGAATGGGCTGGAAATTTCCCATACTCCAACAATTACAACACATCCGGTGCAGTTGGAACGGGTACTGGCTACATCATTGCAACAGAGTGTGCCGCGTTGGAAAACACCACGTATTTGTCAACTGACTCAAACAACGATTGACTCAGACGCGTACGGGTCGTACAGGTCTTGGTTGAGCCTGGACGCATGATGGGAACAGTCAGTCCTATTCTGGCCACTGTTCCCTTGTCAGTTTCGCGGCTTCTTCCAGTTGCCCGAGAAAATCTCCCATAGACAGTAGACTGGCATAGGTTCTTGGCGTCCGAATGACATCCACCCCTTCGAGCCCCACTTCAGTAGCGACACCATTGCTTCGATCAACAATGTGCGCCATCATTGATTGATTGGGGTCTGGTCTCACAGATTTCCAATTGATGGCCCCCACCCTGTCAGCAAAACCACCATCTCTATACCATGCACCCTCAAAAGACATGGGACAGAACATGTAGGGTACAGCGCAGGACGCAGCGATCGCGTCGACCAGATTCCCTTGTGTGACCATAATGGCTCGTCGATCCATTGTGCACAATCCAACACCAAAAGGAATCGGTAAATCTTCTATTCGCTCTGGCAAAACCGTCCGCAGATGCTCTTTGAACGTGTCGAATCGAAATGCCCCCTTCCAAATCTGCCAGTGAAAGTCCACTACATTTAAGGGTCTTGGAACATTCAAAAGTTCAATCATTTCCGATTCAGATAGGCCATTGGCCCACAAAGCCCCAACAACAGAACCAGATGAGGTACCACAGATCCCTGTAATGTGGACCTGTTTCTCTGTACACACACGACGAAAACCAATGTGGCGAGCAAACGCCAAGAAACCACTGGAAAGAACAATGTCCATATCTTCTCCACAGCCACAGCAATATGGAAACACAACAGTGTAACCCTTGGCATTTCTACGTTAGACTGTCTCAATGATAACACGAGAAAGAATTGAAGTCTGTGTCTGGATAGTTCTTTGGAGCTTCATTCCAATGCTTCTGCCTATGTGGAATGGTGAATTGGCTGGCTCTCCGTATACGGACTTATACCCCAGTGTTTGGTCTCTATGGGCAACTGAATCTTGGTGGGGGCAGTGGAACAATGGCTGGTTCAACCACCCTCAAGGACAACAGTGGTCTCCCAGTACAGTATTTTGGGGTACACTCATCATACCACTGAAAGGAGTGGTAACCCTTGACGCGTTGTACAATGGTTGTTTGTTGCTGAATCGCCTGTTGACTGGTTGGGCTTTCTATCTCGTGGGGCGCAGTTGGGGTAAGAATCACCACAGTGGACTTCTATGGATGACAATTATTGGCATGAACCCAATGATGCATGGCTTTGCAGTCGAAGGAATCATTGAGGGTACACAACTTTGGCCGCTTGGTTTTTGGTTGTGGAGTATCAGGGAGAAACGATGGACAAAAAGTGTATTCTTCGGTTCACTCATCGTCGTCAGCAACTGGTATTGGACTCTGTGTTGGAGCGTATTGTCCATCATTCTGGGATTCACAGAGCGAAACGTCTGGTGGACTTTATGTCTAAGCCTTGGACTCACTTTGCCCTGGACTTTGCATTTTTTGGATATTCAAGGACAGAGTCCCAAACTTGATCCGGACATCTATCAAGCAATGGGCATGTCTCTTTCAATACCGACGCCGAACATTTTAACGCCCCCAAACCCATTCGCCATTAGTACGTACACCGGATGGACGGTTTGCACATTGCTGTTGGTTGCACTCTGGAAAAGAACCAACAGTGTTGGTTGGGGCATACTCGGGCTTGGACTGATTTTGTCAATGGGCTTTCCCTGGATGCAAAACGTGCCAGTACTTGGAAGTATGCGCTTCCCATACCGAATGCATCTACTCACCCTAGTGGGCATATGCATCATTTTATCTCAATTATTCTCCGAACAAAAATACACGGGGTCCCATCAATGGTGGATACTGATTCCACTGGAATTTATGTTGCTGTCCCCTGTCGATTGGCAAATCCCCTCGTCCCCCTCCAAATCACCAGATTATACCGCCATGATAGACGACGTTGTTTTAGAACTTCCAGGACCACTGGTCCGAGAACCCGGCGAGATTGACCCGTCTCGCCCAAGGGGCAAATATTTGCAGTACCATCAAACCTTCTATGGACAACCAAGTCCTTGGACCTTGGGATTCAATGGTTTGGTTGCCCCCAACAACTGCTTTGAAGGCACCCGACGCATTGATCCACACGCCACACCCGAAGAGCAAAAGCAACCATTGAAGAAGGAGTGCTGGGAGAACATACGATGGGTCATCATCCACAACAACAACCCTGGTCTCAACGAATGGTTGAACAGTTTGGGTTTTGTGCAAAAATCGGATAACAAACCCGTTGTTTGGCATAGAGCGACCGATCCATCCAATGATTCTGCAGTGAAGTGACTACCCCATGACATTCGCCACTCTTACAACACTGATGCACTCTCATGATGTACACACATTACTGGTCTCATCTGACAACCTCTATTTTTTACACACAATGATGAATGGGTCTTCTTGTGTGAAAAAATCGTGGCTGGGCTTGAACATACACAAATCTGTTGGATTGTTCGGGGCACATGCTTTGGGATTTGATGCTGCCCTGTCCTACTACGATGGTCATTTGGAATTGTGGTTTGGAGATCAACGCATTGTAAGTCAATCTTGGAACCTACCCAATGGGAAAGTTTCGCCGCAAGACGTTCTAAAACGTGTTCAACAAGAGGACGTGCTTTGGCAAGAATTAAAGAAGAGACATGCAAAAGCCATATGCACACTGAGTCCATGGCTAACGTCCAACAACAGTATGCACTCCCTTTCGACAGAGACACTTCTACCGCACCTATATCCAAACAAAATACTACAGGTAACAAACACGCATGAACTACACCCTGAACAAGACGGCTGGAAGTTGATCGACACAGCGACTGGGCAATCATACTCCAACCAAACGCTGTTCACACTGTTCAGCGATCGATTGACGCGGCGAAAGCGAGGAGAAATTGTAAACATGACTGCGCCTTGTAGACGAGACAAATCTCAAAAAATATTACACGAGTCCTTACTGGATGCTTGTAAAAACACCACCGTCCTGGCTGGCTTTGGCCGCACTGGCCAGTGGATTGTTAGAGAAAACTATTTTGCCTACCACGACCCTCTGTGGCAACTCTCTTGTACCCTGCGAGCCGTTCAAGAGATCATTCACTAATCGGACACATACCTTGGACTTTTAATCCAAAGACAACCACAACTCAATTTCTTTGGCGTTGTCGCAATACCCCAACAGTTTAGAACCTTCTTTGTCTGTCGGGATCACAAAACTCTCACCGTTGTCACAATCAAACTCGAAGTCTACACCAGAACGATTGGCCGGACCTGACACTTCACAATTTACGATCGTTGACTCTCCACCGTCGTCCTTGATGGTCATGAAAGCCGTTCCCGACACTTCACCACCCTTGCTAGAATCCACATCAATGACAAACTCACGAGTTTCTCCAGTCGCGGGGTTTTCGCAAGCGCCTTCCCAGTTTCCAACCCAAGCACCACAAGCCGTAAAAAGCATCAACAACATGACAGCCTCCAAATAATGTCTAATTTAACCAATACCGTCTTCACATCCCAACAGAATTCAAATTTCCAATCGGATTGAGGCAAAACCTTCAATGAATGCAATTCAAAAAAGGAAAAATAAAAATTGGTCATATCATTTTTGAAAACATTGCTATACTGAATGCAATGGAACTGATGATGACTCAAGAAAATCGAACAGCAGAAATGTCAGAAGTCAATGCAAGCCTCTCTGTTGTAAACGGTACTGTGCATTGTAAACGAATATCCAAACCAACAGCCTTTCAAATTCAATACTCCATTCAGCGAGCGATTGAATTGGCCAACACCCAAAACCTCCGTCACTATTTGGTCGATGCGCGTGGAACTTTCCCACCATCAGCTGAACTACGCCAAGTTTTGCGAAAGTTTCTCTCGAACTTCATTGGGCATTTTGATGTGGTGGTGGTTGTTGTGGACAATCCAACCTTGCGGGTGAGCACCAAGTTCATTTTTCACAACCATGAAATCTCTGAACTGATGAACGTGCACATATGTGAGACAGTTGAAGATGGATTGGAGTACTTATCTCAACTGTAAAATAAGAGCGCGATGTTTCTCATAAAGAAGAATACAAACTGAAACATCAACGTCTGCGTCGACTTTGAATGAGTCCAAACAGAGACATCCAGAAAAGGCCTGTTCCTTGAGAGGCTGTACCACAGCCGCCACATCCACCGGTCTCCTGTTCCAGAATCACGGGACCAGCCGTCTCTCCACGATCATCGGATGATTCACTGGATGGCTCTTCGCTAGATGGTTCAGATGCAGGTTCATCACTGGGCTCTCCAGAAGGTTCTGTCGATGAATCATCACCGGATTCACCACTCGGTTCAGTGCTGGGCTCTGAGGACGGCTCCGTCGATGGTTCAGTGCTTGGTTCAGTACTGGGCTCTGATGAAGGTTCGCCACTCGGTTCTGCTGATGGTTCAGATGATGGCTCAGATGATGGCTCCGTCGATGGTTCAGTGCTTGGTTCAGTACTGGGTTCGCTACCTGGTTCAGAGGAGGGTTCCGGTTCAAGGACACAATCTTCATCCAATTCCCCATCACAATCTTCATTGCCACCCCCACAGTCATCCACGGTGATGCCTGGATGAATGGTAGCGAATTGGTCTTCACAGTCCGCCCCCCCCAAGGCGATCGTATCGTACCCATCGCCATCTTGGTCAT
Organism: uncultured Myxococcota bacterium; assembly: GCA_965661045.1. Classification (GTDB taxonomy): domain Bacteria; phylum Myxococcota_A; class UBA796; order UBA796; family UBA796; genus CAJWHX01. The sequence goes on from CBFICN010000171.1 coordinate 8,505, forward strand.
AATCGGATTGGCCATCACAGTTTTGATC
>CBFICN010000172.1:0-8521 GCA_965661045.1 uncultured Myxococcota bacterium
CTGCAGATGGTGAAAGCCCACAAGAAGCTGATTATTCTGACCCAGAAGACCTTACTTCTCCTGTATCTTCAGATTCTTGAACGTTTCCAGTATCCATAGGCTCCATATCTATCGGATCCAATACAGCCAACACGTCGATGTCAGCTTCTGCCCATCTTTGAGTTTGAACACACTGCCCCTCTTCTTCTAGAAAGGCACTGCAATCGGTCACACGCAGTTTTAGTCGGAGCATGTCTCCACCAAGAAGTTCGGGAGGAGTATCCAACTCGCCATCGTACAGTGGAGACACAGCAAGATAACCGTACATTCCCGGATAGTAACCTGCACAAGACCCATTGGACACAACCGCCAGTCGGTACGTGTTGTCGGACACCAGCACCCCTGTTTCCAAGTGCTCGATGGTGTAATTCACCTCAACAATATCCATCATGCCGTGTGTTTGAAGAGACGCCAAAATGTGCCATCCACCCTGAGGGCCATGAATCATCATGGATTCGTACGGCTCTTCAAAGTCTTCAAAGGCACGCTCTCCTTGCCCAATTTCAATGCTGGGTGTCTGGTCAAAACAAGACTCCGATTGCGCTCCAGAGGCTGAGTCAACCTGTGGCGCTGTGCACCCACCAAAAACACTGAGTACGACTAGACTAGGAACCCCTAGACGAACAAACATACATTACAGTCCCAGCATACCGAGCATGCCTGGAGGAATGGGCAAGCCAGCCGTCAAAGATTGCATCTGCTGGTCTGAATGGGTCTTTGCTTTGGTCAACGCTTGATTGGTTGCAACCAAAACCAAATCGCCTGTCATCTCAACGTCTCCGGCAAGACCCTCATCAATATCAATCGACACAATCTCGTTGGCTCCATTGACCGTCACTTTCACCTTTCCACCAGCCACATCAGCAGAGAAATGCTGTTTGGCAAGGTTGGCTTTCATCTCTGCCATGTTTTGCTGAAATGATGACAGCATGTTTCCGATTCCACCCATGCCACCCATGGCGTTCAACATATCAAAAGGGTTACTCATATTTCCTCTCCAGTCGGTGTTTCAAAAGCGATATACTAGATTCATGGTTTCAATATCTTCAACATTCAATGTACTCTTGGTATTCTTTTCTTGCAAGGACAAAGGTTCGAACACCGAAACTTGGACAACTTGCCCAGTTGAAAAAGAGGTATGGAACGGTCCATCTGGATCAGAATTTGGTTTTCGGATGGTACAAGACACCGAATCCGACCTCCTTTGGATCACCGCACCCGAAAAATGCGAAGCCCCACTCTACACTCTAGACAACCAAACTCTTGTCTCTGTGGATTGGTCTCCATCGGGGTGTCCAACACGTATAGGGCAAGAAATCGCACTTGAATCAACCACACCTTGGCTATACTCACCCCTTCGCAAAACGTGGATCCAGATGCAATCCGCTGATCCGATCGAAGGTCAAATCGAAGGTCGACGACTGAACTATACATCCACAAACCGCAAAGTCTTGGTGGATGAATACACCGTTCAAGCTGGTGGAATCACACACACACTCCCCGCACTGGGTATGGATCTGGCTGTGTATGCGGATACCATTGCCGTACTGACGCGTGGCACCGCGGAAGGGTCAACTTTTGTTTGGATAGAAGGAGACAGTACAGCCCTGTCAAACAACGATGCCCTATACAGTCGAATCCATCACTTTGCCCCTGACAAACTGGGAAAACCACAATGGGTACTGGGTGGTGGAAGTGAGTTGCACTACCTATCAAACGGAGAGTTGCGCGTAGTGTCCTTGCCAGAATGGAGTATTCTACACACAGACCTCGAAAACCACCATCGAGTTTCGATGGGCTACGGATCGGATGTGGGTTCACTAGATGGCGATGCCAATTTGGACTGGGTGGTCAGCGCACCCACCGCTGGATCTGGACAGAATGGGTTTCCAGAGCAAGCGGGTTGGGTCGGCTGGCTGGAACAACATAATGGGAACTGGATTTTACAACGAGAATGGATTGGTGAGGTTGCCTTTGAACACCTTGGCTGGTCTCTGTTAATGGATGACACATTGACACAACGTCGCCTTCTCGCTGGTTCACCATCGCTGTCTACAGTATCTCAGCTCACCTGTTTTGAATTGGAGGAATAAATGCTTCCACTATTCTTAGCCATTGGTGTCGTGACTGGTCTATGCGCTTTCTCCATCTACGCGATTCGCTATCGCAAAGACTTTATTGGACACTGGAATGGACATCGAATTCAAGTCACCTATAAATACTTGAGTCTAGATGTACACGTCGATGAACAACCTGTTTTGATCAACGCCAAATATTCAACCCCGTCTTTCAATCATACGTTTGATGAAAAAAATCATACAGTCACACTACCGAAGTACACGAAGAGTTCCGACAAAGCAACACTGGTCCTCTCGATGGACAACGACACTGTTCAGCTTATCCAAACCCCACAGAATGTGTTTGGCAATACACTCCCAAGTCAAATCCCCAAAACTTTGCCCAGACACAGACTTATCGAAGGAACTCCACAACTCAAGAGTGCGCAAAATCTCTACAACAGTATAAAAGCAGAAATCGCAGACGATACCGAGATTACAGAACTGCTCGACACCCTCATGGAAGAGTTGGTCAACCATGTCCGAATTGCCCAGCGGATTCAATCATCCGAATCAGATTATCAGGCATTGGGAAGCAATCAAGACAAAATGGCACAAGCAAAGAAACAAAACGAAGAGCGCATAGAACTGCTCTTGACCAGTTTGCAAGACATTCATCTAACCATACTCCAACGTTCCGTAATCAACCGAGACCATCTACAATCCGACTTGAGAATCATTTTGGCACGATTACAAACCCAAATTGAAATGGACAGACAGCGAACGTAACAAGTCGCACTCCAACAATCCTGTAAAGAGCGACTATTCGCCCTTTCGAAGCCAGCGTTCATCGTTGAACGACCACTGATAGATGACATTTTTCCCCGCTGCCACATCAACAGTAAACTTCTTAATGTCTTTGATTCCACCTGTCGCTGGAGCCAACTGTACACTGTGCTTTCCGACAGACAGTTGATATTTGATGATGGGGGCTGAACCAACCAGCTTGCCGTCAATAAAGACTTTGGCACTTTGATCGGCAGAGATTGTAATCTTCGCCGGTGAAGCATCGTCATTTTTGGGTGCGGAAGTTGTTGGGGCAATTCGTGCGTCATCCACTTCTTGCACGACTGGCTTTGGTTTACGGCGCTTTGGTTTGGTCTTTGGTTTCGGGGCTGGTTTCTCTTCAGGCATCTCTTCGAACTCACCATCACCTGGATTGACGTCGATGATTTCCAGTTCTGGGGTCTTCTCAACCGGTTCAACTTGAGCAGGAACAGGGGTTACCTCTGTCGCTGTAGGAAACAACATCTGTTTGACCCCGAAAATGGTACCGACAAGTACCAGTGGAAAAAGCAACAAAATCAAAAGGGCGAACTTTTTACGATCTTTTTCAGGCATGTCGGCGGCCTTGCGTCGATTGGACGGCTTAAAGGCTATCCCGCTGAAATCATTTTGCTCTTGTTCCCTCATGGGAGAGAGGCCCCTCTTCTTTCTCGCTCTTTGAAGTTCCATCAATAGAGCGATCAAGTCTTGTTGAGCCACAACCGAGTTTCGCACCAAGCCATCTAGGGCTTGCCCCATCTCGTCTGCCGATGCAAAGCGGGCTGCTGGGTCGCGTTGCAAAGAGCGAATCAATACTTCTTGAAGTGGTTTGTAGCCCTCTCCAAGCTTCATCACACGTCGAATGGGTTCATCTTGTTGCATCAAGTGGCGGATCTTATCTGGATCCTTTCGCTCTTTTCGTGTGTACATTGGCTTTGAAGCCGCCATTTCATACAGCACAATGGATAGAGCATACAAGTCGGTTCGTGAAACCACATTTCCTTGGCTCACTTGCTCAGGGGCCATGTACCCCCACGTACCTCGAAGAACACCTTTCTTTTGTTCCTCAAAAACAGTCTTGGAAACGCCAAAATCCAATACTTTGACCGCACCATGATTGTTGAGGATGATGTTTCCCGGTTTAACGTCACAGTGCACCAAACCCATCATGCGTCCTTGAGTGTCGGCAGCACTGTGGGCATGATGCAATCCATCGCAAATCTGACGCCCCACTTCGGCGATGACGTGAGATGGAATCTGCAAACCATGCTGTCTGGCTTGGCGCATCATCTCCCGTGCCGTCAATCCTTCCACATACTCCATGACCAGCATGAACAAGCCATCCACTTCTTCAAAATCTTGTGTGTGCACAATATTTCGATGCATCAACGCAGATGCATTTTTGGCTTCTTGAATGAACAACTGCTTGTGCGTATTGCTGTTGGCCAACTCTGGATTCAGAATTTTAATGGCAACACGTGCGGATACACCGGCAATCGCCTCACGACGCCCTTCAAACACGACAGACATCGCACTTTTGGACACTTGTCGAACCAATGTGTATGTTCCAAGCGTATGAGGAAATTTGGTTGGGATTTGAGTAGGCATGGGTTTGAATCTAACAAATTATCCTGAACAAAGTGGTCAAAGTGTGTGGATTTCACAACGATGACACAGATGGTTGTCAGCACTACCAATTACATACGATCCAAAGCACGGATTCCCAAAATTGAAAAGCCCTTTTCCATCACCCGAGTCATCGCGTGCACCATTGAGAGTCGCGCCTTCTTTACCTCTGGGTCCGACGCCGTCAGAACAGGATTGCTGAAGTAAAAACGATTGAAACTCGATGCCAAAGCATACAAGTAGTCACACAAAATATTGGGGCGGTGACTGCCCATTGCCGCTTGAACTTGAATCGGAAATTGCAACATCAACAATGCCAAGTCACGTTCCACTTGATCGTGAATATTGAGATCAGAAACAGTCGGGTTCTCAACCCCTCCTTTTCTCAAAATGCTCTTTGCACGCGCATAAGAGTACATCAAAAATGGTGCGGTATTTCCTTCCAGAGACAGCAACTTGTCCCACTCAAAAGTGACGTCCGTCTGAGGGTTCTGAGACAAATCTGCATACCGGATTGAAGAAACCCCCACGGACTCTGCGATGATTGCGCGTTCTTCTTCGGATAAGAAACTCGATTTCTCGTCGACTACAGCACGTGCCCGTTCAACAGCTTCATCCAAAAGATCCACCAGACGGATGACATTTCCAGCACGGGTACTCATCGCCCCTTCTGGAAGTTTCAACATCCCAAACCACACGTGACTCAATACAGGTGACGCCAGTTCATCAGCACCGACTCCCCGTTTTGCGCGCCAATCATTCCACGCTCTGAACACTTGCTGAAAGTGAAGTTGCTGACGCAAGTCGGTGACGATGACCACCTCATCGGGATTCCAAGTATTCAATCGATGCTCACAGGTTGCCAGATCAGTCGTTCCATATAAGTAAGCGCCGTCTTTTTTCTGGATAACCAACGTCGTTTCAGAAAGCATTTTCGGTTTCATCCCCTTTTCAAAGTGAATGACAACCGCCCCATCCGAATCGGTTGCGATGGAATGTTCTTGCAGAGACGAGACCACACCAGGCAACGCATCGTTGTAAAAACTTTCACCAAGAACCACATCAAATTCAATACCCAGTCTGTCATAAACAGAATTGAATTCTTTCATCGAAACATCAATGAAATGCTTCCACAAACGACGGTTTTCCTCATCTCCTTGCTGAAGTTTGACCGTCTCTTGCTTGGCCATCTCCAAGCGTTCTGGCGTTTCCAGTTTGCCAAAGCGTACGTACAAACGTTCCAGTTCACCAATCGGGTCGGATTCAAACGCTTCCGGATTCATATCTTCACGCCAAGAGACCATCAATTTCCCAAACTGCGTACCCCAATCACCGATGTGGTTGTCGGCTATCACCTTCCAACCGTTGGCTCTGTAGAGTTGATCGATGGTGTGCCCAATGATCGTCGATCTCATATGTCCAATGTGCATTCTTTTTGCCACATTTGGAGAAGAGAAATCGATCACCATGGTTTTGTCTTTTACCTGTGGGATGCCTCGGTGCTCATCTTCAACGAGTGATTTCAATTTCGTGATCAACCATTCCTGAGAGAGTCGAAAGTTCAAGAACCCTGGACCAGCAACACTCACCTCGGAAAAAGCCTCGTGCTCTCCGAAAGTCTCTTTGACACTTTGTGCCACTTCTCTTGGATTGGTGCGCTGCATCTTGCCGATAATAAAAGCGTGATTGGACTGAAAATCTCCAAACTGACTGTTCTTACAAATCTGTACATCTTCAACTTTTTTGAGAACACTCAAAATATCCAATTCATCTAGTTTTTCGACAACCATATCGGTCAGTTCTTGGGTGATTGTTTTCATATGCGTCTCCGTTGAGTGCCAGCAACAGCGTAAAAATATCTTAAATGGGGGTTCCACTAAACGGTCGCAATCTAACCAATCGGATGGAAAATCTCAAAACGAATCCCACAGGACATCAAGGCTTAAGAGAGAATGTAAACTAGAATGCGAACAGTTTGAACACATTCTAGAAGAGGACTTGCCTTGACTCATTCCATTCGTTACACTCAATCGAATTGTGAGTTTTATTGGACCTTTCTCTGAATAATAGGAGTGCCTTTATGTCCGTAGATTTGAATGCAGAGATCACCAAAGAGGAATTGGTTGATTTGTACAAGGAAATGCGGTTGATTCGCATGGTAGAGCAATTGGCTGCAAAAGCCTATACGCTCAAGAAAATATTGGGTTTTTGCCATTTGTACATTGGACAAGAGTCTGTTGCCGTCGGAGCCGCAGCGAGTACAAAAGACGACTACTGGATCTCAGCCTATCGTGAACATGGACATGCACTGGCCAAAGGGATGGATGCAAATTCCATCATGGCCGAAATGTTTGGAAAGGAAACGGGCTGTGTCAAAGGGCTGGGTGGCTCAATGCACCTTTTCGACTCTGACGCGAAGTTCATGGGTGGTTGGGGTATCGTCGGTGGACACGTACCGTTGGCCAACGGCGTAGGCTGGGCCATCAAACACCGAAAAGAAGACCGTGTCTGCGTCTGTTATTTCGGTGACGGTGCGATGCATCAAGGTGCATTCTTTGAAGCATTGTGCTTGGCACAACTGTACAAACTCCCCTGCATCTTTATTTGTGAAAACAATTTCTATGCGATGGGAACAAGCCTGGATCGTCAATCGGCCATCACAGATTTGCACAAGCGTGCAGACGGTGTTGGCATGAAGAATGAACAGATCGAAGGTTTCGACGTTGAAGTGGTGCGCAAAAAAGTCGCTGAAGCCAGAGAATACGCCGTAGCTGGAAATGGTCCTGTGTTGCTCGAAGTCATCACCTATCGTCACCGTGGACACTCCATGTCCGACCCAGCAAAATACCGCCCAGAAGGTGAACTCGAAGAAAGGAAAAAGTCTGACCCCCTCAGCATTACGGAAGAACGTCTGCTAAAAGATTTTGGTATGAGCCCCGAAGAACTCAAAGCCATCCAAAAAGAAGTCGATGCTGTAGCAAAAGAGTCGTATGCCTTTGCAGAGCAATCCCCAGAACCTGACCCAAAAACGATTTACGATTTTGTTTACGCAGACTGATCGAGATTAGGAGAATATCATGGCCGTTTTAGAGATTCGTGAAGCCCTTCGTCGCGCAATGACTGAGGAAATGGAAAAAGACGACAGCATCTTCCTAATGGGAGAAGAAGTTGCACAATACAACGGAGCCTACAAAGTTTCAAAAGGTATGCTGGAACAGTTTGGTCCGGACCGGGTCGTAGACACCCCCATCTCTGAAGGTGGATTTGCTGGATTGGGGATTGGTGCCGCGATGGTTGGAATGCGACCGATCATTGAGTTCATGACTTGGAATTTCTCGTTGGTCGCCTACGACCACCTCATCAATACAGCAGCCAAAACCTATCAAATGTCAGCGGGTCAATACAAGGTGCCCATCGTTTTCCGAGCCCCCAACGGCGCGGCTGAAAACTTGGCGGCTCAGCACTCCACGTCCGTAGACAGTTTGTATGCGCACTTTCCTGGTCTCAAGGTGGTAACCTATGCCACTGCCGACGATGCCTATGGATTGCTCAAGGCCTCTATTCAAGACGACAATCCAGTTGTCTTTATGGAGTCAGAACTGACATATGGACACACCGGTGAAGTGCCCGATGAAGAGTATGTCACGCCGATCGGCAAAGCCCGCATTCGCAATACGGGGTCTGATTTGACGCTGATTTCTTGGGGGAAACAAGTCCTTGTTTGCCAAGAAGTGGTCAAAGAACTAGAAGCACAAGGGATCTCTGTTGACTTTTTGGATTTGCGTTCCTTGAGACCGTTGGACGAGACAGCCATCTATGAATCTGTTGCCAAGACGGGCAAGTGCGTTGTTACACACGAAGGTCACCTATATGCTGGAGTCGGTGCTGAGATTGTTGCAAGGGTACAGCAAATGTGCTTTTCTTACTTGTCTGCACCGGTACTCCGCGTAACCAACCGTGATGTTCCACAGCCC
>CBFICN010000173.1:0-8510 GCA_965661045.1 uncultured Myxococcota bacterium
GTGAACACCAATGGGTTGTTGCTAGAGGTACAAGACGCCATCTAGATTTCTTTGTGCTTTCGATACCCAAATTATAGTTTTAGGGAAAGTGCTCATCGATGTTGTACGGAGATGAAATACAGATTGTTGGTTTTGTACCTTCTTCTGATTTTTATACAGTGCGTTATCTCCTACATTTGTTAGGGGAGCATGAGTTCGATTTGTCGGATGAATGGGCCTCTCAGACGATGGCCTATGTGACCGCAACAAATCAATCCGTAGGGCACATCCAAAATGGAGACATTGTATCTCTATCCCATGTGCACCATGACATACAACAAGAGAACTGGATTCTAGAACAAGATTGCACGCCGCTTTCGTTTCGGAATGAGAGGGTAAATGTTGCTTGTTTTATGACAACGTCGATTCAGATTTTGCGTTTATTGGATTCATACATTCAGTCCGATTTGGGGCAATGGGTGGTGTATTCGGCATCAAAATACGGATTGGATCGGTACTTGACCCATCTGGCCAAGCGTCGAGGGTTGAAAACGGTTGGTATCGTCAATTCATTGCATGCCGTATCTATTCGACAGATTCCAAATGTCGATCATGTGCTCATCGAGGAACCAACTCTCATTGATAAATTACAAAAACTGGTTCAAGAAGAGACAATTTGTTTGGGTGTGGACAGTTATGGTGTGTCTGTCTTGTCGATTCTCAATGGGTTTGATGTCGCTCGATATTGTTACTGTCCCATCTCGACGAATATTGATGACATGAGAGATAAACCATCCAGCAACGTACAACTGGTATTTAGTTTTCAGTCTTCTACCCGAACGAATTATCAACACCAGCATTCAAATCAGATGCAACAATGAAAGCCATGACCTTCATATCAATGACCACCACACTGTTTCTCACTCAGGCTTGTGGACCAACATCTACATCTGCACCAGAAGAATTGTTCATGGGGCACAGCTTCTTCAAACCGTTCGCCAACAATATGGTTGCTTTGCAAGAGGCGAATGGATTGGAAGCAAAATCGATGGAGTTGGTCTTTTCCGGAGGTTCCAATGGGGCTCCACAAGCCATTTGGGAAGATGATCGCAATCGCAATACACTTCAGGGGTTCCTAGATGGCGGCAATGTTGAACTGTTTGTCATGACCTATGAGCCGACCTATCCAACCGATGAAGGCTACCACAATTGGATTCAGTATGCCCTTGAAAGCAATCCCGAGGTGACTTTTGTTCTGGCATTGCCTTGGAGCGACTTTCCAGAATCGGAAGAGTACGATGATGCACAAGACTATGCCGGTACTTGGCATGAAGCACACGATACCGCATGGTTACCATTGGTGAATTCATTGAGAGAAGCTTATCCAGACAATGAATTTATTTCGCTTCCGTATGGTCAAAGTGCACTCGAACTGCGGACACTGTTTGAAGCAGGAAACTTGCCCGATGTCGATGTGTTGACCAGCAATACGAACGATTCATCAACAGACAATGATGTGGGGATATTTGTGGATGATAAAGGTCATGCCGATGAGATCTTGATCGATCTCGGAACTCTTGTGTGGGGGAGTGTACTCTACGATATCGAACCCGCAAATGACTTTGCAAGTACGGCTTACGAAACCGATTTGGCTTCCATAGCGACTGCGATTGTCGACGAACACAAAGACGACTGAGAATACAGATACTTGTAAAAGAGAGGCGAAGTTTTATATTTGAAGGGTTGCTGATTGGCACCGTGTTGATTGATTGTAGTGGCAAAGATGGTGGTGACACATCTGTCGAGGACACCGATAATCGTGTTGGGATACTGGGTCCAGACTCAACTTCTCTAGAATCGTGCTCCCCGCAGATATGATTGTTCCACTATTCAATGTCTCTCAATACTCACTGACCAAAGGTGCCGGTCATCGTTCCCACCTGCTCACATGGTGTGGTAAAGCCGAGGCTACTTTCAGAGCATCCACTCCCACCACTGCTGGTGGTGATGATGGTGTACTCACCTTCGAGGGTGTTGCTGTCCATAAAAATACCTTGTAATTTGTGGGTATAGGTCAGTGTACAGGGGAGTACAGGAATGTTGTTTTCAATCACGATGTCTTCACACACAAACTCTGAGTCGCTGAGGGTGCAGGTGAAGGTGTAATCATACTCTCCAGTTTCTTCAATGAACATGGTCAAGATGTTGCCATTGAGCCCCAAGGTCATCGATCGCGACTCTGGAAACTCTTCTCCGCCTCCACAGGTATTGGTGGTGAACTCTGGTCCGAAAACGGTCCAAGCGCCACCGTTGGGTTCGATGTTGTCACCACCATTGTCACCGTTGTCTGTATCGCCTGTCGTGTCTGTATCTGTACCATCGGTCGTGTCCGTGTCTTCACCAGTCTCCTCTCCATCGTTGCCTTCAGTCACTTCAGAATCTGTGGTGTCTTCTGATGATAGAGTGTTGGCAGTGTCTTCTGTTTTCTCACCGCAGGCAAAGAGTAGGGTCAAGGCAATGGGTAGCATGGGGTCTCCAAGATTGATATTCTGTAGAGCAGTGTAACATGAAACGATGGAGATTCAGATGCTTCTCAGCTCACTTTTGTTGGTGAATTTTGGAGTGGCCAAAGACGATGGGGTTGCTGGTCGATGGTCTGCGACAGGCGTGACGACCGCAACCATAGAGATCGCAACAAACTCCCAATCAGACTGGGTGGGCAAAATCGTTCAGTGTGACACTTCTGACTGGATTGGAAAAGCTTTGCTAACGGATTTTGAGCAGCAGCCAGACAAAACATGGACTGCGACGTTGCACAGTCCTAAATACAGTGTTTCAAAAGAAGTGCGATTGAATCGTACTTCTCAAACAGAGCTGGAAGTGGTCGCCGATTTTGTGGTGTTTGAGAAACGTTTTCTTTGGCGTTCTGTTCCTTAACTGCATCATTCAATCTGTAGACTTGATGAGCGCTTGTACTTCAGTAGAAGTGAATTAAAAAAGTGTACGATGGGTGGGTCATCGGTTTGATATTGAATCACCCATCCTAACAAATGGCGCCCCCTGATTCTTTGATGTTATGCTTGAGCGCTTACATATACTTTTGGGAGTAGACCGATGCTGACCGAACAACAGCGCCATATCCTTCGCATGTGTGTGGTCCTTCCACTCTTGCCACTCCTCATTCTACAGGGAAAAGGGGTTCGTCGCAGTGTGCCGAGTTTACCCGAAGCAATAGAGCCCAATGGTGCCGTTGACGGTGGTTTTGAACGAACACTTCGGGTCCTTGGAATCGGTGAAAGTACGATGGCTGGTGTGGGTGTGGAAAAACACGTTGATGGATTCATCGGTGCATTTGCCAAGCGTCTATCCACATCTTTGCGCGCCAATGTGAAATGGACGGTGTATGCCAAAAATGGGATTCAGGTCCGCAAGGTGAAGAAACGACTCCTTGACAACATACCGGAACAAACGGTTGACATCATCGTTGTGGCCTTGGGGGCGAACGATGCCTTTAATCTTCGCTCACCAAAGCAGTTTGAGCAGGATGTTCGACGGTTGATTGTAGACATCCAACAGCGTTTCCCAAATACACCGATTGTCTTTACCAATATGCCTCCGATTCACCACTTTCCAGCATTTCCTGGATTCATGCGGTGGGTGATGAGTGGCATTGTCGATTCTTTTGGGCGTGTGTTGTCTCAAGTCGTCACAGAGTATCCAACTGTTTATTGCAATGACGAACGGATCGAGTTTGCTATTTGGCGAGAACGTTATCAAGTGGATGTCGACGTGTCGACTTTGTTTAGCGATGGTGTCCATCCTTCACAACTCACCTACCAACTGTGGGGGCAGGACATGGCCGACTTTGTCCAAGAACAAGGAGTGCTCTCAGACTAATTTGGTCGTGCGACTTTCCTCAATCTCGATTTGCGGTACATTTTGACTAGAGTAGGAATTATCTTGCTCTATTATGACTTTAAAAAGAAGTATTGTACACATATGAGGATGATATGACCGATTTGTCGATTGAACCCACCATTGACTTGACCCCAGATTTGAAAACCTTGTACCATCAGTGGTCTTGCAGTCAGACAATTTTGTCGGAAGCCTGTCGTTTGTTGTCAACGCATCCAACATCGAAGATCAAAGCGGGTTTGGAAAATGCCCTGATGCGTAATGTTTTGGATTATACTGAGCCCAGTCCACTGGATTTGTTTGCTGCGCTGACGGTTGATGTGTTGCAATTTGGGTTTTCTTGTGTTGGACTTCAGGTGGATATCGAAAGTGCTGAACGGCTCTATGAATTCATTCAATCGACGATTGGGTCTACAGGTTCGGAACTTTTACCCGACATTGAATGCACCGAAGATGCACTGGTCTTGGGGGCGTTTACCCTCCGTCGAAATGCACCTGTCAATCGATTGTTGAGTTTTGCCAGGCAGTCTCTGTCCAAAGACAAGGCAGTTGCCCACGTTCTCTGTTCGGCTTTACAATACAATGCACTGTATGCCGAAACACGTCACATTGGACCACCACAGTGTGTGTATGATGACTTTCACCGTTGGGGGATTCGCAACGAAGGTTTTGCATCGCCATTCAATGCCCGATTGCTTGGAAAGTTTAATGCTGGGTTTTTCAGTGCATTTCCACAAACAGATGGCATTTTTGGCAGTCGTGGTAGTTTCTTTCATGCAGATTGGAAACGCTTCGACGGGGCTTGGTGTGTCGATCCACCATTTTTGGAAGAAACGTTGAGTCAAGTGGATGCCATCGTGGGGCGCTGGCGCAAAGAAGGGTGTCCACCGGTTCTCTTTATCGGTCCGTCATCATACCAAATGAAAACACCTTTTGATGAGGAGATTCGATTGGAGAAGGGCACTCATTTTTATGAAGGCTTGGATGGTGGATTGCACCCCCTTCCAATGGATGTGTCAATTTGGCGTTTTGGTGAGATAGAAGGTTTTGATACTGCACGCATCATTGAGGGGTATCTTCCAGCAGAAACATCAAAATAAACTGTGGAAGGTGTTGATGCGAAATTGTTTGGGTGCACCAGCGCATTTGTTGGTGTGTTTTGTCTGTGGGCATTCGTTGACTTAACAGGACTGAGTGAGGCAATTTCTGCTGGTTTTGCTTGGTCTACCAATTGGTTTGGCTATGCTTGGCAGGTTGGACTTCTTCTCACCTTCACCCTTTCAATGGTGGTTGCTTTCCTTCCAGGAGCAAAGCGAGTACTGGGCGCAGTTTCCACGCCAGAGTTTGGCTGGTTTCAGTGGTCCAGTATGATTTTGTGTACCCTACTCGCCGGAGGTGGTGTTTTTTGGGCAGCTGGAGAACCGATGGCCCATTTTGTATCGCCACCACCCCATTTTGCCCCCACGGAAGACGTGCAGAGATTAGCGATTCAGGCATTGGCGCAGTCCTATTTGCACTGGGGTTTCTTGGCATGGTCGATATTGGGTTCGTTGACGACGATTCTTTTGATGAAACTGCATTACGACGATGGGTATCCATTGGCACCTCGAACTTTGTTGGTTCCAGTGTTTGGCGATTCCATCGTATCGAATTGGTTGGGTGTTGTCGTTGATGGTTGCTGTATTATTGCCGTAGTTGCTGGCACAGTGGGACCAATCGGTTTCTTGGGTTTGCAAGTTGGATATGGTCTGGAAGCGCTCTTTGATGTTCCAAATACTGTCTGGACACATGTGGGTGTTGTGCTCGGGTTGATGACTCTTTATACGATTTCTGCATTGACGGGGGTGTCCAAAGGCATCCAGATATTGAGTCGAATCAACATCGGACTGGGTGGCTTGCTGTTGTTGTATATGCTGACAGTAGGACCAACGAGCTTCATTGTTCAGGGCTTTGGAGAAGGCTTGATGGTATACGGTCAAAACTTCTTTTCTATGGCAATGTATCGAGGAGATACCAACTGGCTCGGATGGTGGACGGTATTCTTTTGGGGATGGTTTTTGGGTTATGGGCCGATGATGGCCATCTTTATTGCTCGAATATCAAAGGGGCGATCGATACGCTCGATCATTTTCATGATTTCCATTGTTGCACCACTGGTGACCAATGCTTGGTTTACCATCATTGGTGGAACGGGACTTGGACTGGAATTGAGTGAACCAGGTACAGTGTCTGCTGCATTTGAAGGTTTCAATCTACCAGCTGCACTGTTGGCGATCACCCAATCTTTGCCGATGGGGTTTCTGGTGTCCATCTTGTTTTTGGTGCTCACGACGATTTTCGTGGCAACAACGGGGGATTCGATGACCTATGTTGTATCGATGTCCATGTCGGGCATGGATGAACCACCCGCTTGGCTACGTGTATTTTGGGGTGTAGCAATGGGGTTGACCGCCATAATTCTGCTTTGCGTGGGTGAAACTGGCGTTCAGTCTTTGCAATCTTTTATTGTGATTACAGCGGTACCCGTTTTCTTTGTTCTTCTTCCGAGTCTGTGGATTGTCCCGAAGTGGGTGTTTGAATGGTCGAAGAAGTTCTAAAAGGGCTCTATTATAGTTCTTGAACTTGCCGAATATTGTCGATGAATTGTGTGCGTCATCAAATGAGTCTAGCAAATCGAACATGGCATCCAATTGATTGTGTCTGAAAATCGCTTCATCTTTGGAAGCTGCTTTAAAGCCGTCGGAAGCAGTCGCCTCTGAGAGTGTACCAGACAAGTACTCTGCGAAAATATTTTCATAATGGAGACCGTAGACCATTGGGGTCAGGGAGGCTTGACGCTCATGCCACGCTTCTATGATGATGTTGGCCTGTTCGTCCGTCAAATTAAGTCAAAAAGATTTGGCCTACCGGAACACGAGTCTGTACTTTGTTCGATATCTTCTGTTTAAAGCAGATTTCTTGTCGATCGAGATTGATTTGAAGTCGCTGTTGCTGGTCGACAGAGAGTGTTTCCAAGAGTTCTATGAAGGCGACTTGGACTTCATGCTCTTGATCCATGCGTTTATTGTGTGTGGCTTGCGATATTGAATGCGGTATCTCTGTCGATGGTCCCCTCTATGTATAGCTGAATCATCGTGAGATGTTCTGCGTGAAGGACCCTTGTGACACGGTACTTTTCTTTGTATACGTCGGCCAAATCTCGATCGATTTGTAGCTGGGTATTGCTGAGCTTCATATTGTCTAAGAATATATCGAGTCCCCGACAGATACTCGCGTCTGTAGATTGAGTCAGCAACATTTACCTACACTCAACTGCTGGAGATTCTGACGGGATCGTCAAAGTAGATGGGTCATCGACGTTCGAACTTTAAAAGTATGCATAGCCAGAAGCCGTGTAAGTACCAGATGGATCGGATATGGTTACCCTGCATTCAACCCAATCGTCGGTGGTAAATTGACTTGAGTTGGGTACATAAGAGTACACGCCTGAAGTGAGAAATGTCGCTGGACCATTCCACGCTCCAGCCCGTTTGTACCATTCAACACTTGTAACGGTTGCGTTGTCATCTGGATCATTGGTCGATACTGAGCACTGGATATTACTGCCCATTGCACACCCCCCACCAAATGTAAAGCACTGGGCTTGGACAGATGGGCTGGGAGCGGCATTGATCACATTGGCTGTGGAACTGTTTGCCGAAGCCGATAGACCTTGCGTGTCAGAAACCGATGCATTGCAGTAGACTGAACTGCCGACATTGCTGTTGCTTGCCGTCGTTGTAAATGTTGCGCCGGTCCCAGCGTTCGCACCATCAACGTACCAAGTGTAGGTGGGTGTCAATGCACCTTCTTCAGGATCGGTTGCCGTTGCCGAGCACGTATGGGTTGTTCCTGTTGGCTGACTACCACTTGGAGAGAGAGAAGGGGTGCTGATGGATGGACCTTGATTTGTGATGAGCGTGGCAGTGGCAATGTCAGAATCGGACCCACCATTTGAATCGGAAACGGTTGCTGCACATCGAATGATCTGTCCACCAGCAATGCCAGTGGTGCCAAGGTCTAAGGAGGCATATTGACCATTGACACTGCCAGTACCATAAGATGTGCCTGTTGTTTGGTTGGTGAAATTAAAACTGTAGACCATCGGGTCATCATCGATGTCACTGGCGTTGGCTGTACAGGTGACCGTCGATGTATCTGTGGGTGAAGAGGGCGATATGGCAACCGAGTTCAGTGTGGGTGGTGTGTTGTCAACGGTGACAGAGTCCGTCGATATTGTTGTGATTCCTGTACTGCCCGTTGCCGAAGCAACGCACTGGATGGTATCTCCTACATTGGAATTGTTTGCAGTTACTTGCAAAGTGGAGCCACTGCCGATGGCAGAACCATTTTTTTGCCAACTATAAGACACAACCGGATTGCCAGCACCGGCTTCTATAGCAGTTGCTGTGCAGGTCAGACTGGTGCCTGTTACCACACCACTTGAAGGTGTGATGCTCGCATTTGATGAGAAGTATGGAGTTGGGTCATTGGCAATGGTGGTGGCAGAACTTTGACTGTCGGAGCCACCATTGGAATCTGAAACGAATACCAAACACTCAATTTCGTCATTTGGA
>CBFICN010000174.1:0-8488 GCA_965661045.1 uncultured Myxococcota bacterium
GGCATCTTTGACCTACCCAACCACTTGCCCGCAGACGTCATTCCACTGGCCTACCCTGCAACCGATGCCTACTTCCACATGCCGTGGCTGTTTGGATTTGGGGGCGGTTTCTTCGATGAAACTGGAGAGTCGACCTTTGAATCTGAAGCAAATGCCAATTCTCTTGACTTCATGAAACGCATGGATGACGCAGGTTTACTACCCAAAGAGCCAGATGCGGCCCTGGCCACTCACCTGTTCAACAGCGGACAAGCGGCCCTGACAATCAGTGGACCATGGTTTCTGTCTTCTATTGATGACAGCATTTCCTATTCTGTTCATCCATTGCCTGTCGTGTCAGACACTGGCTTTCCTGCAAAGCCACTGCTCACTGTGGAAGCCGCATTCATCTCCGGATTCAGCGACCACAAACAACAAGCGCAAGAGTTGATAAATCACCTCACGAGTCTCGAAAGCGCCACAACACGAGCCCTTGAAGCTGACCAAGTTGTACCCAATGAACGAGCATGGAACCATCCTGAACTAGAATCTGATCCTGTCTTGAATGCATTTAAGATGCAACTCAACAACAGTGTACCCACACCAAACATCCCCAACATGAGCTCAATTTGGGAACCGATGGCACGAGCCATTCGTCGGGTCCACCGAGGATCAATGACGGGTGATCAAGCCTTAAAACAAGCCGTTCTAGAATACAAAATCTACACCAAGCCGGCACCACAGCCAGCCAACACAACGCCCTACGCCATCGTTGCACTGATGGGACTGCTGGCAGGTATCTTTTGGTTTGTACGCCAATTTCAACGGGTGAAAGAAGAAGTGTGGGCTTCAAAGACAGCCTATCTATACGTCGCACCGGCAGCCATTGCAATGACCTTGCTGACGGCCATTCCTTTTGTCGTCGGTGCGATGGTTTCGCTGTTCGCGCACCACCAAGGCGATTTTACCTTCGTTGGATTGGCTAATTTTTTGGACATTGTGTTGGCACGAGATTGGCCCATCACATCTTCACTGTCCTTTTACTGCACATTGCTGGTGACACTGGGTTGGACTCTTGGAAACATTGTGCTGCACGTGGGAATTGGCTTGGCTTTGGCGTTGTTGCTTCGAGAACCCTGGCTCAAATTCAAAGGCATATATCGAGTCTTGTTGATCATTCCGTGGGCCATTCCAAATTACATCACCGCATTGATTTGGAAAGGCATGTTCCATCAACAATTTGGGGCGATCAATGGACTGCTAAAGACAGTTGGACTGGAACCAATATCGTGGTTTGCACAGTTCAGCACGTCGTTCGCAGCCAACCTAATCACCAACACTTGGCTGGGGTTTCCGTTCATGATGGTTGTGTCTTTGGGGGCGTTACAATCCATCCCAAGAGACTTAGAGGCCGCCGCTTCCGTAGATGGGGCAACTGGATGGCAGAGATTTTGGTACATTACATTGCCACTGTTGAAGCCTGCCTTGCTGCCAGCAGTGGTGTTGGGTTCGGTGTGGACCTTCAACATGTTCAATGTCATTTATTTGGTCAGCGCTGGTGAACCAGACTCCAGCACCGACATTTTAATTTCCGACGCTTACCGCTGGGCCTTCTCGCGTGGCAACCGCTATGGATATGCCTCCGCCTATGCGGTCTTGATTTTCTTTATCTTGTTGGGCTACTCCAAACTCGGCAATAAAATTGCGGGACGGAAAACGATATGAGTCACCCCAGCTCCAACGCGCCTTCTTTGAGCAAACAATTGCTATGGCACAGCATTCTAATTTTGACTTGCTTGGCTGTCCTGTACCCCACTCTTTGGGTGTTAAAAATGGCGGTTACCCCTTCACAAGCCTTTACCATGTCTGCCAATCCGTTGCCGACGACTGTATCTTGGAAAAACTTTTGGGTCTTGATCAGTGGCGACGATCCTTCAACCCCACAATTTGATGGACACTGGCAGTTCGTACGTCAATTTGGGAACTCGGCATTCATCGCGTTGCTCACCACAATCATCGGAATGGTCTTCAGTTGTACCGCCGCCTACGGCATGAGTCGCTTTCGATTCCCGGGCAAAGAAGCCGGAATGGGTTTCTTTTTGCTCACCCAAATGTTTCCGGGCGTG
Source organism: uncultured Myxococcota bacterium (assembly GCA_965661045.1). GTDB lineage: Bacteria > Myxococcota_A > UBA796 > UBA796 > UBA796 > CAJWHX01. Next base: position 2,106 of record CBFICN010000174.1, read on the forward strand.
GTCATGGCCATTCCCTTATACATTTTGATGGACACACTTGGACTGCTCAACAGTGCTTTCGGTTTGGCATTGGCCTACTCTTCCACTGCCGTCCCCTTTTGCACTTGGAATCTCAAGGGCTACTTTGACACCATTCCTCAAGACCTCGAAGATGCCGCCCGCATTGATGGAGCAAGTCAATGGACCATCTTCACACAGATTGTTCTGCCGCTGTCCAAACCCGCCTTGGCTGTCACGGCACTCTTTTCTTTTATGACCGCTTGGAATGAATTTATTTTGGCTGCAACGTTCCTCAGCGACGCCAATGCCTATACATTGCCCGTGGTATTGCAATCTTACATTGGAGATTTTGAAACGCAGTGGGGACTGTTTGCTGCGGGAGCCATCGTCGCCTCCACGCCGGTGATGATTCTCTTCTTTGCATTACAGAAGAACTTGGTTGAAGGGTTAACAGCCGGATCAGTTAAAGGGTAGACGTCCATCCTTCACCCTCACGCAAGTTGATTCCCTCATGACCACTACACCCCCAAAGCCATCTCTGATTCAACAAATATTCACCACCCAAATGCTCTCCTGTATCGGTACAGGCTTCGCGAGTGGACTGCCCATGTACTTGTTGGTCCAGATGTTTCCGACTTGGATGCGCGATCATCAAGTAGACCTCAAAACGATTGGGCTCTTTTCGCTCACCACCCTTCCCTACGTCTGGAAATTCGTGTGGGCACCACTGCTGGATATTCGTCCCAAATTCATGAGGCTTCCTCGCCGCAAAGGGTGGGCACTCATGACACAAAGCGTCCTCGTTCTATCGATGGTGGCGTTGTTGTTTCTCAACCCTGTTCAAGACATCGAGTTCATTGCAGGTGTGGGACTACTGATTGCCTTTGCTTCTGCCAGTCAAGATGCTGTCTTGGATGCCCATCGTCGTGAGATATTACGAGACGAAGAAATGGGGTTGGGCTCGTCTGTGTTCGTCAATGCCTACCGATTGTCGTCGTTGGTACCGGGAAGTTTGGCTCTACTTTTGGCGGATCTCTACTCATGGAACGTCGCTCATGGTAGCGTCATCGCAACGTTGTGTTGCATCATGGCATTTACTTTTTGGATGCCTGAACCCGCTGTACCCAAGCGTGAAAACAAGCGACTGAGTGTACGAGATATCTTTGGAGAGCCGTTCAAAGAGTTTCTTCAACGAAATGGACTCAAAGACATGATCCTCATCTTGGCATTCATGCTGTTCTACAAACTTGGTGATTCGATGGCAACGGCCCTGTCGAGCGCCTTCTATTTGGATCTTGGTTTTTCGAAAAGCGCACTTGCTTCAACAGTCAAGGTTGCCTCCTTGTGGGCGTCCATCGCTGGTGGCGTCATCGGTGGTGTGTGGATGTTGCGTCTCGGAATTCAACGAGCACTGTGGGTCTTTGGCTGGTTTCAGTTGATTACAATTCTTGGATTTGCTTATTTGGCTTGGAATTCGACAATCCTTCCACTGCATACAAACTTCCCCAGCATGACCGGAGAAGAAATTGCACAGTCCCAAGGCATCACACCCAATGGCATCTTACTGTTTTGGGTAGTCTCTGCAGAGTATTTGGGGGTGGGACTCGGAACTGCAGCCTTTGTGGCTTTTATTGCCAGCCACACCAATAAACACTTTAGTGCAGCGCAGTTTGCATTGCTCACCAGCATCAGCGGTCTGCCCAGAACGTTCGCCAGCGCAACTTCAGGGTGGATTGTAGAGTCCTTGGGCTATACAGGCTTCTTTTTGCTTTGCACCGGATTGGCTCTCCCCGGAATGGTTCTCCTCTTTTGGGTTCCCAAAGCAAAGATCTCGGAAAGCAGCCAAACTGAGCATTTTGATACGGCATCTTAGCATTGTCATCAGCCTGACAATTGAGTATAGTGTAAGGTATGACCCAGTCAGAATCCCCATTTTTGTTGGTTCAATCATCCAGCACTGAGATCACCAAAACCAGTCTCTCTGCTCTGATTCAACACAAGCAGCAAGTCTCTAAAACCTACCCCGCATTGGTCAATGACATCGTCAACGGTGTCGCCTTTGTTGAAGTCCCACTGCCTCTTGTCCGCCAAATGCAAGAAGACCACCCTGCTTTGACGGCTGCAAGCACAATGCGGATTCATGCTGACGTTCGAGTTGGAGATGCTGTACTCATCCAAAATAGCAATGGAGAGTGGACGGTCAACACCACATTGACAGAACCCGTGTACAATGAGCGAGTAAAAAAGGACCTCACGGAACGCTTACTCCTAGAAAGTCGTGCCACTGCGACCCCACACGTCAAACGAGCCTCCAAACGCATGCTCGAATCTTGGTTGGGACTGTCCACCAGCGAATCCACCCCATGGGGTGTACCGGGACGATTGAACCAGAGCCAAAAGTTGATCTCCAAAAAGATTCTGCAATGGTGCATCAACAAAATGGGCACTCAGTTTCAACAACGACTGCAAGAAGGGTTCCCAAACAGCAAAGAATGGGGGGAATTGGATCTCTATTTTGCATTGTTTGTAAATGCCGAACAACGATTTGTTGCAGTGTCAATCCAGCCGGATGAACACAAAGCCTTGGTTGAGTTGTGGGCAGATATTTTGAGAAACCGGCATTCGAACAACACTGCTAAAAATCGACCAATTGCCCCAGTCAGCACCACAACACAACCACCCGTCGTCGCCCATACCGCACGTCCAGCCAATCCAATCGCCTTGCCCCAAACACACTTGCCTGCATCCATCTGTTCTTTGGCCGAGTCTTTTCACCTTCCCGTTCCGAAGGGACCAGTCTCTCCCACCTTATCCACACTGGGTGCTTGGAGTCAATCCGATCATCTACTGCTCAAAGAACGCTGTACCGACATGTTTTTGATGATGCTCTCCGGAGGGGAGCGCGTTCGTCAAAATACAGATGCGTCGGAGTACTGGAAGGCATGGAATCAACAAGCAGACCCCATTGACCAACTGTGCAGCGTTGTCGCCTCCGGTGAAGAGTTGGCTGCCGTGCGATCACTAGCGGGACAGGCTTTTCTGGACACCCAAACGGCATCCAGCGTCTGCGATCAACTCTTGCTCAGATGGCGTCGCCAGTTGATTCAACAACACGGGTTGGCGGAAACAGCCTTGGGCCATTCATTGAAGCCAACGGCCACCCACAAAGAGTATCGACGGGCAATGCGATTGCACGGCATTCAATGTCCAGACACCTGGCTGGACAGTCTATTGTTGGCAACACAAGTTGCGCCCAAAATGGGCATGATGATCATATTGGTTGGTGATGGACAGCGGGCAAAAACACTGACAAAACTGCTGACGACCATTTTTGAAGGTGCCACCCACAGTTGTTTGCGGTTGCCACGCAATCGGGCACAGTTGTTCGGCAAGCCATCGTCTACCAACGACATCTATCTGCACAGTGACTTGGGACTCGCCATCCGCCAGGGATCTCATCGCAAACGGTACGGTCCAATCGGCTTATGGAATCCACACTTTGTCTGTATGGAAAACATCTATCCCCACGCCCGTCGGAAGGGGTTGTCGCTGTTGGTACAAGAGATGTATTTTGGAGACGGAATCGCTCTGTATGAAGATGAAGACAACCTTCGATACATAGAAGAGTATCAACGACTGCAAAATGCGGACACCCTATCCGCCAGCGAACAAACTCGCCGAGACGATTTGGAGCACTTCTTCGATGCTGAAACACTTGGCGGCTTGCCAATGCAAGAAGCCTGGAAACTGAGAGCCAGTGAGAATACCATCCTATTTGGACACATTGAGCCGGCTCAAATTGACACGACACCACTGGACTTAGTGCAGCGGGCTTTGGTGCTTGAAATCCCTGAGTTTTCTGTTGAGCGCATAGAATATCGCCTCAATGCCGTAGAGGACTGGACACCACTGCGAGAAGGAATTCGTCATTTAGCACCCAAAGATACGTGGCAAAAATTTGGTACAGTCCGAGAACAAACATTTGAACTCCTCGATGCAGTACACAATCGTGGAATAAAGGTCAGCGATTTATTGGCAAAACAAATTTCATTTCTTTTGGCCGGTGCCGAAGCGTGGGAGCTGCCCGATGACGCCTTATTGAGTGCCCAAGTGTGTCAACTCTTGCTACTCCCAAGGTTGAATGGGGACGCCGAGATGCTCCTTCAAGGACTCGAAGCACTTGAACAGTGTGATTTCATTCCGCCTCAGTTGCAACTGCAATTGGGCAATCTAAAGCGCCTGTGCGTTCGAAATCGTGGACGTTCAATACACGGGTTGATGCGAATAAACACCTAATCAACCCCTTTGGGGCATTCGTGTACCCAAATAGAAATTTATAAAAAACACCTCCAATCTCTTGCCAAACCAAGATAAAATAATTGTAGAAGAACAGGAGAAAGGATGTCGATTAAAGAACTCAAGATTGAAATCAAACAAGCCTTAGAAACATGGGATCAACGTTGGTCAGAAATCACTCAGTGGGATGAAACCGAAATTCCACAGAAGAAGCAAGATGACTTGGTCGATTTGGCGATGCTGTCTGGTGGTGAACTCAGAGAAGCCCTGGAAAGTTTGATCCGCTATATGGATGATGTGGACAACAACCACGCCAGTCGCGACGCAGAATTGATTGGTTTTAGAGAGGACTTGGCAACGGCGTTCAAGGAAACCCTCAATTACCGAAACCAAATTGATGCGTATACCCAAGAAGCACTCTTTGCAGAAGTCGGCAAACTCGACGAACTGGTCGATGTCAATTTGCTGTTTACGGACGACGATGGAGACAACCAGAACCCACTAGAAAACGTCGCTGATGAAAGTCCTTCTTCTTTCGACGACAACGATCCTGAATAAAAGTAGATAGTTGGAAGCGTTATGGCAATCATCGACGGATACAATGTGGATGGTCAATTTCGAGAATATGTTCGTTGGCTAGAAAACGGTGGCTATGAAGTCGATGGCCAATTCAGAAAAGAAGTTCCGTGGGCTTGCTATTGTACGGACTGTGAGACAATGCTCGACGCTTTTGAAAGAGACACCCATCGTTGTGAAAGTTTTTGCAAAGCCTGTCATGAACAATGCTCCCCGAGAACCTTTGAGCAATATCATTCTGATTGTCCACAAACATCAGAGGACTCCGACAAATCCTGCTGAACGAAGTGAGGATATCCCAAAAGAGTTGGGTTACAAAGTGGTCCGGAGCGCTGTTGGAGAGACCCTCCATTTGCCTTTTTCGGGCTTGTAGGTCTGAATGGTCAGTGTCCGTTTGTTGACGCGAACAACACGTCCTTCGTAGGTCACCCCATCTTTGTCGTCAAAGAAAACCCTTTGTCGAAGGATAAACGATCTGGGTTTGACAAGTTGCCATTTGTCACATTCAATCCCCTTTCCTTCTTCAAAGGAATGGCCATCGGGGTACCCACACTCTTTCATTTTCTTCCAAAAGATGTGTGAATGCCCTCGAGATTGATATTTGTGAATCGCCCACACGTGACACATCTCATGCACCATTGTTTTGTGAAGGTGCTGTGGTGTCAATCCAACTCTAATATCAATCAGCGTGCACTCCCATCGAGCGTTCTTACTTTTGCGTTTGTAGTGGGTTCTTCCCATACTGCTAGATAGACGACCATTCCATTTCACCGGAAGAGTCGGCAGTTCATCGTTGAACAATCTCTGGTTAAGTTCAGCATACATGGTGTTTAAATTGGGTAATGTCATGAACAATCCTATAGAAAATTGTGGTAAAAAGGCAAAAGAAAGAGATAAAACATAGATCAATCAAGATGGGAGAATGTATGCACAGCATTGAATGGACCGGCAACCATTTACGACTATTGGACCAGCGTAAGCTTCCCCATGAGAGTGTCTGGCTAAATCTTCATAGCCATAACGAAGTGGCCCAAGCAATTTCGGATATGATTGTGAGAGGTGCACCCGCAATTGCGATCGCAGCTGGATACGGATTGGCAATGGCGGTCAACAACGGTGTTGATAGAACACAGGCCGCATCGGAATTGTTGGCCTCTAGACCGACCGCCGTCAACCTCCAATGGGCACTGAATCGACTGTCAACGGTAAGCGATGACAAGGTACTTGAAGAAGCCATCAACATACACAATGAAGATTTGACACTCAACCACAACATTGGCAAACACGGTGCACCATTACTCAATGGTGGAGTCCTAACCATCTGCAACACGGGTGCATTGGCGACTTCAGGACACGGAACAGCATTGGGAATGATTCGCACGGCCCATGCAAATGGTCAACCCATACACATCTACATTTTGGAAACGCGCCCCTATTTACAAGGTGCTCGCCTCACAGCCTATGAGTGTATGCAAGAAGGGATCCCCTGTACACTGATCACCGATGGTATG
>CBFICN010000175.1:0-8267 GCA_965661045.1 uncultured Myxococcota bacterium
ATCGGGCAACATTCGAAACAGCATCAAAGCCGGCATCGTCATTCTTCGATCTGTGTGGAAATATTGATTCCAACATAGCCAGTGACACAAATTAATGTAAGCCAACTCGAACCACTACTGTCCACTCCAAACACGAGAGCCACATGAGCAGAGCCATCGTTGTACTCGGAAAAGAACCCCTTGCAGGGTCTGTAAAAACACGATTGGCTCAGAGCATCGGCAACGAAAAGGCCGCTGAAGTTCAGGGCATTTTGGCGAGATATCTATTTAAACGGTTGATAGAATTCGCTCGTACGGAAACGCAAGACAGTTCACAATCCTGCGATATTGTGTTCCAACTCAAAGGCTCGATCGAGGGCAGTTTTGCACAATGGTGTAAAACGATTGGTGTTGTCGTAGAAAATCAGGTGGTTGGTACGTTAACGGAAAAGATTCATCACGCCTCAAAACGTGGTGCACACACCTTAGTTTTGGGTATGGACATGCCTTTGATTGAGTTTGAAGAATTGCGCCAAGCCTTTGAATGCAACGACGTGGTATTGGGACCCGCTGAGGACGGTGGATACTGGCTAATTGGCGGACCAAAGATTCCCAAAAGCATCTTGGAAGGGATTCCATGGTCAACCCCCGACGTATGGAAAAAAACGATTGCCAAATGCATCACTATGGGAATACAGTATAAAGTATTGTCACGTCAACAGGATATCGATACACTATCAGATCTTCAAACACTATTGTCCAATCCAGCGTGCCCTCCCCCACTTGCTCATGAACTAAGACTTGTTTTAGAGGGGGGCAGCCTTTCCCATTAGGAGCCCCTTATGCCTGAAGTCAGAGAATTTCCACCCAACACACAGCACATTCACATCATGGGAGTTGGTGGTACAGCCATGGCAGCGCTGGCCGGTCTGCTGGTCGCCAAGGGCTATACGGTCACGGGTTCTGACGGAAATGTTGTGTATCCTCCAATGAGTGATGTCTTGGCCGATATCGGCATCACACCAATGGTTGGATACAACAAAGAGAATCTCACCAAGCAAAAGCCGGACTTGGTCATCGTTGGCAACGTCGTTCGCCCAACTTATGAAGAAGCTGTCTATCTCGTTGAAGAGTCCGACATTCCCTATATGAGTTTTCCATCATTATTGGGTGCACAGTTTCTAAACGAAACCCACAACATTGTTGTCGCTGGAACCCATGGAAAAACGAGTACCACCTCAATCGGCGCATGGCTATTGGACAAAGCAGGTCAGAAACCCGGTTTTCTAATTGGTGGAGCGGCCCTCAACTTTGACACAACGGCACGTGCAGCATACATTCCCGAGGATAGAAAAGGATTTTTCATCATTGAAGGTGATGAATACAATACATCATTTTTCGATAGACAAAGTCCAAAATTTGTACATTATCGACCCCATACTGCAATCATCACCAGCGTAGAATTTGACCACGCCGACATTTATCGAGATCTCGAACATTGCCAAGAGGCATTCAAGAAGTTGGTCGCCAAAATGCCGGCGGATGGATGCTTAGTCGTTCGTGGAGATCACCAAAGTGTGTTGGAATGTGTGGTGGATCCTGCCTGTCAAGTTCGTCGATATGGAAAGGGACAAGAGTGGGATGGTCGCATCGATGAGCTACATACAGATCGAGGCACCATGACTTTTTCGGTGCTGCACAAAGACAAAGTCGTCGGCACGTTTGAATCGCTCATGGTTGGAGAACACAATTTGTACAATCAAGTCGCTTTGGTGGCTGTGATGGACTTTTATGGAATCCCAATGGAAGACCTCAAGGAAGGCTTTCAAACCTTTCAAGGCATCAAACGTCGTCAACAGGTCCTTGGCTCACCCAATTCGGTCATGGTGATTGATGACTTTGCACACCACCCCACGGCAATCAATCTCACACTCGAAGGACTGAAAATGCGGTTTGGCGATCGCAGATTGTGGGCCATCTTTGAACCTCGTTCGGCAACATCTCGTCGAAATACGTTTCAACAAAAGTTTGCCGAATCCTTTGACCATGCTGACATTGTCGTCATCGCACCCGCCTTTAATCAAGGTGGAATTCCAAAAGACGAACGATTGGATGTCCAAGCACTGATCAACGACTTGCGAGCTCGAGGCAAAGAAGCTTTTTGCTGGGGAACGGCTCCAGATGGCACAGTGGACTGGAGTGCTGCGGAGTCTGCTGACGTCATCGCACAAAGCGTCTTTCAAAATGCACAAAGGGAAGATGTCGTGGCGGTTTTATCCAATGGTGGATTTGGTGGAATACATCAAAAGTTGCTCAACAAATTGGAGCACTGAAGAAAAATTCCGAACCTGAACAAATTTTTTGTTTTGAACTCAATATTCAAAATGTGTCGAACCACACGCGAAAATATGACCACTCTAGGTTTAATTGAATAAAAATAATTGCATCTATTTACCAATAAGACCAAAAACTGTCCGTTTGAAGATTGTACACACTGTAGTTTTGTATTATAGTAAGAGTGTTCACAAGAACAACAACCATAAAACAATTCATTACAACCCACATTGGAGCATTCCAACCATGTCTAAACCTTCAAAAAGACCTAAGGTCACTACCGTAGACCCTTCCGCCCGCCAAAAAGCCATCGATACAGCCATCTCAGCCATCGAACGTCAGTTCGGAAAAGGTTCCATCCTTCGTATGAATGAAGATGCTGTACAAGCCATCCCCGTTATTCCAACCGGCTCACTCACTTTGGATCGTGCTCTCGGAATTGGTGGTTTCCCTCGTGGTCGCGTCATTGAAATCTACGGCCCTGAATCTTCTGGTAAAACAACCATGACCCTTCACGCCATTGCCGAATGTCAGAAAGCTGGTGGTATTGCTGCTTTCATCGATGCTGAACACGCATTGGACACTGTATACGCTCGTGCATTGGGTGTAAAAGTAGAAGAGTTGCTCATTTCTCAACCAGATTCTGGGGAACAAGCACTTGAAATCACCGATACACTCGTTCGCTCAGGCGCAATCGACATGATCGTTGTTGACTCTGTTGCCGCCCTCGTTCCGCGCCAAGAATTGGATGGTGACATGGGTGACCTCCAACCAGGTGCACAGGCTCGTTTGATGAGTAAAGCGATGCGTAAGATCACTTCAGCCATCAACAAGTCCAACAGTACCGTTATCTTCATCAACCAATTGCGTATGAAGATTGGTGTGATGTTCGGCTCTCCTGAAACAACCACTGGTGGTAACGCTCTGAAGTTCTATTCTTCAATCCGTCTAGACATCCGTCGTACAGGATCAATCAAGAAAGGCACTGACGTTATCGGAAACAGCACACGCATCAAAGTTGTGAAGAACAAGCTTGCACCCCCATTCAAGCAAGTTGAGTTCGACATCATGTACGGTAAAGGTGTGTCTCAAAGTGGTGAACTGATCGATCTTGGCCTTGAAGCTGGATTCGTCACTCGCTCTGGCTCTTGGTACTCAATCGGCGAAAACCGTGTAGGACAAGGTCGCGACAACACCAAGCAATATTTGGAAGACAACCAAGAAGTTTACGACAAACTCCTTGCTGACCTTCGCAACCACTTCGGCTTTGGAGATGATGACGAGTCCGATGAATCATAATCGATGAACTGACTTGCTCAAGGCACACATCCTAGGATGTGTGCTTTTCGTTTTTTACCAAAATTAAAGGGTTTGACCCAACTGGATTTTTGCCCATTGTTGGAATATATTTGACCAACACCAACAATGGAGTCTACAGATGAATGCCATGCTTCAAGATGCTCAGCAACAGAATGCTACCGATATTCTACTCATCAACCAACAGGTTTGGTTTCGCATCTTGGGTAAACTTCAACCAACCACCCATGTGGCCAGTTCATTTGCGGAATCTCCAGCCGGCTTTGAGTTAAAGTCCAACCACCACCTTCGACGCCTCCCCACAGACCTTACGTTGTCTGCACTTCAATACCCAGGAGAGGTATCAAAAGTCTTGGACTTTGAGAAAGGTCTCATCATATTGAGTGGCGCACACAATTCAGGGAAAACAACCCTACTCCTACACTGGCTCAACGGTCTACAACACCGTTCTGTAAATAGCCAAATCGAACTGCCCCCTGGCATGCTTCCCAACGTTTTGTGGAGTACCGACCAAGCGGACATCAAACTCGTTTCGATTTCTGATGGCAAAAACGCTCTGAAAGCGCTACGAGACTCAATTCATCAATTGGTCATCGCAATCGTCGACGCGAGAAGCAACGCCGATGCTCTACGCCACTTCTCGATGCTGCTGGGCGACCACCAAACAGAAACCATTCTGTCTTTGATGAGCGAGCAAATTTGCAGTACGGTCAATGTCAGTCTTGTTCGCACCGTTCAGCAACAATACAGACCCTTGGTCGCCATCACCAATCGCAATGAAAGCACCTCTGCTCAAATCGCCAAAGGCGCATTCCACAAGCTTGAAGATGCCGTACAGCGTGGCAACGGTGGACTGGGTTCTCTGAGCGCCGATGTTCAGTTGGCAGAGTGGTTGCAGCACCGCAAAATTCAACTAGACGAGGCTCTTCGATTTGCAAATTACCCTGCCACCATGCGCCTCAGAGCCTCTGGCATCATCCACAACGACTAACTTTTATCCCCAGTTCACTGAGAGTACATCATGAAATCTGCAGAAATTCGCCGCATCTTTTCAAATTACTTTGCTCAAAGAAACCACGAAGCATTGGACTCCGCCTCGTTGGTTCCTGAAAATGACCCGTCTTTGTTTTTCGTAAACGCCGGTATGGTACCTTTCAAGGATGTATTCACAGGCATCGACCCTAGACCCTATTCTCGGGCGACAACCGTTCAACGCGTCCTGCGTGTCAGCGGAAAGCACAACGACTTGGAAGAAGTTGGAAGAACCCCTCGCCACCACACGTTCTTTGAAATGATGGGGAACTTTTCTTTTGGAGACTATTTCAAACGAGAAGCCATCACCATGGCGTGGGACCTACTAACAAACCATTACAAACTCGATGTGAGCAAGCTTTGGGTGACGATTTTTGAAGAAGACGACGAGTCTGGAGAGTTGTGGAAAGAAATCTCGGGTTTGCCCGCAGAACGCATTCAAAAAATGGGTGCCAAAGACAACTTTTGGTCTATGGGGGACACTGGTCCTTGTGGTCCTTGTACAGAAATCCACTACGATCACGGTCCGGAATATGGGGATGACCCAAATGGGCCGGCTGGTGAAACCGATCGCTACGTGGAAATCTGGAATTTGGTATTCATGCAGTACAATAGAAGTGCTGATGGAACCTTGACTCCGTTGGAGAAACAGTCGGTTGATACCGGGATGGGGCTTGAACGTTTGGCCGCCATCAAACAAGGTGTCTACAACAATTACGACACCGACATCTTTCAAAGCATCATTCAACACTGTGCCAAACTGAGCAACACGGAATATGGCCAAAACAAAGAAACCGACGTTGCCCTACAGGTCATCGCCGATCACATTCGGGCAGTTTCGTTCTTGATTGCCGATGGTGTCATGCCGTCCAACGAGGGGCGTGGATATGTCTTGCGTCGAATTGCCCGACGCGCCATTCGTTTTGGAGTCAAACTGGGACTGAACACAAACTTCCTTACTGAATGCGCCAGGCTTCTCATGACAGAGATGGGCGAAGCCTACCCAATCATCATCGAAAAGAAAGCCTTCATATTGGAAGTCATTGACACAGAAGAATCCAGATTTAGAGAAACGTTGGAACGTGGACTGCAGATCTTGGAAGAAGCCTTCGAGAACAATTGTCAAAATGATGAACTTCCAGGAGACATTGCATTTCAGTTGCACGACACGTTTGGATTTCCACTCGACCTCACGCGTCTCATCGCCAACGAGCGCAACATCTCCATTGATGAATCTGGTTACAATGCAAAAATGGCCGAGCAAAAAGCCATGGGAAGAGCCAACTGGAAAGGATCTGGAGATGTGGGACATGAAACGTCTGCCCTCAAAGAACTCACAGTTGAAACAGTCTTTACAGGCTATACCGAAACCAGTCACGAAGCGACCATTGTTGCGCTATTCAACACTGAAGGGGCAGCGGTCAACAGTCTCGACACTGCTGGATCGGTGGTATTGGATCGCACACCGTTCTATGGTGAAAGCGGCGGACAAGTTGGAGACAGTGGCGTTCTACACATCAACGGGGTTGACGTCATTGTCAAAGACACCCAAAAACCGACCCCAACAATCGTAGAGCATCAGATACAATCACCGAATACAACCCTTGAAGTTGGACAACGTGTGATTGCCAGCATTGACGTGACTCCACGGCTGCTGTCTAGGCGCAACCACACTGCCACACACTTGTTGCACGCTGCATTGCGCAAGGTATTGGGCAACCACGTGACCCAAAAAGGTTCGTTGGTCACCCCCGATCGACTCCGATTCGACTTGGCACACCACAAACCGATTGCCAGTGAAGAACTCTATGAGATTCAGCGACTCGTTCAACAAGAGATTGAAGCCAACAATGCATTGAAAGTGCGTGTCTGCTCCATGAACGAAGCCAAAGATCAAGGTGCAATGGCGCTGTTCGGAGAAAAGTACGGGGACGAAGTTCGCGTTGTTGAAGTACCCAATTTCTCCGTAGAACTGTGTGGGGGAACCCACGTGGAGCAAACGGGAGAAATCGCACTGTTCCACATTCTTTCAGAAACGGGCATCTCGGCAGGAGTACGTCGCATCGAAGCATTGACATCAGCCAGAGCGTTCGAGTGGTACCAACACCGCTCCGATACATTGAGTCAAGTAACTGACCAGCTGCGGGTACAAGTGAACGATGTACCACATCAAGTCGAAAAGCTCCTCGAAGACAAGCGCAAACTTGAAAAAGAGTTGGCTGAACTGCGCAAAGAAATTGCGCAATTGCAAGCGGGTGACTTGATGGACACGGTTCAAGACCTGAACGGCATCAAAGTCATCGCGGCAGAATTTAATGGAGACATGAACGCAATGCGTGAAGAAGCGGATCGATTGAGAAATCAATTGGGCAGCGGTGTTGTCGTATTGGCTTCCGGAACACAAGGGGCAAAAATCTTGGTGGCAGCAACAAAAGACTTGGCTGGCAAGAAAGTCCATGCCGGCAATATGGTCCGCGCACTAGCCAAACACATTGGTGGTGGTGGCGGTGGTCGACCAGATATGGCACAAGCTGGTGGGAAAAATCCCGCGGGAATTCCCAACGCCCTTGCAGCCGTTGCTGAGATCATTGCATCTCATTAATCATTAACAGACTGCGGTGATGATAAAACACGACAGTTGACAATGTCAACTCTGTGAACAAATTTGGAATACAGTAGATCCTTCAAGGACTTGCTATACTGTACCTTTACAGATATACTTTCTTATAGTAACTTGACACGTCAATACTTTGACTGGATAGTGGAGGTCTAAAATGTCTGAACTCAACTTTGATGTGGTCCTGAACCGCAATGCTGGACGCGTTACACCCGGACTTATTGAACGGATGCAACGTGAATTGCCCTCGGATCGTTTACACCTAACCGAAAGTTTATTGCACTCTAGAGAAGTGTTGCAAGAATGTGTTGAAAAAGGAAGTGAGACCATTTTTGCGGGTGGTGGGGACGGCACAATTGTCGACGTCATCAACGGTTTGCATGAGTTTTCTGATGGCGCGCCTCCCACTGTTGGCGTTTTAAGACTGGGCACCGGAAATGCACTAGCCTATTGGCTGAATTCTTCAACTCCCCTTGCTGATATACAAAAGTGGCAACACCCGAATGGTCACAGCATCATTGAAGCCAACATGATTGAAGCAGAAGACACCTTGTTCCCCTTCGCGGGGCTTGGAATGGATGCTGCCGTCTTGAATGACTACAACAAAGTAAAGCGTGCGGCCAAGTACAAGTGGTATGCCCCCATGATGAAAGGCATCACTGGATACTTGTGGGCAGGATACCTGCACACCCTACCCAACCACTTGAAGAAACCCAAGTATGCGGTCAAAATTACCAATGCAGGTCGACCTGCCTTTGCAATTGGTCCCACAGGATCAGAAGTTGGTGATCCCATTCCAACAGGTGGTGTGCTCTTTGAGGGCATGGCGTCTACGGTCACCTGTGCAACCACACCTTATTATGGCTACAAAATGAAGATGTTTCCTTTCGCCACTGGTCGCCAGGGACGTTTTCAACTTCGAGTGGTTACGATGACTCCTGTACAAATTGGACAACACATCTACAGTGCTTGGAACGGGGAACTTCGC
>CBFICN010000176.1:0-8240 GCA_965661045.1 uncultured Myxococcota bacterium
GATGCTCTCCTTGATCAAGAGGGCGAGCAGTGTTCAGCGCACCACACCCAATGCTCTGACCATAGCCAACCGTCAATAAACTGAGACAAATTAATCGTTTCATTGATTCTCCGAGGTATTGATATTGTCATAGCGCGATTTTGATGAACATTGAATACCTATGTCAACATACATCAAAAGCCAAGAAATTGAATCTTCAATTGAATTCGGGTACATATTTGTTGAACAATCCTGTGGAGAGATGAAGTGACAAATTGGCAAAATACCCACAGATGGACGGCAGATCCAGACGTTGTAGAAGGGTATTTGAGAGATGCGTCCAATTTGTGTGGTCACGCAGACGGGGTGTTTCGTCCAAGAGACAGTGGCGACGTGTCTGCCATCTTACGCGACTGCAATCAGCACAATGTACCTGTGACGGTCACCGCTCAGCGAACGGCGACCACTGGCGCACCAGTCCCTTTTGGAGGGGTATTGCTCAGTATGGAAATGTTGGACACCATACACTCCATCTCGGAAGTGGATGCGGGAGTGGTGCTGGGTCGGTATCAGAACCATGTCGAAGACCAAGGTTTGCTTTTCCCCCCTGATCCCACCTCTAGACAAGAGTGTTCTGTGGGTGGGGCGATTGCCTGCAACGCCAGTGGAGCCCGCTCCTTTAAGTATGGTGCAACAAGACCGTGGGTTGAAGGCTTGGAAGTTGTCTTTGCCAATGGAGAAGTTCGGCAAGTGGATCGTCAAACCCCTCTGCCCAAGGAGTGGCCAGCGATGGATTGTGTGCTTCCCGCAGTCAAAACGGCTGCTGGGTACGAACCCACCGACAACATGTTGGACGTCATGATTGGTCAGGAAGGAACGCTGGGGGTGATCACAAAGGCTTGGTTGACCACCATTCCCAACCCTCATGTGCTGGGCTTGTTGGTATTTTTTGATGCTCGTCTTGATTGTGTGGGGGCTGTACAGGAACTGAAACGTGGTGCCGTCCGCTACCGCTTGGGTCACACCACGCCACAAAAAGGAGCGGTCTCTCCACGTGCCATCGAATATTTTGATCGTCACTCCATCGCCTTGATGCGCTTGCGATTGGATGACTTGCCCGATGCTGCGTGTGGTCTGTTTATTGAATTGGAATCTCAAATCGATGCATTTCCATCGTTGCAGCCCTGTTTGGATATCTTGAATCGTCACAATGTGTTGATTGATCACACCATTTTGGCTGATACGATGAGCGAGCGTGAACGTCTGTACCAAGCGCGACACGCCATTCCCGCCGGTGTGAATGAACGTGTGGTTGCCAACGGTATGCCAAAGATTGGGACGGATTTTGCAGTTCCGGACAATCGACTGTTGTGGATGTTGGAAGCCTATGATGAAGTTGAGTTGCCGTCTATTTTGTTTGGCCACATCGGAGACAATCACCTACATTTGAATATGTTTCCCACGGATGCACAGACGTTGAAACGCGCCAAAGAAACCTATGTGGAACTGGCCCGTATTGCATTGGAATATGGGGGTACCGTATCGGCGGAGCACGGAATCGGAAAGATCAAGAAGGAATTGCTGGCAGAACAGGTTGGTCAGCACAGTCTCGTACAGTTTCGACGGATCAAAAGTCACCTGGATCCCAATTGGATATTGGGTAGGGGTACGCTTTTTGATAAACTGTCTAAGCATGGTGGATCTATATAAAGAGCATGTATTGGTGTACACAGAGTGTAGGTTGATATACAAAGATCAAACACTGGTGTAAGATTTCAATCTCAGCTGCGTTGAAGGAAGGGCAATGGTATTCAATCTGGAACAGGAGCGAGAGATGGTCACGGCTTTACAACGTGGAGATCGAAAAGCGGCGGCGTGGCTGTTTGAAACTTTTTCCGATGTGCTGTATCGAAAAGTCATTTTGTCGAGGTTGCCGTACCGCGATCAAGCTGAAGACGTATTGTGTGAAACCTTTCGAATTGCATTGGAGAAGATCGCCTCTTATCAAAGTTTGGATCGCTCTATCTTCTTTTGGTTGAGAAGGATCTCCATCAATCTTGTGGTCGATACCTATCGAAAGCAGGTCCGAAAACGTGAGTTGGCAGAACGGATCTTGGCCCGTGACGCTGTAGACATGGTGATGGGGTCTCAGAGTTCCACTGCCGGTGACGTGATGAGTCAAACAGAGCAAGAGGAAGACACCAAAGATATGGTGCATCGAGCGTTGGACAAACTCAATCCCAGATACGCAAAAGCTCTTCGCATGCGCTTGCTAGAAGAACAGAGCCGAGAGGCTTGTGCAGAGGCTTTTGGCATCACCGTTGGAAACTTCGATGTACTCTTTCACCGCGCCTCCAAAGCATTTAGGGACAATTATCCACCGTGAATGGGAATGGGCTCTCTAAGAAATCTCTTTTAATTATAGACATGACACACTCATTGTATGACCACTGAACAATCAACAACAGAATTGGCCACTTGGCTAGATGGTAGACTCTCTGGAGATTTGAGTCTTGAGCTCCCTCAGGATCCTGAGGTGCTCTGTGCTGTGTGGGCCATGAGACCGGATTTGGCTCCTCCTGCCAACCTGTCTATAGAGTTGATTTTGAGTCGCGTGTCTGAGGGGCCGTTCGCCGAAGGTGTGGATGGCGTTTCGCTGGATGATGAAGATTTTGGAGAATTAGAGAGGGGAGACGGGGTAGGGAATGTAGAAGATGACTTTGTCAGCGCATTGTTTGGTGAGGCTCGAAAAGGGAAGTCTACATCGTCCTCGGTGTCTTTGGAAGATGTGCTGGCAAGAATTGAGTCGGGACCGTTTGGTCCCTCCGTCGAAGGTGTACTTGAGTCAACGCAGAATGTAGAGTCGATTGCTCAAGTTGAAGACGTGGAACAGGCTGGAGATGCTGCTAGAGCATCGGTGTCACCTCCCCCGACAGTTATAGGGACTGAGCATGTTTCGGCAAACAACAATCGATGGTGGAACGCCCGTTGGTTGGCAGGTGGGTTGGCTGCTGCGTTGGTGCTACTGACATTGATTCCATCAGAATTTGAGACACCGGTTTCGGAAGACAGCATTTTTGCTCCTCAAGAGGATATGCCGCTCGAAGAACCTTTGCCGGCAGAGGAAGTCGAAGCAATCCAGCGCGTTGTAGAACCAACAGCACCCAAAAAGTCGAAAGCGACAGTCAACAAACCCAAAAAGCCAACGGGTGCGTTAAAAAAAGACCGAGCACCATCCAAAGAACAAACGTTGGAGACCCTCTCTCAGCAACCACCGCCACAAGAGACAGCAAAACGCACGGATCAGACAGAAGTCAGCGATTTGTTGGCTGTACCGTCTGATGCGGTGAATCAGTCCATTACAACAAAGTCAATGTCTGGTGCACCGACAGTTCGATCAGGGGTGGTCGGGGGTGTCACAACATCTGATGCTGATCAAGACTTGGGTCTGGGAACGGTCGAAGTGGATGAATTGACTGAAGCAAAGACCTTGGAAGATGGCGCCAGTATTGGAGTGGCGTCGACCATGAAACTGCCAGACACCACCACAGACAAAGCGCCCTCCTTTGCAGAGCGAGAATTGGATGCGTTTGAAAATGTGGTAAAACAAGAGCCGATGCCTGTGTCTCAAAAAGAGGAAGCAGAGGACGAGGAAGCAAAGGACATGGAAGAAGAGAGTGTCGTAGAGGATCAGACCGTTGTGGTGCCACAGGTTGATCAAGTGCTTTCCACAGAGAGAATGGAGACGTTGACGGTGTCCAAAGAGTCCAAGAGAAGACAGTGGGGGAAAGCCAAGGGAGGAAGGGCAAAGAAGGCATCGATGGCACCTGCTGAATCTGCACCAATGGCGATGAGTGCTGATGATGCGGTTTCTGGATATTCCGACACGCCCACCGAAGACGCCGTCATTGAGCGTCTCCCAACTGTATTGAGTTTGACACAGGTCCAACAATTGGCATCCCTCACCACAGTTCAACAAGTCTTGGCACTTTGCGACGACAATAAACCCACCGAGGCATTGAATATTCTTTGGGTGGCGCACAAATCGAGAATCTTATCGGAACAGATTCAGTTGCTCGAGACCTCGAATCTCTACAGTACAGGTGACCCTCGATACTTGAAGCGAAATTGGCTTACCTTGGCAGGGCTCTACCGTCGGTCAGGAAATATCTCCCAAGCGGAGCTGTATGAGCAGCGCGCATCGAATTTGCCATAGAAAGAGAGTACGACAAGACAAAGGAAATCATGCTCTCGCGAGCAATATTTCGGTTATCAATTGTGTGAGGATATCAAATTTAGGAGTCTGAATGCTGTCCACAACACAAATGAGTCGTTTGGCCAATCGATTGCTTTCTCCGGCTATGAAATCGAGATTGGAAGGGTTTCATTTTGAAGATGCTGGTCATGGATACGATGCATTTGGTATGCACCCCTCCGCCATTAATTTGGGTGTGGGGTTGTTTGATTGGATTTACAGTTCATACTTTCGGGTGATCAGTCAAGGCTCAAAGTACATTCCAACGCATGGCTCTGCGATTTTGGCTGCCAATCACTCTGGGAACTTGCCGATTGATGCCATGATGCTGTGGAATGACGTGGTTCGGCAGACCCAACCCTCAAGGGTAGCACGTGGCATCGCGGACCACTTTGTTCCAGCACTTCCTTTCATCGGTACGCTGTTCGCTCGTGGGGGGATGGTTGGTGGATCGGCGGGGAACGTGCGTTCTCTATTGGACAAAGGTGAGTTGCTGATGATCTTTCCAGAAGGTGTCCCTGGAATCATCAAGCCTTGGGAGAAGCGCTATCAATTACAGACATTTCGTGTCGGACATGCACAGATGGCCATCCAACACTCTTGTCCGATTGTGCCTGTCGGTATCATTGGCGCAGAAGAGCAGTTGCCGTCTTTGTTTTCTTCCAAGCGTTTGGGCAAGATTTTTGGTATAGAAGCCGTTCCCATACCGTTGGTTCCTGTACCGCTTCCCGTACGGTATCGCATCTATTACGGTGAACCAATTCCCGTACATGAACGCTATGACAGAAGCCAAGCAGATGATCCAGAAGTATTGAAACAGGTTGCCGAAGAAGTCAAACAAGCGGTACATGAACTGGTTCAACAGGGGCTGTCCGATCGAACGGGGGTGTTTCGATGAATGTATTGGTCACGGGTGCTGGTTCTCCACTGGGTGAACAGGTTGTTCTTCGTTTGCTAAAGGACTCTAGGGTCTCTCACATCATCGCCGCTGCCGATAAAGGCATGGTGTCTACCATTCCTCAAAATCCGCGCATCACGCATACAGAGATCAAGTTCAAAAGTCAACGTCAGTTGCATACATTGCTGTTTGGTTTGGCTCTCCAGAAGCGTGTTCAGGTGGTCATTCACACTTCCCAAGCCGAGTCCGCCAATCGCGAGGGGGCATCTGTACATGAACACAATGTGGAGTCTTTAAGGGCGCTGGTAAAATTTGCAGAGCGTCATCCAACGATTCGCCGGTTGGTGGTTCGGTCGAGTGGTGCAGTGTATCAAGTCCAGCGAGATTTGCCGGCTTTAATTAGTGAAGACCACCCGTTGAATATGGCCGCTGGGGCACCGCAGTGGGTTCGTGATCGTGTGGAAGCAGACTTTACGGCCTGTGCACGGATGGGGCTGTCGACGTTACAGGTGGTTGTGCTTCGGATGGCAGAAATCCTTGCGCCGGGTTGCGGGTCTCAGATGTATGACTATTTGGATTCATCGTTGTGTTTGAGACCGATTGGGTTTGATCCCATGCTCAATTTCCTGTCTTTAGACGATGCAGCACAGGCTTTTCAGCATGCTGCCCACACCGCAGAGCAGGGTGTATTCAATATCCCTGGAGCTGACACACTGCCTTTGACGGAAGTGATTGCATTGTGGGGGCGGCCTTCGATTGCCATGCCGGAAGCAGGTATTTACTGGATGTACAAAATTCGGCAGCATCTGAAAGGTGGTCAGTTTCGGTATGGAATGAATCGTCGACGTTTTCACTATTCGGGTATTTTGGATGGGCGTCGTGCAATCGATGTGCTTCGATATGTCCCATCTTCTTCGATTGACTGGCCCGTTGTATAGTCAGTCTGTTGCAGATGATCATTCGAATGTGAAGTTCGCATCAGATTGACATTGAACAATTTGGTTGGCTACACTATATAGATAGAACTGGATAGTACAACAGCGAGGCGGCGATGAAAACAGTTTTGGTAAGTGTGTTGGCGATTGGATTGGTAGCGTGTGGTGAAGAAAAAGAGTCTGAAACGACCAACACCGTGTTCGACCAAGAAGGTGAAAATGAAGACAACGTTGACAATTCAGGATGTCCTTCTGTCGTCCCAGAAGAATATCAGTTTCTGTGGGACTGTGAAAATGTAGCGGACGATTGCAGTGCCAAACTGTATCGACATGGAATCGGAGAGTCCTTTGAGGATGGTTCGTTCGAAATGACTGAAAACTGGTATCTGTTCAATGGGCCCGGTGATTATTGTGTAGATACGTTTAAGATTGTCGGTCAGTACGACTCACGCGAACCCTCGACTTTTGGTTGTGTCAGTTGTGAATGCATGTATGAAGTGTACTGGACGATGGAAGAGTCTCAATGTGAAGTGCTTTGGTCTCCGCTCTTTGCAGAGCAAGAAGCCAATGACCCTGCGATGCAAGAGTACTACGGGTTCATCATGATGGATACCCACGGCGGTTGGGATATTCGATATGAAGAAATGTTGGCGGTGGCTGCACCGGTCAATGGAAACCAATACACGGTGAACAACAACTACGGTCGTGGTGTAGCGACACCGACCGATCCCGAAGCAGCTCCAGTTGGAGAAGCAGATCCAATGATTGACGAGTATCAGCCTGCGTCCTTTGTCTGGGCCAATACAGGTGACTGTTTACAATAGTTTGCTCAACATATGATTTCCTTTGCTCAACACAATTGAGGCCGCGCAATGGACAATGAAACCAAGAACACTGAGAACAACAACGAGTCTCAAGCCAATCCTCAACGAATTGGTACACGTTCCAAGGCGCTCAACCGGTTGATGGTGGTACCAATTGTCATGGCACTTGGATTGGCGGTGGCGACAGGAGTCTTGGTATTGAAAATGACCGAAGAGCGAGTCGCCACGGGACAGCGCGTCACAGTTGAGCTTGAGGGAGAGTGTATAGAGTCTGCTCAATCGACGATATTGGCAAGGGCAGAAGCTGTAGGGGTGGGAGCCCCTGCCTTTGATGGTTCTTCTCTTACCATGACGTTGCCGGATATCCCAAATGCCAAAGCGGATATCCCCAAACTTCTATTTCGATCCGGACGTTGGACAATGCGTGACGGAGATACGGTGATCTTGTCCAGTGACGATGTTGCCAGTGCCACATTGAGTATGGATGAAGCGGGCATGCCAGAAACACTGTTGTCTTTTGATCCCGCGGCCAAACAAGAGGCACAACTCTATTTGGACCAACATGAAGGTGGAAGTACAGATTTGTGGATGGATGATGAAAAGATCATTTCACGCCCCAACAGCATTCTGGTGTCAGATGAATTTCGATTGGTGTCTACAAATACCGAGCCAAAAGTGCGGATGAAGGAATCTGTTGATTTTGTCATTCTGTTGTCCAACCCAGTAATTGGATGCCAAATTCAATGGACTGTTCAAGAATGATCCAAAAGATCTCAGAAAGGATCATCAGTGCAAAAGTCACCTTCTATCGAATCTTTGACTACACTTTGTGACATGTCAATAGCTTGAATTGCGATAAAAGTAAGAGAGTTTGGTTGACAGATTTATCCCTACGAGATACAACTGTGGTGTTCGAAATGACAAACGAAACATTGATTGATTCGAAAATGTCGAAACAGAACAACGTTCTTGGAAATCGCTAAAGGAAATCTTGTGATGAGATGAAGATTAAAAACTTTGAAGAAAAGTTTGACAGTCAAATCTGAACACATTACATTCCAAAAGCGCTCTGAAAACGAGCAACCTTCTTGAGAGTCAGAACTGACACACAGTGGCTAAGTTGACAATGATTGAGAAACGGTCTTTGAAATCTAGATAGCAGCTCTTGTTAATTTTATTTGAGATAAAAACAAGATGACTTTACAAACAAGTAAAGAACGAAAGTTCTTACGAGTTACAGTAAACAAACAAAGTAGCAAAACGCAAGTTTTACTGCTGAGTCAACAGTCAGCGTTGGGACCGCCACTGAGATATGTGGTCCACCAACATGCAGATGAGGACATGGGAGC
>CBFICN010000177.1:0-8200 GCA_965661045.1 uncultured Myxococcota bacterium
CAAGGGTTGTACCTTGATAGCCACCAATTCCAAAAAGACGTTTGGCAGTTTTGAGAATGCTGATGCGTGTTCTGGAACGATTCTTTGACATGGTGTGACTCGTTGAAAGGGACTCATCTTATAGTGTAACACTCGAAGTCGAATGTTATACCCAATCTTTGATGTACAGTTTTGATATTTTGGAGAAAGAGATGTTGCCATTGGAAGGAATTCGCGTCGTGGATTTTGGTCGAGTGCTGTCTGCACCCTATGGGACCATGCAAATGGCTGATTTGGGCGCGGACGTCGTCAAAATTGAACACCCAAAGTACGGTGACGATACCCGTTCTTTCGGTCCGCCCTTTGTGCGAGATGTCAGCACCTATTTTGTGAGCATCAACCGAGGAAAGAGAAGTTTGGCTGTGGATTTGAAAAATCCAACGGAGCGAAAAATTGTTCAGCAACTGATCGCAGTGGCCGATGTTGTGGTGGAGAATTTTCGTCCCGGTGTCATGAAGAAACTGGGGTTGGACTATGAGTCTTTGTCGAAAGAGAACCCACGTTTGGTGTATTGCTCTTTGAGTGGCTATGGTCAGGCGCATCCTGAGAAACCAGGATACGACTTGATGATGCAAGGATTGTCGGGAATTCCTGCGATAACAGGACCTATTGATGGCGAGCCTTTTAAGTGTGGGGCGTCGATTGCAGATTTGATTGCCGGCCACAATGTCATTCAAGGGGTGTTGGCAGCTCTTTTTCGTCGCGAGCGAACAGGAAAGGGTGGATTTGTTGACGTTTCAATGATGGATGGAATGCTGTCTTTGTTGACGTATCATGCCTCTGCTTATGTCAACGGTGGACAACAGCCCAAGCGTCGAGGAAACGGTCATCCTTCGATTCACCCATTTCAGCCCTATGCTTGTGCCGATGGATACCTCACCATTTGTGTAGGGAATGACAGACTGTTTGCAGCACTGGCTAAAGCGCTGGGGCACCCTGAATGGTCCCAAGACAATCGTTTTGTACAAAATGTCGATCGCGTGCACCATCGAGCAGAACTGGATGAACTGTTGGTGCCATTGTTTCGAAGCAAAAGCAAACTGGAATGGCGAACAATTTTACAAGAACACGGTGTGCCAGCCGATATTGTTGCGACGATTCCAGAAGCACTGGAGCAAGCAACTTGGGCGGAGCATCCCCATCCAGATGGGGCGTCAACCGTTCGAAGTTTGGTCGGCTCATACAAACTGGATGGTGAATCACTGATTGCTGAACGCCGTCCACCAAAACTTGGCGAGCACTTTGATGAAGTTTTGGGTGATTGGTTAAGTGGTTGAGTGATTGATAACCACTTGTTTTGTAATGACTTATTGTGAATTACTTTGCAAAACTGAACTGGGCGTAGGCGGACTCAGCAGTACCAAACCACCTGAAAGAGGCGTCGCGCGCCTTCTTCCATTCTGTATAGATTTTTCGGTATTCTGGGTCTTTGTTTGCCAACTCTTCGTACATTTGTACGGCATTTGTGTGTGCTTGAGTCAAGATGTCTTGAGCGAACGGACGGGTTTGTACACCTGCATCCAGCAACCGTTCTAGCGCTTGTGGGTTTTGGACGTCGTATCGAGCTTGGGTGAGCAGTTCGGCTTCTTTTGCCGCTGTTGCAAAGATTTCTTGGTACTCTTTTGGTAAGGAACCCCATGCTTTTTGGTTGACGTAAAAGGACAATGATGGTCCCGGCTCCCACCAGCCTGGATAATAATAGAACCGTGCAACTTTATAGAATCCCAATTTCTCATCGTCGTAAGGACCAACCCACTCAGTTGCGTCAATTGCACCGCGTTCCAGCGCCGTATAAATTTCTCCTCCTGCAATCGTTTGTACCGCGACACCCAAGGTATCCATTACTTTTCCACCCATGCCCGGGATGCGCATTTTGAGACCTTGCATGTCTTCGAGAGAGTTGATCTCGCGTTTGAACCAACCTCCCATCTGTACACCTGTGTTTCCTGCGGGAAAGTTGATGACATTGAAATCAGCAAAGAGTTTTCTAGAGAGTTCAAGCCCACCACCTTGATGGAGCCAAGCCGCCTGTTGTCGCGCCGTCATACCAAAAGGTACGCAACATTCGAAGGCGAGGGCAGGATTTTTACCGATATAGTAGTAACTTGCACTGTGACCGACTTGTACGGAACCTTGCTGTACAGAGTCCAGAACTTCTAAAGAGCCGGCCAACTCCCCACCAGGGTACACGCGAATATCAAAATTGCCGTTGGTCATTGCTCGAACGCGTTCTGCCAAAATCTCCGCTGATCCAAACAAGGTGTCTAGAGAGCGAGGAAAACTCGACGCCAATCGCCAACGCACTTTTTTTGTAGAACTTGAAGCGGTAGAACCACCAGATTTATCCCCACATCCCACAGCCGCTGCTGCACTGGTCAATCCCAGAATTTTGAGCCATTCTCTGCGTTTCATGTATTCCCCTGTGTGTGGATTCATTTCGAATAGTGTATCGTAATATTAGTTTTTTGTATCATTGGATATGGAGTCCTACAAGGAGAGTACAATGTCCGAACAACCGCAACAGGCACCCATCTTGGTTCAGCGAATTGTATGGGGAGCATTGACGTTCTCTCAGGTCATTCAACTGACGTTGGCACTGTTGGTCGCGTCTCCAACCCCCGAAGCGATCGAACAGGCTTCGAATACCTCCTTACCAATCGTGTTCTTTGGGATGGGCTTGATGAACATTGCTGTGGCTCTTTTTGTGCTGCCAAATATGATAAAACTTCCAGAGAATCCAACGCACGTTGGGGAATTGTTTACGTCGCGGATCATTCAATGGTCTGTGATTGAATCGGCGGTGGTGCTCGGTTTGGTTAATTCATTCATGGGTGGTCCTGATGTGGTTGTGATCGGTTTGTGGGTGCTCGCACTCCTTGGGATGTTGAAAACGTTCCCTGCGGATATTGAGTCTTCAGAAGAGTGAGTGTGTCGCTAGACAATTTGGGGGCAAACCGTTAGATTTCGCTCATTGTCAATCGGTCCACTGTGGACACATGAGGAGGTCTTATGGAAGATCACGAGCAAGGAAGAGAGGCATTTGCCTCTGATGAAGAATATCAGTTGCATTGTTTGCGTCATTCAACGGCACACGTGATGGCTCAAGCCATTATGAAAGTTTATCCGGAAGCCAAGTTGGCAATTGGACCCGCCATTAAAGATGGTTTCTACTATGACATCGATATTGAAGACACCTTGAGCGAAGATTCTTTGAAGGCCATCGAAAAGCAAATGAAGAAGATTGTCAAACAAGGGCAAGTGTTTGAACATGAAGTGTGGTCGTCGGAAAAGGCCGTTGAGTATTTCACCGCGACCAATCAGACCTTTAAGTTGGAACTCATCGAGGGCTTAGGAACAGAAGAGGTCCACATTTACAAAAATAAAAATCGAGATGGTTCTGAATTTTTGGATCTGTGTCGTGGACCGCACGTTCATCGGACCAAGCAATGCAAACATTTTAAACTGTTGAAAGTATCGGGTGCGTATTGGCGTGGAGACGCTGAGCGTGAGCAACTTCAGCGAGTGTATGGAACTGTTTGGCCAACCAAGGAAGAATTGGAAGCCTATTTGTTCCGACTTGAAGAAGCCAAGAAGCGTGATCATCGGAAACTGGGTAAGGAACTTGGGCTATTCATGTTTCATGAGTTCGCTCCTGGAGCGCCGTTTTGGTTGCCAAAGGGAGAGCATATCTATGACAAACTGTCCCGCGGCATGCGAGATTTGTTGGTAGACAGAAGTGGCTATGTATCCGTCAAAACACCGTTGCTGTTTGACAAAAAACTGTGGGAGACCAGTGGACATTGGGAGCATTACAGTGACAACATGTTCTCTTTCCAAGAGGACCCAGAAGACACAGACGGTGTCGTTGAGCATACCGATGACCACAGTGGATGCTGTGGTAGAACATTTGGTCTCAAGCCAATGAATTGTCCATCGCACATGTTGATTTTCGGGTCGCAAAAGCGCTCTTATAAAGAACTTCCCATGCGAATTCACGATCAAGGAGTGCTCCACCGAAACGAGATTTCCGGTGCGTTGTCCGGTTTGACCCGTGTGCGTCAGTTCTGTCAAGACGATGCCCACGTGTTCTGTATGGAGTCTCAAATAGAACAGGAAGTGTCTGCACTGTTGGGGTTGATTGAACAAATATACACGGCTTTTGACATGGGATACTCCATCAAACTCTCAACACGTCCAGAGAAATACATGGGCGACTTGGAGGTTTGGAACCGTGCAGAAGATTCTTTGAAGAGTGCTTTGGAAGCGTCCGGTCAAGAGTACAGCATCAATGAAGGCGATGGTGCATTCTACGGACCAAAGATCGACTTCGAGGTGTTGGATGCCTTGGGTCGGGCATTTCAGTGTGCAACCATTCAATTGGATTTCCAGTTGCCAATCCGATTTGACCTAACCTATGTGGGCGACGACAATTCACCACATCGTCCCGTGGTCATTCACCGAGCTATTCTGGGATCGTTTGAGCGGTTTATTGGAATTTTGATTGAGCATTATGCCGGAAAGTTCCCCGTTTGGTTGGCACCGGAGCAGGTGCGAGTACTGACCATTTCTGAAAAGTCTGAAGACTATGCCGCAGAAGTGGAAGCCAAGTTGAAGGCCGCTGGTGTACAGGTCGTATGGGACAACTCATCCAACAAAATTGGGTACAAAATCCGAGAGGCGCGCAACGCCCGTGTTCCGTATAGACTTGTCATTGGTGCCAAAGAGGCTGAGCATGGAACGGTTGCGGTTGCCTCTCGCGATGAAGGCGATTTGGGCGTCATGCCATTGGATGACTTTATTGCCAAATTGATGCCAGAGATTGCTTCTAAACTGTAGGAGCAGTGACGAAGCACTGTACTGTGTCCGAAATGTGCTTATCCTTCCGTTTAGTACTTGTTTGATTACTTGTTCTCGGGAGGAGCAAATGAATATGACAATGATCGATTTATTTGTACAAGCGGCAGAGGCCATTCAATCAGCCGAACACATTTATATCACGGCTGGTGCAGGTATGGGTGTGGATTCAGGACTACCAGACTTTCGAGGAGACGAAGGCTTTTGGCGGGCCTATCCAGCTTTGAGGGGCGAAGCTTTTGTGGATATGGCAAACCCCCGATGGTTTGTGGAAGACCCCACAAAGGCCTGGGGGTTTTATGGCCATCGTTTGAATCTGTATCGACAGACCGTGCCACATGCTGGATACGATGTGTTGCGAAAGTGGGCTGACCACAAAGATCATTTTGTGTTTACATCGAATGTCGACGGTGCATTTCAAAAAGCGGGGTTTGAAGACCACAAAATTAATGAATGTCATGGGTCGATTCATCATCTGCAGTACGCCAACCCCCATCTTGGTCAAGAAATTTGGTCGGCTGATGATGTTGTGGTGGATGTCGACATGGAACAAGTTCGAGCAGCAGAGCCACTGCCCAGACGCAATGGGCACATGTTGCGCCCCAATATTTTGATGTTTGGAGATGGGTATTGGTTGGCGAGTCGGAGCGCGCAACAAGAAGATCGGTCACAAAACTGGTTGGACGAGGCCGATCCAGCGCGATTGGTTGTGATTGAAATGGGGGCAGGAGATGCGATTCCAACAGTTCGAAGTCAAGGGAATCGACTCGAAAGACAGGGGGCGACCCTCATTCGCATCAACCCTCGAGATTCGTATGGGTCTTCAAAAACAATATCCATTCCGTGTGGTGCCAAAGAAGCTTTGTTGGCAATTGATGGGCTGCTCGATTAAGAATGGAGCATGTTGGATTGTGTAGAATTTAACCCCAAAGAAGGGGTCGAGCCCATCGGTACTGTGATTTGGTTGCATGGATTGGGTGCAAGTGGCAATGATTTTGCACCGGTGGTACCCCACATGCAACTGCCAGATGTGCGGTTTGTCTTTCCACATGCGCCCGTCAGACCCATCACCATCTTTGAAGGGGATGAGGTACGAGCGTGGTATGATATCACGACACTTGGTGAGTCACCGGAGCGAGAGTCTTGGGCCGATGTGATGGTGTCGTCGCAGTTGGTGGAGGCGTTGATCGAGCGTGAAATAGAACGGGGAATTCCATCGCAAAACATTGTATTGATGGGGTTTTCACAAGGTGCGGCAATGGCGCTGCACGTTGGACATCGCTATCACAAACCGTTGATGGCTGTATTGGTTCTCAGTGGCTATGCACTCAAACCAACCTTCTTCGAAAAGGAGATGCATGAGGCCAATCGGTTGACGCCCTATCACTTTTACCATGGTGTCCGAGATTTGACTGTTCATTACCGTCGTGGTGATGCGTCGTGCAATTTGGTTGCCAGTTTACATCGTTTCACCTATTGGACGGAATTTTCCATGGGGCATGAAGTCTGTTTGGAAGAGATTCGACAAATTCGCTTTCTCCTACATGAGAAATTCGAGCAAATAAGGCAAAGTGACAATTAAATAAAGAAGTAAAATTCAAGGGGTTAGGGTGTCAATATATTTGAAATTATATGAACGTTGGACCGATGCTTTTGACCATACTGCCTTGGAAATTATCGATGGAGAGAACCTTTCGTTTGGTGAATTGCATCAAGAAGTGCTCAATGTGGCTGGTTGGCTAGAAGCACGGGGACTTCAAAGAGGAGATGTTCTAGTTGTACAGCTGCCCAAATCGAAAAGTCTGTTGACATTGATTTTAGCTGGGTTGGCAATGGGGATTCCCGTATTGCCCTTGAATGATCGCTACACCTCAGCGGAAGTGTCTTACTATGTCAAAGATGTTCGGGCCACCTTGTCCATTTTGATCGTTGAGCCACTGGATTGGGATGGTCCAGTTCTGCTGTCGACCGAATTGCCTTCCACGTTTCCAGATTCGTCGGTTCAACTTCCAACAGACATTCACATGGATGATTTGGCGTTGCTGTTGTACACGAGCGGGACAACTGGTCGACCCAAAGGGGCGATGATTTCCCATGGGAACTTATTGGCATCCATTCAGGCCTTGCATAGGGCTTGGCAGTGGAATGCAGCAGATAGACTGATGCACGTGTTGCCGCTCTTTCATGTACACGGTTTGGTTGTCGCTCAGTTTGGAGCTCTGTATGCATGCGCATCGGCCATATGGATGTTGAAATGGGATGCGAACGCTTTGGTTGAGGCGTGGAGAGCAAAGGATATTACGATCTGTATGATGGTGCCAACGATTGTTCAGAGAGTTCTGTCGGTGGAGAACGTTCCAGAGTTGCCAACCTTGAGATTGGTGACGTCGGGTTCTGCACCGTTGCCTGTATCCACCCACAAAGCCTTTGAAGCCAAATTTGGTCTGCACATTGTGGAACGCTATGGCATGACGGAGGTCGGGATTGTTCTGTCCAATCCTTATGATGGAGAACAGCGTGCTGGAACAGTGGGGTTTCCATTGGGAGATATGAAGTTTCGGATTGTAGATTCTGATGGGAAGGACTGTGGTTTCAATGAGGTGGGAGAGTTGCTCATTTCTGGACCGTCTGTCATCTCGAGATACTGGGAACAGCCAGAGGCAACGCACCGCACAATCGTCAACGGCTGGTTGCACAGCGGGGATTTGGCGACGTTGAATGAAGATGGCTATTACAGCATCGTTGGACGATCCAAAGACCTGATCATCTCTGGAGGTTTCAATGTCTACCCCAAAGAAGTTGAGCGGGTATTGCTTGAGATTGAAGGCGTAGCTGATGTTGCCGTAGTCGGTCTATTCAGTGAAGAGTGGGGAGAAGAAGTTGTTGCGGTTGTCATCGGCCAAGTGTCGTTGGATACCATACTGGCGGTTTCAAAAGAGAGTCTTGCGCCCTACAAGCGGCCCAAACGGTTGTTGCTTGTGTCCGAGTTTCCCAGAAATGCGATGGGAAAGGTACAAAAGTCACGATTACGGGACATTGTGCAAGCCCGGTTTGGGTAATATTGTACTGAATCATTCACGGAGGTAAGATGTTGTTGTGGTTGTTGGGTTGTCAGCAGGACGATGTGCAGATTTTTACAACAGACGAGCATTTGGAAACCATTCAGTTTTTTGTCGATTCGATTGAAGATGAACGTCTTGAAGTGGTGCTTAGCGACGATCCAGTGCGAACCGCAAAACGTCGGAAGGGGTGGTCCATTGCCTTGGTGGAAAGTGATGAAGGCAGCACCGACGCGTATCGCCTGTCT
>CBFICN010000178.1:0-8056 GCA_965661045.1 uncultured Myxococcota bacterium
CATTGGAAATCCTTTCGGTCTATCTCATACAGTCACAATGGGCATCATCTCTGCCAAAGAACGGGTCATTGGCTCTGGTCCCTATGACAATTATTTGCAAACGGATGCCAGTATCAACCCTGGAAACTCAGGTGGTCCCCTCTTCAACCTTCAAGGCGAAGTCATCGGCATCAACACCGCCATCAACCCCAAAGCACAAGGCATCGGATTTAGTTTGCCAATCAACAAAGTCACATCCATCTTAGACGATCTCAAGGAAAAAGGACACCCTTCACGTGGATGGCTGGGCCTCAGTCTTGAACCCTCTTCTGAGGAATCTCCAACGTCGATCGTGCGAGAAGTCTATCCAAACACCCCCGCTGCAGAAGGCGGACTGCAAACTGGAGACACCATCACACACTTCGATGGTGAACCCGTAACCGATGTTTCTTCATTTGTTCGTCTGGTGGGTAGTTATCGCGCTGGCGAAACGGTTGAGGTGAAGGTCTTGCGTAACCGACGTAGCAAAACGCTTTCCATAACTCTGGGTGAGAGACCCTCCCAGCAGGATCTCGAGATGGGTAGATTGCCCAGCAACGACACCTTTAACTGGGGCATTCAGTTGACCCAAACGCAAGGGTTTAGCAAAGATCCCAGACAACAAGGGTGGGTGCTCATTCAAATGGACGCCAACAGCCCACTAAAGGAAACTCTACAGTTGGGTGACATCTTGCTCAGCGTCAACAACGACGCCAATGTTGCATCGGCTTTGCGAAACCTGTCCACCAAAGAAAAGTCCGTTGAGTTTCGAGTATGGCGAGCGGGCGTCATTTCAACGGTCCAGTTTACACGTTGATCAGAAACGCCTATACCGTTTCAAAGTTCAATGACAGTTGATTGCTGTCCTCAACTTTGTATACGCAAGGTGCCTCTGGGTGTGGGTTGCCATCCAACCATCCATCAATGATGGCCAAAATCTTCTCTTGGTCCGCTTCATTGTCAATGTAATTGATCGATGATGTGTCCAAGACATAGACCGGTGCTTTGGTATAGTCTGCCCACAACTTGTAATAACGAGAACGCAGTTCATTGAGGTAGGTCGCTTCGATCTGTTGTTCGGCCTCAATGCCTCGTCGATTGATTCGATTCAAAATCACTTCTGTCGGAGAATCCAAAAAGAGTACAAAATCTGGCGTGGAGATTGTCTGTTGCAACAACCCTGAAAAGGTGTCGTACAATTCCATCTCATTGCCCGTCAACGTTTGCTCGGCGAACAACCGATCTTTTTCAAAGATGTAATCTGCAACCAATAAATCTGTAAACAGTCGATTTTGCCGAAGGTTGTTCTGCTGCTGTGAGCGAGACGCCAAATAGAACATCTGCGCAGGAAAAGCGAAATGGTCAGGGTCAGAGTAAAAATGGGCTAGGAATGGGTTGTCATCTGCTGGTTCCAATACCAACTCGGCGTTTCTTTTGGCGTGAAGCAATCGACACAGTGACGTCTTTCCGACACCAATCAACCCTTCGATAACAATAAACTGTGATCCTTCTTTTCGCATTCAGACTCCCTTGGTATTAA
Source organism: uncultured Myxococcota bacterium (assembly GCA_965661045.1). Lineage (GTDB taxonomy): Bacteria > Myxococcota_A > UBA796 > UBA796 > UBA796 > CAJWHX01. The sequence goes on from CBFICN010000178.1 coordinate 1,559, forward strand.
CTAGTCTAGGATACTGAGGGTTGGCTTGCAACCCAATCAACCATTTAACCTCAAAGAAAAATGTACAACTCTATATTTTATCCATCAAGAATTCACCCTACTCCCTTAAATCTCGATATTCTACAACATTGGATTAATTGGTTGAACCACAATTCCATCGCTCCCACATGGATGAGTGGCCTCGCCGATCCAACACTTGGACTGGAACGCATTGTGGATATGGTGTGGTTGAGTGTGTTGATGCCAGCAACATCAGAGAACACAGCACCTGCTTGGAGGCATGGTTTCAAAGAGATTGCCAACATTTATCAAACTGGGATTGATTTGTTGGATCGAAGAACCATTGAGCATATGGACGTTGCAGATGTCAAAGCAATGTGGCCACAGTTGTCCGACTCAACAACCGCACGAACCTTTTTATTACGCTATCAATCCTATATTGACGTGAGGCGCCAACTCGGACACCCTGCCCACGACCTACACTCTGATGCTTGGTTCAAAATGTGGATAGACAAACTGTCGGTTTGCGATCCCGAACTGCTTCCCTCTGTGTTGGACACACTGCCAAGTCTCTACACTCTCTCAGAGAACCTGCGACTGCCTTTTCGACTGCCAACAAATCTATTGACACCCAGCGCGATTCACGCACTTTGGTCCAGTGGACTGTTGGACCCAGGAATCGACACGCAATCTACAGTAGAATCCAGCCAAACTCATACCCCCGATGTGGAACGCATCGCGCAGAGTGCCGGCTGGGCACTCGATCGACTCTCAGAGCACACACAACTTAGCTCAGTCGAGATTGTCCTGAGACTACACGGATTCATCGAAGCAAAACTCGGATCCAAGGAACTCCGACCTTGGTTGTGGACCTAATCGACCAAAATCAATTTGGCTTTTGCCTCAACCAAATCGCCAGCCCCTACGTAAATCTCTGAAATCGTGCCAGCCTTTGCGGCTTTCAGTGGATTCTCCATCTTCATTGCTTCAACAATGATGATGACATCCCCTTTTTCAACTGTTTGACCGACTTCACAACACACTTCTACGACGCGACCGGGCATCTTCGTGATCAACAACCCTTCACCTTCGCCATTTGTGAGCTTTAACGACTTTTTGCGCGGATCTGTTACCGTCATCAAGTGGCGCTCACCTTGAACCCCAACTTCAATGTAGTCGCTGTGTTTGGCAACTCCCACCTCAAAACTCTTGCCCTCGAACAGTAAGTGCATGGAGTTTGACAAATCTGTTGTTTCAACAAAGATGGATTGCCCTGATTGGGTGATCAAATATCCTTTCTCTTTTTTCTCGATGTCAAAAATTTTGTTGATTCCATCGACTTCAATCTCATAGGTCATCGATAACTCCATTTCCATTTGGATGTTGATTTGTTGTTTGTGGCAGGCTTGACCGACAAATCGGATTCAAACTGTACAATTAAGGCAGCCAACTCTGCAACTGAATTGAATACAGGTGCGGGAACCAATGCATCCATTTTCTCTGGAGTGAGAAAGCCCGTATCATATTCACCGGACATAAACTCCGCATCGTCCAACAGAGACTGAAAGAACGGGATGGTTGTTTGAATTCCCTGTACTCGATATTCACTCAGCGCTCTGCGAAGACGCCCAATTGCCGCATCTCTGTCTCGTCCCCACACAATCAATTTGGCAATCATCGGATCGTAATAGACGCTGACCTCATCTCCTTCTAAAACCCCTGAGTCAACACGCACCCAAGCCCCTGACGGTTCTGCATACTGCACGATTTTCCCAGGAGACGGAGCCCAGTTGTTGGAAGCATCTTCCGCATACACTCGACACTCCAATGCATGTCCGTGAATCTGTACATCAGATTGTTGGACTGACAATGGAAGTCCGGCAGCCACCCGCAACTGCTCGTGCACCAAATCCACACCGGTAATCATCTCGGTGATGGGGTGTTCTACCTGCAGACGGGTATTCATTTCTAGAAAATAGAATGATTGGTCATCGCCAAGCAAAAATTCCACCGTTCCAGCACCAACATAGTCCACAGCACGCGCGGCTTGACAGGCTACTTCCGTCATGGCTTGACGCACTTCAGATCGAATGACAGGACAAGGTGCCTCTTCAACGACCTTTTGGTGGCGACGCTGGATGGAGCAATCTCGTTCAAACAAATGAATCACATTCCCATGTGTATCGGCCATCACCTGCACTTCTACGTGGCGTGGCTTGACGACCCGCTTTTCCATATAAATGTCACCATTTCCAAAAGCGTTGACAGCCTCTGAATGCGCTCTCTTAAAGGCCTCTTCAAGCTCATCGGGGGAAGAAACTTCGCGCATCCCTTTTCCACCACCACCGGCAGCCGCTTTGAGCATTACTGGATAGCCAATGTCCTCAGCAATTGTCAATGCTTCTTTTGGTGTTGGAATGGCCGTTGACACCCCAGGTACCGTTGGCACACCTGCTTCTTCCATCTTTTGACGAGAAGCCGTCTTCGATCCCATAATGGTAATCGCATAGGGGTTGGGACCCACCCAAATCAAACCAGCATCCTGAACTTGCTGGGCAAAGGTTGCATTTTCAGACAAGAAGCCGTATCCGGGATGAATCGCATCGGCTCCAGATTGTTTGGCCACGTTCAAGATTTTCTCAGCGACCAAGTAGGACTCTGCACTGACCGCGCCTCCAATGTGATAGGCCTCATCTGCATAGCGAACATGGGGTGCTCTACTGTCTATATCAGAATATACTGCGACGGTCTGCAGTCCCAATTCACGACAGCCTCGCATAACGCGCAAGGCAATCTCTCCACGATTGGCAACCAACACTTTTTTGATTCCCGGCAATCCGTTCGACATATTTTCCTCAGTGCTTGTGGGTGTTGATTCCATCATAACGTTGTCTCAATACCCAATGCAAACCGCAAGACATCTGAAATGCGCTCACAAAACTCAATGGTCATATCGTTGCGTACACTTTCGGGTATATCTGGCACGTCTTTTTGATTTTGACTGGGCAACAAAACCCTGCGAATGCCTGCTCGGTGAGCCGCCAGTACTTTCTCTTTGATACCGCCGACGGGCAACACTGCCCCTCTCAGCGTCACTTCCCCAGTCATAGCCAGTTCATTCGATACGGGTTTGTTCAACAACAGAGACGCCAATGCTGTAACCATCGTTACACCAGCCGATGGACCATCTTTGGGTATGCCACCTGAGGGTACATGTATGTGCAAATCATTTTTGTCAAACGTTGACGCATCGATGCCCAACTCGGTGGCAATGGACTGCAAATAAGACATCGCGACCGAGGACGATTCTTTCATCACGTCACCCAATGATCCGGACAGTTTCACTTTGCCCTTGCCTGGCATCTTGGCTGCCTCCACAAACAAGATATCTCCACCCACTGCAGTCCAAGCCAACCCCGTCACCACGCCTGATACACAGGTTCTCTGTGCCACATCGTTGAAAAACTTGATTGGTCCACGAATCTCTTCTATCGCATCTTTGTTCATGACAGGGTGTTCAACAGGCTGTTCCATCGCGATGTCAGTAGCAACATTGCGACACAGGGCACCGATTTCTCGCTTTAGATTTCGCACCCCAGCTTCCCGAGTGTAAGACTCAACTAGAAAATGAAGACCATCGGGTGGAAAGGACACAGTCTCCCGCTTCAAACCGTGTTCTTCAAGTTGCTCTGGTACAATGTAGCGATTGGCAATTTCAACCTTTTCTTGGAGGGTGTACCCAGAAATGTCAATGACTTCCATTCTGTCACGCAACGGACCGGGAATACTGGAAATCTGATTGGCTGTCGCAATAAAGAGTACATTGCTCAAATCGAACGGAACATCCAAATAATGATCGACGAAACTGTCGTTTTGCTCCGGATCCAAGACCTCCAACAAAGCCGAAGATGGGTCTCCACGATGACTCGCCCCGAGTTTGTCGATTTCATCCAACACAAAAACTGGGTTGTTGGTGCCAGCGCGCTTCAAGAGTTTGATAATCTTACCAGGCATGGACCCGATGTAGGTTCGTCGATGCCCACGGATTTCTGACTCGTCACGTACACCACCTAAGGACATGCGCACCAATTCACGATCCATCGAACGGGCAACCGACTTGGCCAAAGAAGTTTTCCCCACGCCCGGAGGACCCACCAAGCAAATGATGGGACCTTTCAAGTCTCCCTTCAGTTTGCGGACGGCCAAGAACTCTACAATGCGTTTCTTCACCTTTTCGAGCCCAAAGTGATCGGCATCCAAAATCTCTTGGGCTTCCTTTACGTCCAGTCGATCGTCTGAAGATACAGACCATGGAACATCAAGGAGCCAATCAACATAGGTCCTTGAAACTGTATACTCCGCAGATGATGGGTTCATCTTGCCCAGTCTATTGAGTTCTCGAAGTGCGGCCGCCCTGGCCTCTTCTGGCATGTTGGCCTGATCCACCTTTTCTTTGAGCGTGGCGACATCGTCCTCTTCTTCCTCGCCATTGAGTTCACTTTGGATGGCTTTGAGTTGCTCTCGCAGGAAAAAGTCGCGCTGTGCTTTGTCCAAATCCCCTCGCACCTTGTCTTCAATGCGATCCTTCAAGGACAGCAACTGCCGCTCTTTCTTCAAGAGACGGAGCAACAAATCAATCCGCTCAGAAAGATTCACGGTACTGAGTACGTCCTGTCTTTCTAAAAGAGACAAACCCAACTGCATCGCCACAATGTCGGTCAATCGATTGGAATCCCCTGCCGCTTGACGCAGTAAAAATCCGGCTTCACTACCAATGTGAGAAGACGCCTCAAAGACGTCTTCTGCCAACTTTCGCAAGGCGTCTCGCTTTTCAAACAGCAAGTCTTCTTGGTCTTCGGGGTGAAGAACTTCTACTTTTGCATACAAGACGTCGCTTTCGGTAAATACCTCAATCAGTTGGATGCGCTGCTCGCCTTCCAAAATTACCGAGCGTTTTCCCTCAGGCATGCGAACATTCTTAACGATTCGAACCATCGAGCCAATGTCGAACAACTCTTCGGTCAACGGAGAATCCACCTCAGCATCTTGCAAGGTAAATACTGCCAACACCCCTTCTTCAGACAGCGCTGCATCGACAGCTCGAACCGTTGACTCTCTCACAACACTAACCGGATAGGCCAATATGGGAAAGATGACGGTATTTTTCAATGGAACGAGTGGTAAGATTCGAATGTCTGCCATAATGGTCCTCAAATGTCAGTAGAAATGGGAACGTTTTACTGTAAACGCAATTTTCAACTGAACAAGGGGCAAACCTTATTTTGCAGGGAATTCATCTCCATAATTTGCCCTGTGCAACACATGTTGAAAGTGTTTGTGAAGAGAGTGTATGGTTTGGGACTCTTGTTCAAACAACGTCCACAATGGAGGCGGTGTACTGTCCGTGGCTAAAGAAAGTGGTACCAACCCCCTGACCGCATTGCTCATCCAAAGTTGATCTTCGACTTGCGGGTATACACAAGTTTCCAAGATGTCAATACCGTGAACCTTAGCTTGAGAGAGTAGAACACTTCGAGCGATTCCAGGCAAGATGGGTTCATTCAACGATGGTGTGAGCCACTGAGTTTTCGACGGTCGATACACAAACAAATTGCCGATGCAACACTCTAAGTACCTTCCTTCTTCTGACTGGAGCACCAATACATCCACGGACAGTTCTTTTTTGATACTATTCCAATGAGAACGATCTACCTGCTTGAACCCTGTATGGGTAAGTTCCTTTCTTTTCACAACAGCCCATTTCAATGAGCGCTTGAGTGGCATAGATCGCGGAGTCAACGCCACAACACCGTCTGGATTCAATTCAATTCGCAATACACCGTCACCCATGTCACGGGCGGCATCTCTCACTTGCTCGCCAATAGACGATGCACAAAATGACAATGCAAGTCGTTTCGCAAAGTACTGCAGTCGCTGTAAATGCAATGGCAGAAAACGTGGAACTCCGCCCTCAATGCTCAAGGTGGTGCAGACCGCCCCGACTCTTTTTATGCGTCCTTTTGCCATATTTCCAAAGCGGGAACAACATTCTCTCTGGGTTTTGGGATGGTCACACAATCCGGCCACGTAATCCAGAATGGACATGGCGGTCCATGTACGGTACACACAAAGTCTTCACTCATGGCAACCAACGCTCCTTCGGGCACCTCCTCCCAAATATCGTCTGTGCCAATGGGTTCACTCGAGACCAGCAAATGATTGCACTTTCGACGTCGCCCTTCTTTGAGTGCCGGCAAGAACCCTTCGAGACAAATCTTGTTTGGTTCAGCACACGTATTCGCATCTGGACACTGCTTTTTTTGTGTTGCAACGAATAATTCCAACCCTGCACGTCGAGCAAACAACCGTTTCCCGTTCGTCAAAATGTAATTGATCTTTGGTGCATCAGGCTCTCCAGATTCCTGTACCCATTGAAAAATACGATTGATGGCGCTCTGCTGTGCTTCCACCATAGCTCTCATGTCACAGTCTCCAATA
>CBFICN010000179.1:0-8048 GCA_965661045.1 uncultured Myxococcota bacterium
AGTTGATCGAATTCTCTTTTCAACAGTCGCAGATCTTTTCGCATGGCTTCAACGATGTGGTAATTGCCTTTTAAGATCTCTGAGTGTACTTTGCGCTCATATTCTTTTGCCAGTTCGAGCATCTCATTCATTTCTGCCTGCATATTCTGATGCATTTTGTGTAAGAAGTCTTCTGGCAGGTTTTCGAGGTTTAGACTGTTGACCCTCTTTAAAACGTCGTGAACTGAGTGGGTGTCACCACCACGATGCAATCGGTCGTCCAAGCCATCATTGTCTAGGTCAATGACATCCACTTCGGTAATTTCTGACATATACAATACTCACGATAGGATAGGTAAGTTTAACTCATACCAAATCCAGTGCCACTCCTGTGGGACCTTTCGCCAAGCGCTTCGGATAAATTCTTCTGTGTTGGACTGAGATTGGTAAATGGTGGCTTGCAACGCCATATCAATCTTGTCCATACAGTGAACAAACTGTGCTTCTCGACTCGAGTTTTGGTCATACTCGTGCCAAAATGCGTATGTCTGTGGTGGCAAAATACTCTGAGCCGCTGTCTGTTCTCTGTGCTGTTTTTCTTGGGCTGAGATTCCATCGTGGGGGGTAATATCCCCAACAATGACCTCTGGTAAGTCGTGTGCCAAAGCAATTTGAATTGTTCTTCCAACATCCAAAGAGGGTTCAATCCGCGGTGCAAACTCCATGCACAACATGGCCAGTCCCCAACTGTGTGCCGCAACAGACTCAACAGGATCAATTCCTTTGCGTACCCAACCAGTTCTAGACAGAGATTTGAGGCGATAGTATTGTTGCCATCGCTGTTTGTGGGTCATTATTCTTCCAGGTGTGTCACGATTTTTCGTTGTTCTGAGCGCCCCATAGACAAAATGAACGGATTGTGTTGCTGTCGCTCGATGAAATCATTTTTGTTTTGAATCCCTTGCCATCCGACATCAATCATGACTTGAGCAATGGCCCCCCCTAGGTTGCTGCCGGGGCCCAACAAAATGATGTGGTCGGGCGCGAAATGCTGGAGGGCACTTTGGATCATGGCTGAGAAGTCATAGACCTCGACAACTTGTTGACCAAGCGTATATTCAAGTAGATTTTGTATTGAACAGGCTTGTGGACGCCAGATGTGGCCATTGCCGTCGATCATGGGGACCGTTGGCTGAGAAATTTGTAAATCATGAAGGTCACGCAACGCTTGGCGATGTGTCCCCATCATTAGGGGGGTGTGAAACGCTGAATGGAGGGGCAGTTTGAATGGGAACGGACGAGGACCATCGATTCTGGGAAGTCGTTCGATGGCGCGGTCGAGGGCTTCTGCTGTACCACCCAATATGACTTGGCCACCGAGTTTGATAGACCAGTATAAATCCGGTGTGCTTTGGACCACCTCGTTGACCCGTTGTTGTTTGACAGGGTCGATGTGCCAATGCTCATCCATCAAAGAGTATACAAGCTGCCCACCAATGATATTGCCTTGTTGATATTGCCCCATGGTTTCAATGAGTCGACCCATCTCACCGATGTCCAGCGCACCCGCCAAGCCAAGTGTTGTATACCAACCCATTGAGTTTCCACAGATGGCCGCAATTTCATATTCATCGGCTATTTGGTCGAAGTCTGCAGCCGACGCACCCGCTGTTAGAATACTGGCATTTTCTCCGGCAATGTGCCAAGAAGAACGAAACTTCTCACTGGCATCGAGTTCTCTTACTGTTCTGCGACCCAAACTTTCACGGAAGGCGTCTAAAACATCGAGTTTGCTAGAGTCTACCTGTTGCAGCGAACCCAAAGACTCTTTGGAATAGGAGCCCCTTCCTGGACAGACAACTACACAGCGTTTCATGATGGTTCTCCTTTGAGCATTGTGCGGATGCTCTGTTCAATGTCCGTTTCTTGTACCAACACCAGGTTGGCAGCATCGCCCAGAGGAATGTATGTATCCCATCCCGCGACTCGTTGGATGTTCAGTCCTGTTGTCTTTTCGGCGAGTAGAGCCATAATGGGTTCCGCCATGCCACCTGTTTTTCGACATTCGTCTACTATGAGTACGTTGCCGGTTTTGTTCGCTGTTTCGACGATGAGGGCTTCCGGAAGTGGGTTTAGCCAGCGCAAGTCTACAACCGTGCAGTCAATTCCTTGCGCCTCAAGTCGTTTGGCAACGCGTAAACTCATCCATAGCCCATTGGCATAGGACAAAATGGTAATGTCTTTTCCTTCTCGACATACCAGTCCTTCTCCCACAGCGATGTGTTCATCAAAAGAAGGGTATTTGTTCAACCACAAACCGTCTCGTTCTTCGTGCAGGTCCTTGGTCATGTACAAAGCGATGGGTTCTAGGAAGACGGATACAAGACCATTCACTTTGGCTGCTGCCATACAGGTCCGCAGCATTAACGTTGCGTCGTGCCCATTGGATGGAGAGGCGATGATCAATCCCGGGATGTCTCGTATTGCGGCGATGGAGTTGGCATTGTGAAAGTGACCACCAAAGCCTTTCTGGTATGCATAAGAGGCGATCCGAACCACCATTGGATTTTTGTATTGCCCTTGCGAAAAGAACTGTAGGGAGCAAGCTTCTCCCCTGAGTTGGTCGATGGCGTTGTGTAAATAGGCAAGGTACTGAATCTCTGGCACAGGCAGCATGCCCATTTGTCCAGCTCCAATGGCCAGACCCAAAATCGCCGATTCATCCAGCGGGGTGTTGAATACTCTGCCGATTCCTGCTTTGCTTTGAAGATCGGCGGTCACGTGGTAGACACCACCTTTCTTTCCGACATCTTCACCAAAGATCATCATTTCGGGGTGTTTGCACAGCAAGTCTCCCAATGCGCGATTCAAAATCATCGCCAAGTGACGGGGGCGTTCTTTTTCTGGAAGTCGACCATTGTGAAAGTGTTCTCTGGCATCTGGATCGGGTGCTGTGGTGGCTTCAGTTCGAATTCCCACTGGGTCAAGGGGAGCCAACACCGACACGACGTCTTCTGGTGTGGCGATTTGCTTGTGGCGTACCGCTTCTCTGGCAAGGGCGAAGACTTCTTGGCGCGTTTGTTCATACATGTGTTGGATTTGTTGCGCCGTCATGAGGCCCAATCGATGGACCAGGCGTGCCGTTTGCAAAAGCGGATCCGTGGCTTCTAGGGCTTCAATTTCTTGTTGACTTCTATAGAGCCGTTCGACGTCTGAGCCAGCGTGACCCAGAAGACGAACGAGCTTGATGTGTAAAAAGGTTGGTCGACGTGTTCGACGAACATAGTCCACTGCTTCCTTGGCGACTCGATGACACTCAACGATGTCTAAGCCATTTGCCGAAAAATATTTGAGACCAGGATTGGGAGCGAAGCGTTGCTCTATCCAGTTTTTGGGTGTTCGAACTGAAATTCCAATCCCGTTGTCTTCACACACAAAGAGTACTGGACAGGGAAGGTTTTGATAGTCAGACAAGGCAGCCGCATTAAAAGAGCCACAGGCTGTTGAATGGTTTGAACTGGCGTCTCCAAATGTGCATACCACAATGGAATCATCTTCGGTTTCGTTGAGAAGGAGTCTATTTTTTCGTGCGATTGTAAAAGCCGCCCCCACTGCTTTGGGAAGGTGAGATGCGATGGTGGACGTTTGTGGAGGAATGTTCAAGGGTACAGAACCAAAGACTTTATGGCGTCCGCCAGCGATGGGTTCCTCTGTTGATGCGACAATGCCTTTGAGCACGTCAAATACTCCCGATACAGAATCGACCTGCTTTGAACGCTGAAGGTAAAAGGCGCCAGACCGATAATGGAGAAATGCTGGGTCTGTATGGCGCATCGCCTTGGCAACACAAGCATTGCCTTCGTGACCACTCGAGCCGATCGTATAAAAACTGCGATCTGTTTTCTTCAATTCTCGAGCCCGAATGTCCAAGTGTCGAGACTGCATCATGGTGTGGAATAGATCGACAATCTCCCAACCGTGCAAGCCCTCCCATGATTGGTTTAGTGTCTCTGCTGTAGTTGTTTGTTGGGCAGATGTAGTTGCAAGATGCTCAACATATTGAATGAAGTTTTGATCGACAATCGATGCCCTGTTAACCGCCATTGCATGCTCCAAATCACAGGTTGTAGTTGTATCCAGTCTAATGGATCCGATGAAGACTATCCAACAGGATTGTGGGTTGCGGAAGATAAATGCATTTTGAGTCCACTTTGATACACTTGACGTATCTTTGTTCAAATCGGATACATCTGATCCATATGCCATTGTTTCCTTCTACACGCAATATGCCGCCCAAACAGCTCAACGTTGAGTCACAGAGAACCCTTAGGGTGATGTCGACGATTGTGTTGTTTTTTGCCTTGGTTTTGTTTGGGCTGACGGTATTCTTCGACGCACCAATTATTCGCAGTCTGTCTTTGTTGGTGTTGGTGATTACTTCGTTCAATTTTTGGTTGATGAAACGGCGGTATTTTGGCAGTGCTTCGTGGTTGATGAGTTTGACATTGATGTTGGTTGCCTTCATGGGGGCTTATCTCGGTGGTGGGATTTATGACGTGGCGATTTTACTGTTGCCGGTTGGAATCATCTTTGCGGGAATGGTTCTTCCGTTGCAACACATTTGGTTATTTGTGTCTTTTACCAGTGTTCTGTCTGCGGCATTGGCTTGGTTGCAATGGAGTGGTGGGTTGCCGAACCTTGCTCCCGATCATTCTGAGACTGTTGATTTCTTTGTGTTTCCTTTGTTTATGCTTGGGATTCAAGTCTTGATGGTGTACACGACGCAACGTCTTCGAGAGTCCCTTCTTAGAACCCATAGAGAGAAGGCCCGATGGCAAACTATTTTTCAGGCCTCCCAAGACGGTATGTTAATCTTGGGTCCGACCGGACAGATTCTGGATGCCAACCCCACGATGCAAGATTGGTTGGGTGGTCACCTTCGGTTAAACGACAACGGCTGGAATTTGGATTTGCCACTGACTTTTTGGAACGCTCGCAAGGTAGTCGGCACCAAAGTGGATTGGGAAATACCCTCCCAAGGAGAAATGTCTGCACGAATTTGTGAAATGGGCATGCAAGGAATGATGTTTCAACAACAAGAAGTGTGGGTGTGTACCGCGCGTGATGTGACTGAAGACAGAGCGTTGCGAGCACAAATTCTACAGGAAGACACCGTCAAGATTATGGGCAAATTGTCGACCACTGTTGCCCATGACCTAAACAATCATTTGGCTTCCATCATGGCTTTGGCCGATTTGCTCAAACTGTCCAAACTCGATGAGGAAGGCAAAGAGTTGGCTGAAGAGATTGGGGATACGGCCCTAAGGGCTGGACGCCGGACATCGGAGATCCTGTCGTCGGTTCGCAACAACCCCAAAGCGTTGAAATTGGTGCGTCCACGTCGATTGATGGACGACCTGAGAAAGGCGCTGAGCGTTCGTTTGAAGGATGGGATCTCTTTGGAGTATGAACCCACAAATGCCTATCAGCCTGTGTTGATGGACAAGTCTCGTGTGTTTGATGCCATGTTCAACCTTGGTTTGAACGCCATCGACGCCGTTAAAAATGTGACGGACCCCTCTATTCACTTTGGGTGTCGTGTTGTTGAGGGTGGGGTACACTTTTGGGTTTCTGACAACGGGGAGGGGATGACCGAAGTCCAACTCACGCAGGTTCGAGAGGCGTTCTTCACAACGAAGGAAAATGGGTCCGGTCTTGGGCTGTTCAGTGTTGAAATGTGTGCGGCGGCCCACGGGGGTCGATTGCACATTCAGTCTGAACCCGGAAAGGGCAGTTTGTTTGAACTGTTCATTCCATCCAAACAAACCAATCTCAGCATTGAAAAAACGCAACCAATCGATCTGTCTTTGCTCAATCAGAACATGTCGATGATCCAAGTGCTCTTGATTGAAGACAACGAGCATTTGGGGGCTATGTTGAAGAAGGAACTGGAGCGAGCGGATATGATTGTTACGTGGGCAACTTCAGGATCCGATGCCCGTATACAGGTAGGGCGGAACCCATTGTTTGACGTATTTGTGGTCGATTATCGATTGCCTGATTGTTCTGGTTTGGAACTGCTGGGAGACATCTCCCATCCCCAAACGCCGATTGTCGCAATTTCTGGTGATGTGTCAGCTTGGGACGCCTCTTCCAAACGTTTTCCAATCGTGGCTCGGATTCCGAAACCCTTTCGTGTCAGTCAGGTTGTGGAGTGCATTCAAGAGAGTTTGGGGGTTGGATGATTTGGTTACTGAGCGCCTGCACGGAGATTTTTGACATTTCTTCTACTGTGTTGGTCTATGATGCGTCAGGGTATGTGGTGACGCAATCGGATGTGGAGTTTTGTCAGCGATTGAATACCGATTACACCTCCAAAGAAGTTGAGGAGTACAGTGTGGACGCTTGTACAACGGTGACCGTGGAGAATGGTGTTGCGGACTTGCCCAATTGGGAAGGGGAGTATCGTGGAACAGTTCAAAGTGTAGAGCTGTTTTGGATGGAGACGGAAGAAATCGCCCCTCTAGCAGCAACGTTGATTGACAGTGACAGAGATGTTTGGTGTGACAATGTAGACGTGGATACCGATATGCAGGGAAATACAACCAGCACACCTTTTTGCACCAGCAATTACGAGTTTTATTTGTTGTGGGAGCTCCAGCTACCGAGTGATTGAGTCGTGAATTGTTGGTTTGGAGAAAGGACACCGTTTGTTTGACTTTTCTGCGCTTCTACACTATACTGTATGGACTGAAAGCTTATGCGAAGGTGGCGGAATCGGTAGACGCGCCAGTCTCAGAAGCTGGTGGCCTTAGGGCTGTGCGGGTTCAATTCCCGCTCTTCGCACTTTCACTGTTTATCCACTCACTCTCCGTTAATGGTTTCGTCTACCTGCTGGGTATGTCGATGCCAGCAACCTATGAAGTGAGATGGTGAAGTTTAGATGGTGGGTTGATATGGCGCACAATTATTACGTCAGACACTTGTCTCTGGTGGCTGCGTGCTTAGACTTCACTGCACTGTTTTCCTCTGGTATCAACTGCTGTAAAGTGCAGATACGGAGAAAAACAATTTGCCAACCATCGCATATCTTATAGACTTCACTTGGTACTTGGTACCACATTCTTCACCCTACACAAAGGATACTATGATGTTCAATACTTTGATCTCACTGGTAAATAAACTTTCTCCTGCTCCAGTAGCGAGCGCACACTGCGACGGTCCTTGTGGCGTATACGATCCATCTTCTGCTCGTATCGCTGCTGAAGCTGTACTTTCTATGACCAAAAAATTGGTTGCATTGGAAGTTCCATCTGCAGATGACCACGCCGCTTACGTCAAATACCACAACACATTTTCTCGCTACGTAGCCATCAAAGAAGAAGAGGCACACAAGGCCAAAGAAGAGTTGTTGGTATTGTGGACAGACTTCTTTAAGCCACACCACTTGGAAACACACCCAGACCTTCACGACAAGTTTTGGAAAGCTGCAAAGCTTTGCTCTTCTTGCAAGGTTGAAGTGTCTGTAGAGCATGCAACAGAATTGATGGAAGCCATTGAAGAAATTCACGGCATCTTCTGGTCTGCTAAGAACCGCGACGTAGCATGGTTTACTGCTAGCTAAGTAGCGTTTGCTTTCACAACTCTAGAACCTCCAATGGTCTCAGAAATTCATTTTTCGTGGTGGGAAACCACGATGTGGGTGTTCGGGAACCGACGGAGGTTTTTTGTGTCTGGAGATTCGATGACTCCGACACTGAACAACGGACAGTTCATTTTGATGGATCCTGAGCCTCCATCCATCTTAGAAGGAGATGTCGTCATCTGTCAACACCCGCATCAAGACCTAGACATGGTCAAACGCGTGATGCTCATCGAAGAAGGACGGTTCTTTGTACAGGGAGACAACACCAAGTCCAGCAGTGACTCCCGTCAGTTTGGTTGGTTGACACGGGAACACATTGTGGGGAAGGTTGTGAGCAAACTAACTTAACTAAAAGTTGATTTGCGGTCTTGAATTTCAAGACTTTCCTTGTTTATAAAAGTTCGGATACGGAAGTATACCTCAC
>CBFICN010000180.1:0-7999 GCA_965661045.1 uncultured Myxococcota bacterium
ATTGGTCTTGGTGAGGCCTGTTGAATACACCTGTCGAACTGTGACAGAACCGTACGGTGTAACAATGGGGGTTGAAAAAAGGACTATTTGCGTACCTCACTGACTTTGTCTGCTCAAACCATCGCAAGACTGGTTACACTATTCCCAAATTAGAGAAGCCTGTAATTTGGAAGAGATTTATGAGTACATTGACATACCGCGGACTAGAGTTGGATGGATTTCAGCGACAGGCCATTGAATATTTGCAAGCGGGACACAGTGTCTTGGTTGCAGCACCCACAGGAACTGGTAAAACCTTGGTTGCCGACTGGATTGTGGAAGAGGCAATGCGTCAGAACAAAAGTGTAATCTATACTGCACCGATCAAAGCGTTGTCCAATCAGAAGTATCGCGATTATTGCGAACTGTATGGTGAACAGAATGTTGGGTTGGTCACTGGGGACTTGGTGATTCGTCGCGACGCGCCGTGTAAGGTCATGACGACAGAGATTTTACGCAACATTTTGCTGTGTGAAGACTCGGTCGACGATCTAATGGCGGTGATTGTGGATGAAATTCACTTCTTGGACGACCCCGATCGAGGAACAACGTGGGAAGAAATGCTCATTTATTTGCCAGAGCATGTACAGATTGTGGGTCTATCGGCGACGCTTCAAAACCTCAACGAGTTCTCAGATTGGTTGTCTCACGTTCGCAAGCGACCGGTTCCTGTGGTGGAAGAACGCAAGCGTGCTGTGCCGTTGACCTACTCGGTGGCAACCAAACAAACGGGACTGGTGTCGGTAGAGAAAGCCAAAGCCTTGTTGAAAGATCGCAAAAAGCGCAAAAAGAACAAAGGTGGTAAGGGCAAAGGACGCAACGGAAAACATCGAGGAAAACGTCAACACAACCGTCACGGAACGACCCACATCGACGTTTTTAAAATGATGCGTTCTCAAAAGCAGTGGCCCTACTTGTATTTTACCTTTTCTCGGGCCAAGACGGAGAACTTGTCCTATGCCCTGAAGTCTTGGTTGCACAAAAGTCTGTTGAACGAAGAAGAACTCCAAGGCATGCAAGATGTGGTGCAGAATTTCTTACAGTTGCCAGGGGCAGAAGAGGCGTTGCAGGATCACGTAGTGGAACTGTTGCAGTATGGGGTGGCCTTTCACCATGCGGGTGTCCACGTGTTGATCAAGCATTTGGTGGAGACGCTCTACGAAAAGAGGTTGATCAAGGTGTTGTACTGTACCGGTACGTTTGCGCTTGGTATCAACATGCCAGCCAAAGCGACTGTCTTTGATTCGCTTGAACGGTACAACGGCAGTTGTATGATTCCACTTCCGACGCGTGAGTTTATGCAGATGGCGGGTCGAGCGGGGCGCCGTGGGTTGGACAAGACGGGATTGGTTGTCATGCGAATCAATGACGACGAATACATGGAATTTTATGGGCAAATCAAAGGCTACCTGT
The DNA here is from genome assembly GCA_965661045.1 of uncultured Myxococcota bacterium. Lineage (GTDB taxonomy): Bacteria > Myxococcota_A > UBA796 > UBA796 > UBA796 > CAJWHX01. The sequence continues at coordinate 1,453 of CBFICN010000180.1, forward strand.
CTGCCAGTTATGAACCGGTTGATTCGAGGTTTTCACTGTCCTTCAATTCTGTTGTGAACCTCTTGCATCGCAACCCCCATGAGCGAATCCGAGAACTCATAGAGATGTCCTTTTTGTCGTGGCGCAGACAGTTGCAGGCGCAAAGAGAACGAGAAGAGGCTGAACGATTGGAAGAGCAACTTCAGCAGTTGGTCGACTTACATTCTCCACACAAGACGCAGAAAAAGACTCGAAAAGAAATCAATCGTCGCGTGCACAGAGCGCAGAGTATGGAGAACCAAACGTGGGCTGAATTCGAGGCTCGAATTAAATTTCTTAAGAAGTATCGATACATCGGCGAAGATGGAACTTTTTACGCTGGTGCGAAAGTCTTGATGTGCTTTCAGATTCAAGAGGTCTTCGTGACTGAACTGTTTATGCTGGGACTCTTGGAAGGATTGAACGACGCAGAACTGTTTGGGCTGTTCTGTGGGTTGGTGGTCGAGTTGCCTCGCAATGTGTATGTATTCCGCAAGCCAAATAAGAGAATGCGTGAATTGATGCGCGATGTTCGATTGGTGTTCATTTCCGACGTTGTACGAGAGTCCGGTAGATTGACTCAGCAACAGTTGGTATGGGAACCACAAATGTTGCACATTGGACAGGCGTGGGCAGAAGGGAAGTCATTGGCAGAGATTCAAAACATGTTCTCTTGTCCAACCGACATTTCGGGGATGCTCATTGGCGCCTTTAGACGCGCAAAGGACTTGCTCTCACAATTGCGCTCGGCGTATGTTGACATGCCAGAACAGTATGAACAATACACTGCACTGATGAAGTCCGTCAGTCGAGATGAAGTAGAAGTTGTAGCCTAACGTTGGAACTGTAAAGGAGCGATTGGTGACAAAGCAATGGACTACAGAACAGGTGTTGGCATTGGATACGCCCGCGTTTCTCGTAGACAACAAAGGGATTGTTTTGGCTTGGAATCCACGATTGGTACAGCTAACCGGCATGCCAGCCAGCGCGATTGTGGGAAAAAAGTCACGGGTTGGTTTTCTTCCAATCCGTAGAAGCACACCGGTTGATCAAGCCATCAAAGGAGGGACGTCTCAGCAAGAAGTGTTCTATTTTGCAGACGGTGGTCAAGAACGAGAAATGTGGTTTGTGGCCACGCGGTTGTTGGATGTGGATGGTCGTCTACAAGGTGTGTTGGCACAAATCTTTGAACTGCCGCCTTCAGCAGAGAGTACAACAGAATTGGTTGCGGAAATCATCAAAGAAGTTCCAGTGGAAAAGATTGTGGAAATCGAGAAGATCGTTGAGGTGCCGGTTGAAGTGGTCAAAGAGGTCGAGAAAATCGTTGAAGTACCGGTTGAAATTGAGGTCATTAAAGAAATAGAGGTTGAGAAAGTTGTCGAGGTGCCGGTTGAGGTAATTCAAGAAGTTGAGAAGGTTGTTGAAGTCGAAAAGATTGTCGAAGTGGAAGTGATCAAGGAAGTCGAAAAGATTATTGAGGTTCCAGTAGAAGTCGAGAGAAATGTCGAGGTCGTCAAGGAAGTAGAGGTCGAAAAGATCGTCGAAGTGATCAAAGAAGTAGAAGTTCCAGTCGAGGTGGTCAAAGAAATTCCAGTTGAAAAGATTGTGGAAATCGAGAAGATCGTCGAGGTGCCGGTTGAAATTGAGAAGATCGTTGAGGTTCCAGTCGAGAGAATTGTCGAAGTCATCAAGGAAGTAGAGGTTGAGAAGATCGTCGAAGTTCCTGTGGACGTCATTAAAGAAATTCCAGTTGAAAAGATCGTCGAAGTCGAAAAGTTTGTCGAAGTCTATAAACCGGCTGCGTCCACGAGTAATTTTGAGTTGATGAATCAACTTTCTGAGTTTCACAATTTGATCGACAGTATTTTGTCCGCAACGGAGGGGCACATTGAGCAAGCCAACCGTATTGGCGAACGGCTTGGTGAAGTGGATGAAGTGATGAAAGGTCTCCAGCAGTCAGTGCAGTCGATGGTGTCTATGATTTCAACGATTGACGATATTGCGCAACAAACCAGTCTATTGGCGTTGAACGCCAGTATTGAGGCTGCTCATGCTGGGGAATTTGGCCGTGGGTTTGGCGTTGTGGCCAAAGAGGTCAAAGACTTATCGACGCAAACCCAACAGACGACATCGGTTCTATCCAAGAGCATTCAGCAAATCCAACAACAGTCTCAGTTTGTCGACGGTGGAATGCTCGATGTAGAATCCGTGCTTGGTAAAGCGAAAGGTGCTTTGCTAGAGCATCAGCAGTATGTTGTGCGCACTCTCCAAGCGTTGAATGACGCTTCGATCTCTTGATGCGATAGAGACGGGGAAATCTGTCATACTGATGGGAACTATGGAGGATGAATGTGGTTGGTAACACTGTTGGCCTGTGGTGATGAAAAAGTTGTGGATACGTCAACGTCTGTAGAGACTGTGGATTGGAGGGCATTGTCTCCTCAGGAAAGAGGTCCGTTCAATGTTGGTCACACCCAGATTTTGCACACCTATACACCGATTCAGGGTCAACCAGAACGGACGATTCCCATTGAGGTTTGGTACCCAACCGAAGACACTGCTGGAACTCCGGCGACGTACTTTGTGGGTGTGGACGATACGGTTTTTGCCGATGCGACCCCAGCCAAACCAATGTACGAACAGGGATATCCAGTCCACCTGTCCAGTCATGGCTATCAAGGTTGGGGTGCCAACTCTGCATTTCTGATGTCGCATTTTGCGTCTCACGGTTGGGTTGCGGTGGCACCAAACCACATTGACAACACTTTGGTTGACCACAGTTCTCCTTTGCCCGTTTCGCACTTTGTACACCGTCCAACGGACTTAACAGAGAGCCTCAATGTGTTGGAGACGCTGTCCTGGGACTATGCGATCAATACAGCGTCGGTGGTCTTGTCTGGCCATTCCTTTGGTGCTTCCTATTCCACTTGGTCGGGAGCTGGAGCGACGTATGACAACATTGATGCTGTGTGTTTCGACGGTGTGGGGTTGGAAGACCCAGAGACGCTTTGTACAGACGAAGAGTATGCGTTGTTGTCGTCAAATGAACTCCACGATCCAAGGGTGACGGTTGCCATTCCCATGGCGGGGACCGATCGCAAAACGTTTTTTGGGGACATGGGCTATCAGAACGTTCATGCTCCAGTGCTGTTCATCTCAGGTACAGAAGACGGTGAAGAAGGCAATCAAGCACATTTTGACGATGTGACAGGGATTGACTTTCGATGGTTGTCGCTGGAAAATGCCTGTCATCAAAGTTTTACAGTCGGTGGTTGTGCGACGATGGAGACAGAGTTGGCTTGGGACATCCTCAATCATTATGTACTTGCCTTTGCCAGACAGCGGTTGCTGAACGATGATTCGATTGAATTGACCGACTTACTCGATGGAACGAGGCAACCTTGGTCAGAAGCAACATTGACTGTCAAGGAGTGAACGGTGCCTGCTTGGCTGGCGAGCATTGTAGCCCGACTGCATGAAAAGGGGTTTACCCTGTTCGGTGTTGCAGACGGTACCCCCTATCAAGAGCACCTACCCGATTGTCAACGTGCGGTGGTGTTTGCCCATGGTGGTCGAGTCGGTTGGGACGTTTTTCTTGAGGATGTAAGACAGCATCCAGAGCGTCTTTCCGATCACATCCACCCCCTAGATGATTTTGTATTGCGCTGTATTGAAGAGGTGGACCCGAATCCGGACACTTCTCGACGCTGGATTCAGTGCGCTGACACCGCAGATGTATTGTTGGACTTTCGAGTGTTGGGACAACAAGCGGGTTTGGGACTGCCGAGCCCAGTGGGGTTGTTGATTCATCCTGAATATGGTTTGTGGGTCAGTCTGCGTATGGTGCTGTTGACAACCGAGTGTATTCCACTGTCAGTAAAACCCTCGTCAGGTCCCTGCGAAACTTGTGTAGAGAAACCCTGTATCCAATCTTGTCCTGCTGGTGCGGTACAAAAAACAGGCTGGTCTGTAGCGCGTTGTGCACAGTTTCATCAAGACAGCGACGTGTGTAGGGGCAAGTGTCACAGTCGATTGGCTTGTCCAATCGGGGTAGAGCATCGACACGGTTCTTTACAGCACTGTTATCATAACGATCGGTCTATTGGGCGAAAAATACTGTCAAAGCATCTCAAGATAGCGGATCGGCAAGCAGGGGTGAACCCACACTGGTCTGATTGGACATAGAATGGTTTCTATGGTACCATACATACAATTGTGAATGACAAAGGAGTACGCAATGTGGGTGATTTGGAGTTGGATGGCGTTGGCGCAAGCCGGTGATTGTAAGGTGTACAAGGGAGATTACGCCAGTTACAGCAACTTGGTGTTGACCATCAAAAACGACAAAATCTATAAAGGTGACTACGCCAGTTACAGCAATCTGATGGGTACGGGCAAAATCGATAAGGTGTATAGAGGCGACTATGCCAGTTATAGCAACCTCTTGGCCACCCTTAAAGACAGCAAAGTCTACAAAGGGGATTACGCCAGTTACAGCAACCTCTTGGCCACGATCAAAGGGGATAAAATCTACAAGGGCGACTATGCCAGTTACAGCAACTTGGTTGCGACAGGCAAAGACTGTACCGCTCGTGAACTGGGTTTTGCTGCTGGTGTATTGATGACTTTTTAATGTTGTCTAGTGTTGACAAGTTGGGCAGTAATACAATCGGCGACCAGCCACTTTGACTTTGACGATTGTGGAACTGCAGATCCAGCAGGCCTCTCCTTCACGATCAAACACAAAATGTCGGTATTGAGAGCGTCGCCATTTTTTGGATTTTGCAATGTCTACCCACTTTGGATCCAAGGTGATGCCTGCTGTTTTATAGGCTCGATGGGTGGTTTCATGGATCATTTTGGCCAGTAAAGTCCGTTCTGCTTTGCTTAGAGCGTTCAGTTTTCTAGAGGGCAATAGGTTTGAACGAAACAAAATCTCCGAGCGCAAATAGTTTCCCAGTCCACCAAATACCGATTGATCGAGCAAGAGCGCACCCAGTGTTCTCCTGTCAAAGGTCGATTTGCCAAGTCGCCTTGAGATGTGACTGGTGGCGTAGCCTTTCTTCAAGAGGTCGGGTCCCAACTTTTGTATGAAACGATGCTTGGGAACTTCTTTCGGGGAGAGGACCTCGATGTCGGTCGCTGAGTACAAGGCAGCATAATGAGTATCGGTTTCCAACTTTAGTCGTCGGGTTCTTCGTGAGGTTTTGTAACTGTTCAGTCGACCAGTCTTCCAACGTCCATAAAGTTGGAGATGCACATAAATGCACAGATCATTGGAGAAGTTGAGCACAAAAGCCTTTCCGTATGTGTCTATTGAGGTGAGGGCAACATTCTCAAACTGTTCGGAGACGGCTTCCAATACAGGATATTCAAAGGTGCAGCGCAAAGGTTTGTTGGCTACGGCTCTCTCAATTTTGTCGGCACTTCGACGTACTTCTGGTCCTTCGGGCATCGCACACTCCTCAATCAACATTTTCATGTAGTTCAACAACCGGATCCAAACCACTTGTTCGGTATGAAATACGCAGGAAACGCTTATTTTCGACGGATTGACTGTATTTTTTGATAGGATGGAGGCATGGTTGCACACGGGCTTTTGAATATTGTTTACACTTGGTGTCTTTACGGGTGTGTGGAGAGGGGATCCAAGACGTGTCCAGATGGGTTGGCGCCCATTCCAACAGAGTCTCCAGAGTTTTGTCTTCAACCGTTTGAGGCAACACTGTCAGAGCAACAAACAGCCCTGTCACAGAAGGGACAAGTGCCATCGATTCATGTATCGTTGATTGAGGCGATGCAGGCTTGTGAACGCACGTCTGTTGATGGTTCTCCCTTGAAGTTGGTGACCTATAGAGAGTGGGTTGTGGCTGGTGGTCCACACACCTATCCGTGGGGTGACGCTTATGACAATCAGTGTGTACTGGACACTCCGAGTACCCACGGTCAGTGGAGTGGTGTCGAGAAAACTGGCAGTATGCCAACGTGTGTTGGGGAATATGGCGTCTACGATCAAATTGGCAACGCTTGGGAATGGGTGGATTTGGAGCAACAAGCACGCCGAGATCAGTGGATAGAGTATGTCAACAAACAAGGGTACGAGGCGACAGTGTCTCAAACCAAGATTGAACTTCCACAAGGGGCGTTGAACAGGCTCAAATTGCAGACTGTATGCGTATTTTTGGAAAACATTGCCTTGGAACAAGAGTTGCTGGTGGTCAATCTGAAACAACCCATCGCCCAAGATTGTCGAACGGGTGGCAAAGGGTATTTGTGGTTTCAAAAGGAAGAGGGAGATTTGGGCGAAGCCGTACCAGTTCCTGGGTCACTGTTACCAGTTGAACTGTGGGGAGACCGAATAATTTGGGACAAAGAGCGCGATGGTGAGTCTGTTGGCGCAAAGGTTGGTGGATCTTTCTATTCTGGTGGGGAATCCACCACGCGATCTTTGTGGATTGGGCACATACCAAGCTTTGATGGTTCTATTGGGTTTCGGTGTACGCAATCTTTGTAGTGACGTCTTACTATT
>CBFICN010000181.1:0-1117 GCA_965661045.1 uncultured Myxococcota bacterium
GTATTGTCAGCCTCGACATCGGTACTGGGATCGATTTCAACGGAAAAGATTTCTGGAATTGAATTGGGGATTTCTACGCTGGTCTCCACCACTTCTCCATCGTCGAAACCATCGTTGGGAGTCACTGCGCAACCAATTTCATCCCCTACTGAAAACGGTGCACTCAATATGGGACCGGCAACACTGTTTTGCAATGAGCCATTGATGGACCATTGATAGGTGAGCATGACATTGTCACCATTTGGATCGGTGACGTTGTTGGCAAGGCATTCGATGTCCAACTGACTGGTGAAGGGCAGTTCGGGATTGTTTGCCACTACCAACTCGACGCTTTCGATTGAAGGGGGAGAGTTTCCAACGGTCACCGATTCTGAATCGCTTCCTTCTCCACCGTGTTCATCCAATGCGGTCGCAGTGCACACAAATGTATCACCCATCGCTGCATCTCCAACAACGGGTAAGGACAGGGAGGGTGTAGATGCAAGAGGCTGTCCGTTTCGCTCCCACACATAAGAAAGCGTCGGTTCTCCCCCATCTGCATCCGATGCGCTTGCGGAACACAAGAGTGTGCTCTCTGGTGTAATGCCTTCAAATGGGTCAATGGAGACCATGTCCACTGTTGGGTTGGTGTTTTCGATGGTGGTTGAGACGATTTCACTGACCGAAACGGTGCCATCGTCGAGGGTTACCATGCAGTTGATCATCTCGGTTGGTTCTACGGCTCCCAACTGAAGGGTGACTGTGCTCGCTGTTCCGATAATGTCACCCCGTTGATTGGTCCACTCATAGGTCTCGGTCACAACGTCATCGTCGGGGTCAACGTATTGTACGGAACAAGTAAGGGTATCTGATGTGCCAAAGTCGGTGCCGGTGATCACCAAAGATTGAATCTCTGGGGCACCATTGCCCTCCATCTTTTCGGTGTCTCCTGTACAAGCCAGCGTTAACACAAGGGGAAGAATCGTAATGCGCATATTTTTCTCAACTCAATCTATTGTCACAAATATTCAATGTTCTAGCCCAAATCTGAGCATTTTGATCAGTATATCGTTTTTGATTGGGCACGACGCCCTTTTCTGTGCTCTAATCAATCGATGAAAAGCAACCTTTGTATTGT
>CBFICN010000181.1:1127-7994 GCA_965661045.1 uncultured Myxococcota bacterium
TGCTAAAGTCTTTCGATTTGCGTTATAAAATAGTAGGGAGAAGATGATGAACACATTGCTACTGCAGCTAATATTTGGGCAGTTTGCTTGTACGGGCAAAAAACCTGTGTCTTGTGAAGACAACTCCGATTGCAAAGAAGGAGTGTGTGCCCCAGACGGTCGCTGTATCGTTGTGGAGGACACTGGTCTTGAAGTAGATTCTGGAACGCCGGTGAAGGACGACGAAACGGATACAGGAAACAATGAGGCGTTGTGTGTCCCAAATGACGACGGACAACTGGAGTGGTCTGAGTACCCCTCAACCTTGAGTTTGTCGGTACCTTTTTATTACGCTTCCGGTGTGGAGATAGATTTGGTTGGAATTCAACACTCTGGTGATGCGCTTCGAGAATGGGATTTCTCTGGTCCTGTGGCTGGAGAAACAACGGTTCTAGTGGAAACACCCGCACCACCAGACTTTTGGTTCGCAGACTCCTTTCCCAGAGCTTCCTATGTGACCATTCTCAGTCGAGAAAACGAACTGTACGGTGTCTTTACACTGTCTGAAACAGGGCTGTTCCTAGACGGGGTAGCGTCTTTTGAAGGTGGCTGGACAGAGACGCTGCTGGTGTATGACCCACCTGCACAGGTGTTGAACTTTCCTTTTGCGCAGGGAGACTCTTGGAATACGGAAAGCATTGTGACTGGAACCCTCAATGGGGTGTACTCCTATCACGTCGAAAACCAGACGGTCACTGTGGATGCGCGGGGGCACATTGAAGCGCCGATTGGGCGTTTTCCGGTATTGCGCTTGCACACGCAAACCACTCGACAGGTTGGTTTGTTGACCTATCTCTCACAGAGTATGTCGTTCGTTTCCGAGTGTTACGGCATTGTAACCACTGCAGCATCCGAGATGGATGAAGAAACAGCAGAATTTACTGAAGCCTTTGAACTGCTTCGGATGGCACCACAATGAACGTCTTTTTCAGAGAATTGCACTGTCGGATGAGGGCACACTGATGTTGTGGTCTTTGTTGGTTGGGTGTTTGCATTTTCACGAAGGTGCGTTGCCAGGGGAGCCGAAAGAGGCCCTGTACACGACAGTGGGGGATTCAAGAATCCGCTACGAGGTACAAGGGAGTGGTCCAGTGGTGGTCATGGTTCACGGTTTTGCTTCGTCGCTGGATGTTTGGACTCGGTTGGCACACGATCTGTCTGAAGATTACACCGTTGTTCGAATGGACCTGAAGGGGTTTGGTTGGTCTGATCGTGCTCAGGGAGACTATTCACCATCGGCACAAGCGGATATCGTTTGGGGGTTGTTGGAGCAATTGAACATCGAAGAGTTCGATTTGGTAGCCCACTCGTGGGGCTCATCGGTGTCCTTGCAGATGGCATTGGATCGCCCAGAACAGATTCGCAAATTGGCGTTGTATGATGGCTGGGTCTATGAAGAACAGTTGCCAGCATTTTTCGTGTGGTCTCGCAGCCCGATGTTTGGACCGGCGCTGTTTCGATTGTGGTACAAAGAGCGTGCCGATGATCGAATGGCCATGGCGTTTTATGACCCCAATCGATTTGTGGATCAAGACTTTGTTGAACACGTAGACAAGACATTGGATCGTCCGGGAACGGTGCGCGCGGCCTTAGCGGCAGTGGAGAGCCAACGCTACGCAGAGGTTCAACAGCGCTATTCCGAGATTCAAGTGCCAACGCTGCTGCTTTGGGGGGCTGCCGATGCGGTGTCTCCAGTCTGGGTCGCAGAGAAACTGGCGTCGGAACTGTCCAATTCCCAAGTGCGCATCTATGGCTCTTGTGGACACTTCCCAATGATTGAGGCCTACGGTCCATCCACCAATGACCTCCGTCAGTTTTTGGAGCAGCCATGATGTGGGGTGCGGTTGTGCTGTCTGTCATTGGCTTGGCCCAGGCTGAGACCTTTGATCAGATGACCCAAGGACTGAATCCAGGTTTGCACCGAACTTGGCAGATTCATGGCTATCAGCGCATCCGTGGGACGGGATATTACAACCTAGATTTGGATCGTGGTTTGACGTCGTCTGGTCGACCGATATTTCCAGTGCCCATTTCTGAGGGACAGTGGTTATCGTCCAGTGACATGCGATTTAGAGCCGATGTCTCTGGTGTTTCCGAGAGGGGATCCGTTGCGGTCAATCTACGGTTTGACGTATTGGACAACCTTGGACTGGGTTCCATGCCCAATGGAACAGCCATTGATAGCACCTCACAGTTGTCTCCCGAAGATTCAATCGTGGTGCGGCAAGCCTATGCAACAGCCCTGACGCCCCTTGGCTTTGTGGTGGCGGGTCGAATGAGCACCCAGTGGGGATTGGGGATGTTGGTCAATGATGGAACCTGTATTGATTGCAATACGGTAGACGTGTCCGATAGATTGGGGTTTATCACCGCACTGGCAGGGCATTTGTGGGCAGTGTCCTATGATTATTCATCGGTGGGGCAGGGCATTGAACGAGCGTACAACGTGCCTCAAATTGATGCCGATCCCAGTGACGATGCCCATTCGTTTAGTGTTGCCGTGATGGACGTGCTGTCGGACTTTTCTAGGTCGAGGCGTCAACGCGCGGGCCGAACCAGTGTCGAGTACGGTGCCTATTACGCCATTCGTCGGCAGGACTATGACAATCCCTACACGTATTTGGGTGATGCAGAGACTGTTCCAGACAGCACGTTGATGCCGAGAGACTATCGTGCGGGCGCGAGCGATGGATGGATTCGAGTTACGGCACCGAAATGGGAGTTTGGATTGGAAGCAGCGTACTTGACTGCAAACATCGGCAATGTGTCTTTGTTGCCCGGTGTATACTCTGGTGAAGTATTGACTTCGCAGCAGTGGGGAGTGGCATTGGAGACCCAACATCAGTTTACGGATAAGTTGTACTGGGGCATGGATGCAGGAGCCGCCAGTGGGGATGACGCACCCGGTCTTGGCGGTCGAGCGACCTCAAACTTTTCTGCGGCTCAACCCGGAGACTTGGACGGTGCACAATTTGGATTTCCTGAGGACACCACCGTTGACAACTTTCGATTTCATGCCGATTATCGCGTTGATCGGATTTTGTGGCGAGAGATCGTTGGGACGGTGACCGATGCGGTCTATGTCCGCCCACATATGTCTTGGGAAGTCGCTCAAGCCGGTCCGGGTACCCTAACTTTTCACCAAGCACTTGTCTATTCACAGGCGATGCAGGCAACATCGACCTTAAGCGGAAACAAGGGCCTTGGAGTAGAATGGGATCCCAGTATAGAATACACATCCACAGACGGCATGGGGTTTCAGTTGGACTATGCACTGTTGATGCCGTTGAGTGGGTTGGACAATTCGCTCACGGGACAAGAGGCCCGCCCGGCACAATTGTTTCGAACCCATTTGCGCTATCGATTTTAGGAGATAAGGATGCGAACGGTTGCTGGCTGTCTATCAATGGTTCTACTTGGAGTGGGGTGTGGTGAGAACCAAACACCCTATGCAAGTTCCGTATTGGAAACATCGACACTGTGTTTGCCCAATTTGAACGGAGAACTGTCTGCGGCTGAATTTCCACTGTTGAACGAAGGCAGTGTGGACTATGCAATCGCGACTGACAAAACGGTTGAGTATCGTTTGGGAAAGGATTCTGAGGGTGTCGCCATCTGGGACTTCTCCAATCCAATAGAAACATCGCAAATCCAATCCATTTCCGTCACTGGGATGCAGTCCGTTGGGGATACATGGTATGCAGCGTTGTTTCCGGAGGCTCAATGGTCCATTGCCAATGATGCACAAGAGACGACGGTGGGGTTGTACACATTTGACGAGCGTTCTTTATCGACGCTCGGTGTTGTTTCCCCTTCCGATTCTGAGGCGCAGCGCATCGTGTACGATGCACCAGTTTCCTTAATGCGGTTTCCGATGCGGGTTGGTGATGCGTTTGTTTCCGTTGGGGTGGTAGACGGAGGCGTCAGCAATGGACTGCCGTTTTCTGGGATTCATCGATACGCTGTTTCTATCGGAGAGCGTGGGGAACTGTGGTTGCCAACCTTGCGCTTTTCTGACGTCTATCGAGTGGACACGTTGTTGGAAGTGGAGCCCACAATCGGAGAGTCCTTTTGGGTGCGTCAACGAAGTTTCTATTCGGAATGTTTTGGAGAGATTGTTCGTCTTCAAAGTCAAATCAATGCTGAAAACAGTGGCTTTACCAACGCAGCTGAAGTCCGTGTGCTGTATGTTCAATAGTGTGAGTGGGAGGTAGCAGTGAATGCATCTACATATTTTGGTGATTATTTGGCACGTCGAACGCTGTATTCACCCAATGATGTGGCGTTTATAGACTTGGGAAAAGACGGGTTGCGCTTGACCTTCGCACAAGCCAACGAACGGGCCAACAGATTGGCTGGTTGGTTGCAAGCCCAAGGGGTGGAACACGGTGATCGCGTGGCCATTTTGGCCAAAGATGGGGTTGAGCATTTGGACTGTTTTTTTGCCTGTGCCAAACTGGGCGCTGTTCATACGGCAATGAATTGGCGGTTGCACCCACAAGAAATTGTGGAGATATTTGCCTCGGTCGAGCCGACAGTTCTGTTGTTTTCGGAAGACTTTGCCGCAGAAGTTTCTGAGGTGGTCGATGCGCATCCGTTGACGCTGGTACAGTTGGAAGGGACGCCCATCCAAGGAGCGCTCGCCTATGGTGGTGTTCAAGCAACGTCACACCCTGTTGTGGTGTGTGATCACGTGTGTGAAGAAGACATCGCGGCGCTAATTTTTACCGGTGGGACAACCGGACTGCCCAAAGCCGCTAAGGTGTCGCACCGTCAAATTGCTTGGAATACCCTCAATACGGTCATTCACGATTTGCGACATGGGGATGCCTACCTCAACGTGTTTCCACTCTTTCACACCGGTGGTTTGTTTGTCTATACTGTGCCGCTCACGATCTTGGGTGGTACCACGGTGGTGATGCGCAACTTTGATCCCGACGTTGTCTTGCAGACCATCGAACGCGAAAGGGTGACGGTGTTTGCTGGTGTACCCACGATGTACCAAATGATTTCTGTTGCCCAGTCATGGGACACTGCCGATTTGTCCAGTTTGCGATTTTGTACTTCAGGAGGGGCGCCTTTGCCCATTGATCTGGTGGAGAAGTACTCTGAGGAAAAGAACATTCAGTTCAAGCAGGGGTTCGGTATGACCGAGTTTGGTCCTGGTGTATTTGCTTTGCCACCTGAAGACGCCATCGCGAAAGCCGGTTCGATTGGCAAGCCCAATTTCTTTGTCGATGCCCGCGTGGTCAACGAAGACAACCAAGAGGTGCCAGCGAACCAAGCCGGAGAGTTGATTCTCAAAGGGCCATCTTTCTGTTCTGGATATTATCGAAACGATGAAGCAACGCAAAAAGTGATTGACGACCGGGGCTACTTTCACACGGGGGATATGGCGACGGTGGACGACGATGGCTATTTCTTCATTGTCGATCGCAAAAAAGACATGTTCATTTCAGGGGGTGAAAATGTGTACCCGGCGGAGATAGAACGCGTGCTCAATCGTCATGATGCCGTATATATGTGTGCCGTGATTGGGTTGCCACATCCAAAGTGGGGAGAGGTTGGCAAGGCTTGTGTGGTGCTGCATGAAAACAAAGCAGCGACTGAAGCGGAACTGCTAGACTTTATGAAAGCGCGACTCGCCAAGTACAAAGTTCCCAAGTCGGTGACGCTCTTGTCTGCCCTTCCCATTTCTGGAGCGGGAAAGATTCTTAAGCGGGAATTGAAAGCCCAATTTTCAGTTTGACGTCAATCGTTCGTGGATTGACCCTTGTGGGCTTTGTGCTTAGTACACAATCTCGATGGAGGGCGAATGGTGGATCACGATAGACTCATTCAAGTCTGGAAATTAGAATTGGAGCGGCGCTCTTTGGTCAATGCCTTACAGACTCTTGAACACAAAATAGCCGAACGCTCCAAGAAGATTCACCAGTGCAAACAGCGGCGATTTGACGCTGGTGTACGCATGCAAGAGATAGAGTCCTTGGTTCCACAATGGGAAACGCAGTTGGAGACTTTGCATAAACGAATTGCCTTGGTCGAGCGCAGCGTTCAACTCGGGCAACTCCAAGACGCGGATTCAGCGACCCAACAGATTGAGTCTTTTCAAACCGAGATTGCCACTGTGGAAACGCAATACCTCGAAGGGCTCGAAGTACAAGAACGTCTTGATCTGCAACGGGCTTTGGAAATGGAGAACATTGCCCTTCACCAACGCAAAATCGTTGATTTGTCTCAAGAGTTGTCGGTGCTTCAAAGGCCATCTCAAGACAGGATCGAGGAGATTGACGAAGAAACCGAACGACTGTTGTCGATGATGAACTCCAGTGTGGCCAATCGATACAGGTTGGCAAACAGCAAATCGGAGAGGGCGGTTGCGGCGGTGATGGGTGATTCGTGCGGTGCTTGTCGCCTAACCTTACCAACCGAACTGTGTTGGACCGCATTGCATCGTTCTACAATTTGCCATTGTCCAAATTGCGGTGTGTTTTTGATTCCGTCTCCGGTAGATTGAATTGGCGTTCCCCATCGGTTAAGAAAGGAGAGAGTTGGAGGTAGACAGGTGTTCGCTGGCGTCTTCGGATGCTGGAGGAAAGTCCGGGCTCCACAGGGTAGGCTGCTGGGTAACGCCCAGTCGAAGCGATTCGGAGGAAAGTGCAACAGAGAGTAGACGGCCACTTCAGCAATGGGGTCCAAGTAGGGTCACACCGCTTGGGGGAGCAATCTCGGTCATAGGTGAAAGGGTGCGGTAAGAGCGCACCAGCGGCATTGGTGACAGTGCCGGCTAGGTAAACCCCAGCTTGGAGCAAGGTTAAACGTAGGGAG
>CBFICN010000182.1:0-606 GCA_965661045.1 uncultured Myxococcota bacterium
ATATGGGGACCGCAACTGCTTCCGCCAGACAACAGCAAGGATGTCGCACCTGGAGAGTCTTTACCGGGAGAACCCAATATGATTGGGGATGCCTTGTTGGGATGGCGTGTCAAAGAAGGGGACAATCGGCAGTTCGGTGTGCCAGATATGACACACGTCAATTCCAGAGGGCTTCGAAATGCAGAGATTCCATTTGAACCCAATGGGGAACATCGAATTTTGATTGTTGGTGATTCTTCGATTTATGGCGTTCGAGTCCGTGACAGAGAGAACATCTCTGGACAGTTGCAGGGCATCATTCGAAAACGCGAGAGCAATTGGCGAGTGTTGAACGGTGGGTGTCCAGGATACTCGTCATGGCAGGCCATTCGATTGTTGGAAGAACGCTTGTTGGATTATCAACCGGAATGGTTGATCATTGGGACCTTGTGGTCAGATACACAAGGGGCAGATGCTCCCGATGCAACGCGCTATGGGGATGTGCCAATGGCTTGGAAGTATCATTCTAGGCTCTATATGCTGTCACAGGTGTGGTACAACAAGTGGAAATATACACCTGCCGATGCACCGGACGTTGGCTTCGGTTTGGGACCGGTATTGGCCCCC
>CBFICN010000182.1:615-7973 GCA_965661045.1 uncultured Myxococcota bacterium
GTGTGGTACAACAAGTGGAAATATACACCTGCCGATGCACCGGACGTTGGCTTCGGTCTGGGACCGGTATTGGCCCCCACAAATCGAGTGCCCATTTCAGAGTATCGCCAAAACTTACACACCATGGTTTCAATGGCTCAAGAACGTGGTATTAAGGTGGCCTTTTTACTGTTGCCCGGTGTTCATGACACGATCAACGGGACAACGGGGGATTTCCGAGAAGGGTATCGCGATGTCATGCGGACCGTCGCCAAACAATACAACGCGCCCCTTGCTGATATGCCACAATACTTCCAAAATGGAAACGCACGTCAATTGTTTTTTGATGATGTACATCCAAAGGTCGTCGGCTATCGCATGATTGCCCAAGAACTCGACAAGGTCATGTTTGGTGAGGCGATGCAGTAGGCCTAGCTTTGTTGAAGCCGTCGGATGGTTTCGATGCGGTTGTCGGATTTGAAAACACCAGAACCACTGACCAATACGTGTGCGCCGGCTTCGATGAATTTGTGCGCATTCTCAACTTTGACTCCGCCGTCAACTTCAATCAGTGTAGACAGCCCTTCTTGGTCAATGCGGTTTCGCAGGCGTGTAATTTTTGGAAACACTCTTTCAATCAGGCTTTGTCCACCAAATCCGGGGTTGACCGTCATGATCAGTACTAGATCGAGCATGGGCAGGACGTAGTCCAACACCTGTTCTGGTGTGTGTGGGTTGAGGGCGACGCCGGCTTTGGCACCACTTTGTCGAATGGCTTGGATTGTTCGATCCAAATGGGTACAGGCTTCAGCGTGTACGGTAATGATGTCGGCTCCAGCATCTCGAAACGCTTGAATGTATCGGTCGGGTTCAACGATCATCAAGTGGACATCCAAGGGCTTTGTTGTCAGCGGACGAATGGCTTTGACGACAGGCAGTCCAATGCTGATATTGGGTACAAAAGAGCCGTCCATGACGTCAATGTGCAACCAGTCCGCATTGGGGATGGTGTCAATTTCGCGGGCCAAATTGGCAAAGTCGGCGGATAATAGAGAGGGGCTGACCAAGGTCATGAGAACTCCTGTTGACGGTATTTGGACTGTGTTGCTCCAGGCAGCGGATGCACAAGACTATTCAATGGAAGAAAGAACTTCGCCGACCTTTAGCTGAAAGCCGTTGACCAGTGCCGATGCATCACATCGTTTTTTGCCCGGTAGTTGAATTTCGTGCAACACCAGTGTGCCGTTTCCTGTGGCAATCGTGGGTAAGGGCTTGACCGATAGGACAGTGCCAGGCGTTGCGGTACTGGTTTGAGAACCCACCGAGGCTTTCCAGACCTTCAGGGTTTTGTCTCGAAAGCGACATTGTGCCACCGGCCAAGATACACATCCGCGAACCAAATTGTGTAACTGAATTGCAGATTTGTTCCAGTCAATGTGCCCCAGGGACTTTTGGATCAAAGGGGCGTGGGTGGCCGCGTCGTGGTTTTGAGGTGTTGGATCGATGTGCTCCAGGTTGGCCAATGTCTCGATGAGCAATTCTGCCCCCATATTGGCTAGTCGATCCCACAATTCAGCAGTTGTCTCGTTGGGTGGAATGTTGGTCTCGCGTCGAAGCAAGACGTCTCCAGTGTCCATGCCTTCATCCATTTGCATGGTGCATACACCAGTTTGACTTTCGCCTTCAATGATGGCCCAGTGAATCGGGGCTGCCCCTCTGTACTTCGGCAACAGAGATGCGTGTACATTGATGCATCCAAGTTTGGGTGCGGTCAGCAAATCTGACACCAAAATTCGACCGTAGGCAATTACGACGGCTACATCCGCACCACAGTTTTTCATCCACTCAACGAAGGGACCTCTGCGGACGGCTCTGGGTTGTTTGGTTGGCAGTCCCAGTTCGCGTGCGCGTTGAATCGTTGGCGGAGAGACCAATTTTTTGCCTCGACCCTTTGGTTTGTCTGGTTGAGCGACAACACACAAGATTTCGTGACCCGCGTCGACTAGGGCGTTTAAGGTGGGTACCGCAAAGTCGGGCGTTCCCATAAATACGACTTTCATCTGCGACCCTTGTTCTTTTTGCGCTGTTTTTTGACTTTGGATATGTATCGTGAGCGTTTGAATTTACTGCTTTTGTCAAGCAGGGTAATTCCTTCTAAGTGATCCATTTCGTGCTGCAGTACGATCGAAGGGAAGCCAGTAAATACGTCTCTGTGTCGAACACCCATACCGTCTTGCCATTCAACGGTGAGTTCGGCAAACCGTTTGACGTTTACATAGAACTCTGGAACCGATAGGCAAGATTCTTCATATGAAATGAGAGAAGGACTTTTGCTGATGATGGTTGGATTGACCATCTTGTATAAGGTGGGCGCATCGTCCTCTTCGTTGTTGCTGGGATCTGCAACCAAGATTCGACGAGAATCACCAATTTGTGGAGCAGCTAAGCCCACACCGGGTGCATCGTACATGGTTTCGGCCATGTCGTCGAGTAGCTGAACCAAGTCCGGACCAAATTCAGATTCCTCAACAGGGCGGGCTTTTTTAGACAAAATGGGATGGGGGGCTTCTAAAATGGGCAAAAGGGCCATGGAAGTCTTCTCCGCAAGCTTAAGGGTGATGGTCAAAATATCTGCGTCGTGTAGGTTGGAATGTATTCCAAAATAAGGTCAGATGCCAAGTCTTCAATTTGGGTTAAGGGAAATAGCAGTTCAGTCTTGGGTTGCACTGTGCCTGTCAATGGCAGGTTGTACGGTACACATTAGGAGTATTCAGTCATGGCATTTGGAAAGATTCCTCGATTCAGCCCCAGTTTTTCTTGGCGAGAAGCCGCGATTTCAGCCAAAGAAGTGGTGTTGCCAGATTCTACAGATGAGAAGGTTCGTCGATTTGAACACCGTTTTGCAGGCTACATTGGTGCAAAACATGCTGTGATGGTCCCGTCGGCTCGGTATGGTTTCTATTTGTTGTTGAAGGCAATGGGGGTCGGAGAGGGCGATGAAGTAGTTGTGCCGGCGTTGACTTATTACGCAATCCCAGCGATGGTTCCACTCACCAAAGCCAAGGTTCAGTTGGCTGACGTCGGACTACACAGTCACGTATTGGACCCGGATGCTTTTGAGGCAGCGATCACAGAGCGAACCAAAGTGGTCGTGCCCACCCATTTGTTTGGAACCCCTTGCGACATGGAGCGCATCAATGCCATCGCCAAAGCCCACGGTGTGAAAGTGATTGAAGACTGTGCGCAATCTACGGGAGCGCGTTTCAATGGTCAGCGTGTGGGGTCTTTCGGGGATGCTGCATACTATACATTTGGGCTCACCAAAAATATCACTTCCTTGTCAGGGGCAATGATCACAACCAACGATCGCGCTGTGGCCGACTTTGTACGCAATGACATTCAACAGGGCGATTATGCCCCCCTCAAAAAGTCGTTGAAAGAAGCGATGACAGGGGTCGCGATGATGGTGGCCACACACCCTAAGATTTACTGGGCGACGGTTCACCCTATGGTTGTGATGGGCAATAAATTTGGTAAAGACCCGATTCACGAGCGGTTTGGAGAGGCGGAGTGTCGATACGATACCTTGCCCACGCATTATCAAAGCCATGGTAAGGCACGAGCGATTCAAGCGGCGGTTGGTCTCAAGCAACTGGATCGGATTGAGGAGTTAAATTCGTCTCGCATCGTCAATGGGTCCTACTTGGATGCCAATTTACAAAATGTTCAACATCTGGGTGTACCAGAGTACCCTGAAAAGTCAGAGCCCATCTACATGAGTTTTGTTGTGCACCATCGAGATCGAAAAAAGTTGGCAGAAGCTCTGCGTTCAAGAGGGGTGGACACTACGACGGGGTATATGAATGACATGGCCCATAATGAACTTTTCCCAGAGTTTCAAGCCAACTGCCCCAATGCCCAACGGGCCAACGCAGAACTGTTGCACATCCCAGTTCATCCAAATCTGTCACTCAAAGATCGTCAGCACATCGCACAGGCCGTAATCGAATCCTGTGCTGAATTGGGATAAATGTGGTAATCTAAAGTGGATGAAGTCAGTGTCTGGATATTGTAGTCCAGCACTATGAACCATGGAGACACCATGAAATTTTCAATACGCAACTATACTCGTTTGGCGCGTGCCGTTACGACACAAGATGTTCCCGTGTATGCCCACTTTGGTGTGACGCACCGATGCAACCTGACGTGTAAAATGTGCGGAATTTGGCGTTATGGAAATGCCAAAGAGGAGTTGAGCATTGCAGAGGTGACAGAGGTTGCGCAGCGAATGAAGCGCTTGGGCGTTGTCCAAGTGTCTTTGGGTGGTGGGGAACCATTTGCTCGAGAAGATTTGGCAGATTTGGTGCATTGCTTTGTCAAGGAAGGACTCAATACCCGCGTGTTGACCAACGGGATTGGCATTGACAAGGCGCAGTTGGATCGGATGATCGACGATGGTGTGCGAAACTTTTCAATTTCATTGGACAGTTTGTACCCAGAGCGCTTCGATTACATCTGTGAATACGAAGGGGCTTGGGACGAAGCAGTGCAGACAATGATTCACATTGGGCATCGGTTGCACGGTGTGCGGGGTGCTTTGCCAACCATCAATTGTGTTGTGTCAAATCTCAATCTTGAAGAGTTGCCCGATATTGTACGGTTTGCCAAAGACATTGGATTTGCTGTTTCACTGCTTCCAATCGAACTGCTGGATAGTGAAAAAGATGGCGTTAAGAATTGGGAGGCTCGGTTTATTCGACACCGGCCAGAGATGGGACTTCACAGTCAAGACTCCGCAGAGCAGGTCCGATTGCGGGTAGACAGAGCCTATGATCAGATCGTTCGCATGAAAAAAGAAGGGTGGCCGATTCTCAACTCCACCAAATATTTAGAAGCGTCGCGTCAATATTTGAAAACAGGTCGCTTTCCGGCAGAAGGGTGTGATGCAGGGAAACTGTACTTCAGCATTTCGCCCAATGGACAGTTTACGATTTGCCACCGCACCAAGCATCAGTATGTCAGTTTTCTAGACCCCAACTTTGAAGAGTACTTTCGTTCCGCCGCCTATGAGCGAACCCGTTTGATGGAGGCGGGGTCTTGTGAAGGTTGTATGCGCGCCTGCTGGATTGATACCAGTGCGATGTTCCGACACCTTCAAGGGTTCTTTGAGACGGCTCAACTTTCTTTGAAGCAAAGGGTTTATGAAAAGCCAACGTGGGAGCGAGCAGAGCGGTGGAAGAGAATGGAACCAGTTTCTATTGTGCCGGACCTTGCTACAGCCAAGTGATTGGTTACATTTGAGGTCATGACGATTGTATGGACCATTTACCTACGTGAACTGAGAGCCTATTTTGATGGGGGGCTCACCATGCTCATCATCCCAATATTTTTGGGTATGGTAGGCGTTTTCTCCTTGTTTTTTCAGGATATTTTTGCAGCGGGCTTCATTGATTTGCGCGCGGTGTTCTTCTGGATGGCGCTGTTTTTTCTGTTGCTCATTCCTGCGTTGACGATGCGTTCCTTTGCCGAAGAAAAGAGAACAGGGACGTTGGAAATGCTCGCGACCCTTCCAATTGCCGAAGAACAGTTGGTGATGGGAAAGTTTTTGGCCGCGGTTAGTGTGGTGGCACTGGCCTTGGTGTTGTCGGTCACCTATCCGCTATCCATGGCTCAGTTGGGTCCTTTGGATTGGGGTGTTGTGTTGGGGGGATACGTCGGATTGTTTTCGATGGGAGCGGCCCTGACCGCCATTGGCATCGCGATGTCGGCAGCGACGAGCAGTCAAGTGGTGGCTTTCTTGTCGGCATTGAGCATTGGTTTGTTGCCTTTTGCCACTGGCTATGCGTTGGGTAGAGTTCCTGCAGAGTGGTTGCCACTGGTGCAGTATCTGACCTTTGAATATCACTTTAGCACCTTGGCAAAGGGGATTGTCGACTCACGCAGTCTGATCTTCTATGGATCGATTGTTGGCTTGTTTCTACACCTTGCTGTGTTTCAGCTTGAGCAAAGGCGGCTGTCATGAACCCCCGTCAGGTATTGTCCTTCAACTCTTGGCTTCAGTTGCTTTGTGTCGTGGTCATCATCGGGTCGGTGAACGTCATTTCATCCCGTCACTTTTTACGTGTCGACGTGACGGACGATAAGGTTCATTCTCTTGATATGAGCACCCGTGCCTTGGTTTGGCAGTTGGACAAACCCTTAAATGTCAAAGTGTACTTTACGGAAGATTTACAGGCACCGTACAACAATCATCGCTCCGCTTTGGTCGATAAATTAGAAGAACTTCGTGCATACTCGCAAGGCTGGATGACCATCGACGTCATCGATCCAACGAACCTCAAAGAATTGGAGGCTGAAGCCAAGCGTTTTGGAATCGAGCCGATAGATTACCGATTTCGAGACCAGAACAGCACAGAACTGCGCAAGGTGTATATGGGGGCTGCGCTTGTATACGGAGACAAGCAAGAGGTTCTGCCCATTATAACCCAGGTAGAAACCTTGGAGTATGATTTGGCAAGGGCGTTGCGGCTGCTTTTATCCCCGGACCAGTCGAAGCCTGTCATTGGCTTTGTGACGGGGCATCAAGAGCCAAATCTGTTGGAAGCGGGTGGACCGTTGGCAACATTGCGTGAACGCTTATTGGAATCGTATGAGATCGTTGAAGTTCCTTTGGGGGGTGTTGAAGGGGTTCCCAACTCCGTAGATGTTTTGTGGGAGATAGGACCGCAGGAACCTTTGTCGCCTAGAGCGCTGTATCAACTCGATCAGTTTTTGCTGCGGGGAGGTTCTCTCGGAATCTTTATCACCAACAGCAAGGCAGATATGCGATCGTTGAAACCTCAGAATCTGTTTCACGGTCTTGAACCTTTACTGGGACACTATGGGGTGCAGGTCAACAGAGATTTGTTGGTTGATAGGGTCAACAATGGACGAATGACGTTTCCCATTCGATACGGTGAAAAGGTACAACCCGTCCAACTGAATTACCCTCTGATTCCCAAACTCACAAAGGTCAACCCTTTGGCAGCTGCCGTGAAAGGAATAGACTCCATGTTGGCTCCGTTCGCGTCATCGATTTCAATCGCCGAACAATTGTCTACCGATGTAGAAGCCGAAGTGTGGGTATCCACATCAGAGAGGGCCGGAACCTTGAGAGGGGTGACAACCTTGGACCCAAAAGCCTTTCAGTTGGTGTCTCCAGGAGAGGAAACGGGGTCTAGAGCGGTGATCGTTGGGTTGACTGGACGTTGGACTTCGTACTTTGCGCAAAGTGCGATTCCAAAACCGGAGACGGGAGAGGAATTGGGGGCTTATGAGGAGAGTGAGCGATTGAGAGAAGGCGCCAATGCCAGATTGATGGTTGCTGGGTCTGCTGACAT
>CBFICN010000183.1:0-7945 GCA_965661045.1 uncultured Myxococcota bacterium
TTTTGGAATAACGCAAAGAGATGTTAGGTTGTTGGCAGTATTCACCACCATTCCCAAGAAGTATTGTGAGCAAAAAACGACCTTCACCATTCGGTTTCAATCTCCCCTTCGGCAGCACCCCAAAAAACTCTGTGCCCAAAGATGCAGACCCCATGAGTACATTAGATTTAAGCAATCCGCCAGAAGAAGTTGAGTCCTTTGCTGATATCAGTGATGAACTGACCGATCAAACCATGAAAATCACCAAAGAGTCCTTGCGCCCACCACAAGAAGAAAAAGCGCCGGAAAAGTTCGTCACGATCCGCGTCATTTCGGGTGCTGAGATCTTGAGTTTCTATGTCATACGTCCTGGAGACCAAATCATGGTGGGGCGTGAAGAACAGTGCGAACTGCAATTGAACAACATTGCCGTCAGCAAGAAACACGCTGTCATCACTTATACAAAAAAGAAGCAACTGTTCATCATTGATGTGGGCTCAACCAACGGCACATTTGTGAATCACCAGAAAATCAGTCAGCCCACGAGTCTCAGTGTCGAAGATTATATTGAAATTGGTGATATTTTACTACAAGTAAAAGTGGTCAGCCAAACCGAATTGGATCACATGCAAGACGTTGTGAACAAGTTGCAGAGTGCCCAAAAGGATGCGTTGACTGGCTTATTCAGACGAGATTACCTCGAAAGTACATTGCCCAAGATCATTGAGCAACGACAACAGTTGCAAGAGCCCATCTCTTGCGTATTCGTTGACTTGGACAAATTCAAACCCATCAACGACACCTTCGGCCATCAAGTCGGCGATCAGGTCCTCAAAACAATCTCCAACATCATCCAAACGATCATTCGCAAGCAAGACCCTTGCATCCGGTATGGTGGTGATGAGATGCTGATCATCTATCCAAAAGTCACCGAAGAACGTGCAAAGATCTCCGTAGAGCGCATTCGTCAACAAATTGCTGGTACCCCATGGGGTAGGCTGGCTCAGGGACTCAACGTGTCCGCCAGCTTTGGGGTTGCTGAGTTCAGACACACGGAGTCCATTGAGCAATGGATTCATCGAGCAGACATGGCCGCATATGCCGCAAAAGACTCTGGCAGAAACTGTGTAAGAACCTATAGTTCAATGTCCCAGGAAGAAAAAAGACGGGCACATCGAAGAGTTTAACCGTATGACGTTGCGTACTGAAAAACTCCCCGAGACATGCACGCTACTTTTGTCTCTTGATTTGACAGTGCACGAAACGTTTGACCCCAGAACACACGCGCCACTGAACACGGATATTACCGAAAATACCGAACTACAAATCATCACAGGTCCACATACCACCAGTACTGTAGAAACGGAAGAGTGCTTGGGAAAAGGTGGAATGGGGATTGTGATCTGCGGCCAGCAAACCTTGCCCGATCGTGAAGTTGCAATCAAAAAGGTCTTGAAGTCTTCCAACACCTATCAACGCATGTTGCTTCAAGAAGCCCAAATCACTGGTCAGTTGGAACACCCAAACATCGTGCCGATCCATCAAATCAGTCAAAATGAGAACGGGGAAATTCAAATCATCATGAAAAAAGTTCAAGGCACAACCTTACTTGAACAGCTTTCATCCATTCACCCAAAAAATGGTGTGAACAACAGTTTTGACCTTCCAGTCTCTCATTTACAGCAACTGTTGCTCGTTTGCCACGCTTTGGAATATGCACACAGCCGCCACATCGTACATAGAGACATCAAACTTGAAAATATCATGGTTGGTAAGTACAATGAGGTCTTTTTGATGGACTGGGGTTTGGGAATGCACTTGGTCAACCAAATTGGAGCGAATCCTGGGATTGTTGGCACCCCCTGTTACCTTGCACCAGAAATGCTCAGTGGCAACCCAGATGATGTGGATGTACGAACCGATGTTTATCTGATGGGAGCGACCATTCATCACCTATTGATGGGCAAACCGAGACACGACAAACCAAAGGTACGAGAAACACTGGAGCAGGCTCAAGCATCTGACCCCTATGAGTACCCAGATCGCATCCCGTCTGTTTTTGGGGACATGCTGAACAAGGCCTGTGCGCGTTCCAAATCGAAGCGTTTTCAATCCATGCAAGAATTGAGAATCGCTCTGGAAGATGCCCTTGAACACTGGGAAGCAATCCAACTCACCACCAAGGCAACAAACCTGTTAAATGTATTTTTGCCAACCCTTCAAGACGCCACTGACACAACCAGTATTGGACGAGAGTTTTTGCGCATTCGCACCCTACTGGAGAGCGCTGTTGAAATGTGGAATGACAACATTGCTGCCAAAGTCTCATTGAACACACTGTTGGAAGCGATGATTGAATACCATGTCCGTAGACTTGAAGTCTCTGTAGCCGACTCTTTGTATCAAGAGTTACAATCGCCATCGGACCACTTGACAGAGTCCATGCACAAAGCCAGAACAGAATACAATAAACTTGCACAAGCCCACGAACGGGCCCAAGAGTATGACCCAACACACTCCAAAAGTGGGCGACGAACCTTGATTGTTAGCCTAGCCGCCACGGCTGTATTGCTCATCAGTTTTGCCGGGGCATATTCATTGTTTGTGTCTCCAGAAGTCACCACAACTCGATTGATGTATACGGGGTCACTGGTCTCTACTTCCTGTATTGTCGGTGTATTTCTAGGCAGAAAAACATTGCTGACAAACAAACTGGGCGCCCAAATGGCACGCACCTTTACCATGACCTCTCTATTGGCGACGTTCAATCATGGGGTGGGCCACCTGTATAAAGAGTCTCCCACTTCGATTATGACAGTCGATATTTTTATCATTGCAGCGGCATTCGCCTTGATGAAAGAAAGCATACCAAGCGCGTATCGAATCGCTGTAATGGGGATAACATTCGGTGTTACGGGTCTGCTGTATCCTCAGTTTGTACACCCACTGCTGTTAATCACCATTTTGTTCTCCACAATGTGGGCCTTGCTCGATTGGTACAAAGAAGAATAAACACCAAAAAATTACCCATTTTTAAGTCTCAGCAATGCATATTTGACGAAGGTAAAAGGGTCGATCGGTGAGTAAAAATGGGTTATAGACAGCCGTATGCTTCACAGGGAGATGAACAATGACCACCGATCTGAAATTCGTACGCAACATTGGAATTGCAGCACACGTAGATGCCGGAAAAACAACACTCACAGAACGCATTTTGTTCTACACGGGTGCAAATCATCGCATTGGAGAAGTGCACGATGCAACTGCACACATGGACTATCTTCCTGAAGAAAAAGAACATGGGATCACAATTACCACAGCCGTCACACGCTGCCCTTGGAAGGACCACCTCATTCAAGTGGTTGATACCCCAGGACACGTAGACTTCACAATCGAAGTGGAACGTTCAATGCGCGTGTTGGATGGTGCGGTGATCGTTATGGATGGGGTGCGTGGCGTAGAGCCTCAAACGGAAACGGTTTGGAGACAGGCCAACAAAGTCGAAATCCCAAGAATGATTTTCATCAACAAAATGGACAAACCGGGTGCAGACTTTGACCAAGCCATGGAAACGGTTCGCGACCGACTTAAAGGCAACCCAGTTCCCGTTTGTATTCCGTTGGAAGACTGTTCGGTTATCAACCTTGTCGATCTCACCCACATCACCTTCTCCGGCGAAAAGGGAGAAACGGTTTCAATTGGTGAAATTCCAAGTCAATACGCTGACTTGGTCGAAGAACAGCGTGAAACCATGCTGATGTTGGCGGCAGAACAAGACGAAGAACTCGAAGAGTTGGTCTTGATGGAAGAAGAGTTTACCACAGAGCAAGTTTGGGCCGCACTGGCAAAAGGAACGCTCGAAGGAACCATCCAACCCACATTTGGAGGTTCAGCACTGAAAAACTGGGGGGTACAAGCCCTCTTGGATGGTGTTCTCAAACTTTTACCCGATCCCCTTTCACGTCCGGCTTCCCCTGCAAAACGCTTGGATGGTAGTGAAACCTCCGTAGAGATGACCGACGATGGAGATTTGGTTGCACTGGCCTTTAAAGTACAGATGTGGGATGGTCGACGCCATGTATTTGCCCGCATTTACCGAGGGGTTCTGGAGGAGAAAAAGCAAATCAAGGTGGCTGGCAAGAAGAAAGTCGAACGTGTTGCTCGTGTATTTGATATCGATGCCAACTCCAAACGCAAAGTCGCCAAAGCCCACGCGGGACAAATTGTATTGCTCTCAGGACTCCGACACGTCACCACGGGAGATACCATTTGTGCCACCGATGGTGAAGAAGTCTTGCTTGAAGCCATCGACACCAAAGAGCCTGTATTGGGCTTGGCCATCGAGGCCGACTCCAGCAAAGACGAGGAAAAGATGATGGAAGCCATCGCCAAGATCTGTGAAGAGGATCCCACTGTACGCTTTGAAGAAGACGAAGAAACGGGTCAGCGAATCCTTCGTGGGATGGGAGAGCTTCATCTTCAGATCTTGTTTGAAAGAATGAACCGAGAATTCAATCTCAAATTGCGCTCTGGAAAACCTCGAGTAACGGTTCGAGAAACCATCCAGTCGACAGGTTCTGCCGATGAGACCATAGAACGAACAATCGCCACTGGCAGTAAGGACCTTCATTTGAAAGCGCGCTGTGTCGCCACTGCAACCCCAACCGATCGTGGTACTGGATGTACACACACGGTTGAGCCAACCATCTTGCCTGAGGGATCTTCGCTCAATGCTGCCCAAATGGAAGCCGTGGTCGAAGGTGTAAAAGATTCGATGATGGGTGGCCCCATCGCAGGATCTCCGTTGGTAGACGTGGCCGTAACGCTGGATGTTGTTGAAACTTTCGATAAAGACTCCACGCCCCAAGCGCTTCGTATCGCGGCGGCTCAAGCAGTGCGCAACGCCATTCGAAATGGTGGCGGTGCCAAAATGCAACCCATCATGAAAATAGAAGTGGTTGTGCCTGCAGAGTATGTGGGCAGTGTGTTGGGCGATCTACAGTCCAAACAAGCCATGATTTATGATCAAGTACCGAGCATGGACTCCATCTCTTTACTCGGAGAGTGCCCGCTGGAATCGCTATTGGGGTATACAACAACGTTGCGTTCAATGACAAAAGGCCGTGGTTCTTTCACAATGGAATTTGCACGATTTGACGTCATGTAAAAATAAATTTTCACTTTTTGTGTAAGATTTGTGAACCAACATCCTTTAGGGAGTGTCCAATAAAGACACAACCCAAACAACAGGATGTTTACCATGCGTTACCAACCACTGAATATCGTACTCTTGTCCACTCTCCTCGCTTGTCAAACAAAGCACCAGAATGCTGTGGACGATTTTGCCCCACTCGAAGAACGTGAGGAAAATGAAGCAGAACCCGTCGCACTCGAAGAGACCGTTTCACATTACAACATGTATGCTGGCGAAGGTGCCAAAGCCAAAAGTGAAGAAAGTGTCGCTGTTCCAGTACCGGAATTGGATGTTCGTCAGCAAACTGTCTCCGACAAGGCTGTGACTGGAAAAAAAGATGCCAAGCCGACTCCAAAAGCCCCACCACACAAGTCTCAGTCCATCACCCTGGGTGGACTTGGTACAAAAGGTAGTGGTGTCGCGTACAGTGTGTCGGATGGAATCATCTCAACCAAATCTTTAGAACGCAAAAGTGGAAAAGCCAAGGGTCGAGCCCCTCTCCAACAGGAAATTGCAGTGGGTGCCACGATGACAGCAGATATGGATGCCCTCATTGTTGAAAAGTCAACAGAGATCATCAGCAACAGCGAGCAATACACAGATTATGGCATCAATCCTTTCGTCCATACAGATGACGATGCACTGTCTACTTTTTCAATCGATGTTGATACGGCATCCTACACAATTGCCAGACGCAAACTTAGAGAAGGTTCTCTACCCAACTACGCTTCTGTACGGGCTGAAGAATTCATCAATTTCTTTGAGTACGAATACACCAACAAAGATCTCTCGGCAGGCAAACCATTCGATGTCAGTATGAACATGATGCCCCACCCTTTCAAAGAAGAGCGAGAAATTTTGCGGGTTGGTTTGCAAGGCATGGAATATACCGTTGATAGCCGACCTCCACTACACCTCACATTCTTGGTGGATGTATCGGGCTCCATGTCCAGTATAGACAAATTGCCACTGGCCAAAGAATCCATGCACATGCTGGTTGATACACTACGAGATGACGATACAGTTGCACTGGCCACCTATGCGGGAAACATTTCCAAGATTCTGGACCCCACATTTGGTGACAACAAACGGACCATCCATGCAGCAATCGACCGGCTCAATTCAGGTGGTTCGACAGCGATGAGTTCAGGACTGGACTTGGCGTATGAGATGGCGTGGAAATCTTTTGAACCAGGCGCAGAAAATCGAGTCATCGTCTTGTCCGATGGTGATGCCAATGTTGGGCGTACAGGCTGGACAGACATGTTGTCCCAGATTCAATCTTATGCAGACCGTGGAATTACGATGTCGACCATGGGCTTTGGAATGGGCAACTATAAAGACACACGCATGGAGCAACTTGCCAACAAGGGGGATGGAAACAACTATTACATCGACTCCAAATCTCAAGCACATCGAGTGTTTGTTGAGGATTTTAATTCCACGATGCTCAGCATTGCTCGAGACGTCAAGATTCAAGTGGAGTTCAATCCCGAAACAGTTCAATCCTATCGACTCATCGGGTATGAAAACCGTGATATTGCCGACAAAGATTTTCGCAATGATCGTGTTGATGCTGGAGAAGTCGGCGCTGGACATACGGTTACGGCTCTGTATGAAGTTGTATTGACAGACGACACCCAGTCCAATGACACGTTGGTGACAACCCGAGTGCGCCATGAAAAGCCAGGACCAGACTCCATTGCCACGGAACACGCTTGGACCATCTCGCAAAACGAAGTACAACGTCGAGATCACGCCACAGAGCTGGCATTTGCGGCTGGGACATTTGCCGAGATTATGCGACGGTCCCCTTATGTCAGTGGCATCTCTTTGGCACAGTTAACCAACTATACGCGTGGTGTTGTCAAGCGTGGAAATGCCGATGAACAAGAACTCTTGTCCTTGATGGAACTGGCGGCTGATTTAAATGCAGGCCCATCATTGGTGACCCGCTAATCCCATACTTGACTAGAAACATAGACCGTTGGGACTGAGAATATCTCGGTCCCTTTGTGTGTATGCCGTATACACAATATCGATTTATCGATCCAGTTTGCGATGGGCCGCTTCAGCTGCTCGACGTACAGCGGGATCTGCATCTGTAAGCATCGGATACACCGATGGTGCCAAACTCGGACCCGCCAACTCTCCAACTGCAGATACAGCAGCGGCTCGAACGCGTGGATCAGAATGGGTAAACAATTTACGCAAGGTCAGCACCCAAGATCTCCATTC
Source organism: uncultured Myxococcota bacterium (assembly GCA_965661045.1). GTDB lineage: Bacteria > Myxococcota_A > UBA796 > UBA796 > UBA796 > CAJWHX01. Next base: position 7,412 of record CBFICN010000183.1, read on the forward strand.
AAATTGCCGTGCGGCAAAGCATACAAAGACCACTTTCTCTGCATCCTCTGACTTGAGTAATTCTCGCGCTTTCATCTGAGAGTCATGAGACAGTTTTGGATTTTCCGACAACATGGAGAGTGCCACGTCTGGTTGCCCGGCTTCAACAAAGTCCCACCAATGTTCCATGCGTGGCTCTTGAGCCTCATCCTCCAACACAGTTTCACTCATTCGATCAAAGATGGATCGCTGGGGAGTTGCCAATGCGGTACTCGACGGTGAGGTATCTACAATCTCCGCATCCAAGATTTCCATTTCATGTCCGGAATCGTGCCCCATTGAAGCACTCATCAAAGACACACCACTGCGATGTTGTGTATTCTCTAAGGTATACAAATACTGGTCCAGTGGCATCACCGTACCTGCCACCGGTGCCATTTTCTCATGAAACACCACCTCCGCATCCAACAAGATGCGTCCTGCTTGGACCGCCAGTCCAACCACTTCTTTTGCTGGTACGGCGACATCGGCGCGGGCAATCACAGGATGGGCACC
>CBFICN010000184.1:0-7897 GCA_965661045.1 uncultured Myxococcota bacterium
TTCCTTGATCGGCACTGCTCTTTGGTGCCCCTATCAACAGTTCATTGAAGCCATCCCCATCTATGTCGTCTATCCCAGACACATTCATGCCTGCCTCGTTGGATACGGTAGATCCTGTCAATATTACTTGAGCAGAACCGATAGAGAGGTCGCCAGCTGCTCCGCCAAACGCCATGTAGACAGCCCCAGAATCCGCGCCATTGGCATCGGCTAGCTTCGCCCCCACCAGTACTTCTGATTTTCCGTCCCCATTGACATCACCAACAGAAGACACCCATCGACCGGCAGCATCCCCAGCATTTTCGCCAGCAAAGGTTGCAATCGCATCTCCAGAACCATTGACGACCATCGCCATCCCGGCACTGTCATTGGCGTGTTCAGACCCAACGATAATATCCAAGTTTCCGTCACCGTCAAAGTCACCGGCTCCAGACAGAGACCGTCCAATGGAGTCCCCTTCACTTAACCCCAAGATGGTCACATCAGCCGTGTGGTTCGAAGCGTTGTGCGAGACCAATAGAGGGTTGTTGGTCACATTGCCATCTGCATCCACCAAATCTTGAGCGTATCGATTTCCACCGCCGTACCAAACAAACACAGCGCCATTGTTCTGATCTGGATTCGAGTCGCTCTGGTCCCAACGGTACGCCCCAATCGCCAAATCATCGATGCCGTCTCCATTGACATCCCCGATTGCATCGATTGCAGCACCCATTTGCTCACGAGATGTGCCTTCGGACTTGATTTCACGCCCCAGCCTAGAACGCCATGTTGTTTCGTTGAGAGATATTGTTCCTTCATATTGGGCGGTCACTTTCTCCCCGTTCCCCCCAAAAGTGTCTGCTCGGCCAAATATGAGATAGGCCTCTCCATTTGTCGCTCCACTATTTTTCTTGGATGGATCCCCGATTGCAATGTCTCCAATGCCGTCGTTGTTGATATCCCCAACAAATGCCACGGTATAGCCTGTATTCACAGCGTTGTGATTGGACGGTGTTGTTGGGTCTTGACCATACTGACCTGAAAACACAACATCGGCTTCAGCAGAGGTGGTATTCGAGGTGACGGGTCCATAAAACACATACGCCGCACCGATGGCTTCACCATTGACGACTGCATTGGGTGCACCCACCAACAAATCATCCATCCCATCTCCGTTGAAGTCACCACTGACACCACCAAACATAGAAGTTCCACCTGCTACGCTGAAGCCGAACCTTTCGGCATCCTGTCCAGTGATGATAACTTCAGATCCAGAAGCACTTTGAGAACCTTCGAACAAAGAATTGCCACCCACCACGTATACGGAACCATTCTCCAATCCACTCCACCTTGAGCCCAAAACAAAGTCCAAAGTGCCATCCCCCGTCAAATCTCCTGCATAGGATAGTGCTTGACCGAGTCTGTCTCCTCCGGCATCTCCAATGATGGTCAAGTCATCATTGCCCAATGTACCAGTGCAGGCCGGTAAAGAGTCTATACCGTCACAATCAGAGTCCAAGTCATCCAAACACACTTCGGTTGCCCCTGGAAAAATATCGGCATTGACATCGTTACAGTCCCCCTCATTTTCGGTAAACCCGTCACCGTCATCGTCAACATCTGCCAACGTAGACAAGGCGTCTTCTCCATCACAATCTTCGTCAATGCCGTTGTCTTCAATTTCTTGCGCACCAGGATAAATGGTGTTGTTGAAGTCGTCACAATCCCCGTCACTCTCGGAGTAACCGTCTTGATCCTTGTCCAAGTCTTCAGACGACGTCGAGTTTCCTGTATCTACAATTTTGGAGTCTCCCCCACTACAGCAAACAAACATCGGCACTACAATCGCCAAGAGTACTCTTTTCATAACCGCCTCCAAACATCCATAGTCATCGTAACGAATCATTGAACGATTTCAAAGACTTGAAGGTGCCTTTCTCCAAAAGCCAATCTCTTTGCCTTCTCGTTGACACTGTGCATCCAAAATGGCTTCCAAACGCCGCTGAATTGATGCTTTGGTGGTGCTCTGTAGGCAAGCCAGCAGCAGTGTGTAGACATCACCATCGAAAAATTGAAAAGTATCCAACCCTTCATCGATTTGTTCCAGTATTCCTCTCAGTCTCAACCAGTGTTGTTGCTGCGCCAGACACGGCGCCAAGCAAAGCAGTCCAATTAGTCGAGTCACTTTGGGTAGACTCCTCGTTGAGTCAGGCCCCACCAATGTCCAAATTTTCTGACCCACATCCCAAGCTTCTGCATTGCGAGCCATCGCCAAATAGGTAATGAGCAAATTGACCAAGTTGATAAGGTGATTGAATCCATCCTGTCCAAGATGTACGGATACTTCCAACTCTTGAAGATAGGCTTGCTCAGCCCGTTGATAATCCTTGAGCAATCTGTAAATCTCCCCCCGCAAATGAAGAATTGGGGGTAAACCAGAGCGATGATTGACATGTCGAAATCGGTGTTCTGCCTCTTCCAATGCAAACAGGGCTTGAGTGTAATCTCCCCGACGCTTATACCCGGTCGCCAAGTGAAGATAGGCATTTCCGATTTTGGCAAAGTCGCGATGGGATTCAGCTGCAACAATGGCTTTTCGGGCATATCGAATGCTCCGCTCTGGTTCTCGAACAAAATATGACAACCGTGTCAATATATTCATGACGGATGGAGAGTTGTTTGTACGGGCGATTTTGAGAGACTTTTTCATGAGTTTGACAGCTTCTTCCACCTCTCCATTGTGGTAATGAAAGACAGCTTTTTTTCGATACAAGTAGAGAACACTTTCCCAATCTTCAAGTTCCCTCGCCCAATCAAAAAGAGTATCTGACCCATGAAGTAGAACCTCTTCTTGTTCCTTGGCCCCCGACAGAAAGAGTTCCAGCAGTCTCGAATGTAGAATATGAACGCTATGAGGCTCCACCGTGACGCCAGCCAAAATGCTCTCTCTCATACTGAACAAATGCTGAGCTTGACCAACCTCATCACCCATGACATAGTACATCGCTGCTCGATACAACGGCTCCAACGTTTCGAGAGGACGGTTCGAATGGACAAACAATCGGGCCCGCCTTGGCAGATTAATGTTGGTATCGTCCACCACTTGAAGCGCAATTATTGAGAGTGCTGCACGTTTTCCCGTTGTTGAAAGATGCTCCAACACAGCTTCTCGAAGAAGTGCATGTGAAAATGACCACTGTCGAGCAATTGGGTCAACATCGATCAACCTCCGGTGTTGAAGTTCCAACAGAAAATCAACGTTCATTGGGATTTCAAGTATGGAAAGTGCCTTGGTCCATTCTTTTGGGTCGACTGTCACCCCGAGAATGGCCCCCATTTCCAAAGCCAACAAATCTTCCGTCCTACATTCCTCTACCAACATACCATACTGCTGTAGCCACGCACCCAAAAGGGTATTTGGCATTTCAATCGGTGCACCGTCAGAGAGACGAAACCCAACTGGGGTCATGTTCAAATACCCTTTTTGAACCCAAATATTCAAAATTTGAACCGCAATGTCGGGATTTCCATGACTCAGTTGCTCCAGTGTAGCTGCACTCTCCCTGTCTAATTCCAACAGTTCTTGCAAAAACAAGGAGAACTCTGTCGATGACAACGACTCTACTTGAAGAGTGGTGGAATGTGGATGTTCATTGATATGTTCAAACAGTTGAGGCAGTTGTTGATCAAATTGCACAGTGGTAAATGAAATGGTACCCACAACACAAATTGGAAACGCCTCTTTACACTCAAGAAGTCGATGCAGTAGTTGCGTCAACTGCGGTTCAAACTGACACCCATGCAAAATGAGAACGATCGGCCGAACCCTAGATAAGGCAGTCAGATATTGAATCAAAATCGCAGACCAAACATCAAAATCCAATTCCGAAAAACCACCCGTTCCCAAGCACAGATTCAACAGTTCTTTGGCTGTCAAAGCATCCGAATTCAGTTGGTTTAAAATGCCTTCAACACGAAGCAGAGCTTTGGACCTCGGGAGGTGCAAAATCTTTAAGGTGTGACCGATTGCATGACCAAACACCGAACGGTTGTTTTGAGAACCGTCAAAAGCTACAGAAAGCCATTGGGCACCACCCAACTCATCGGCTCGATGTGCCAACCATGTGGCCAAAGTATTCTTTCCTACACCACTGGCCCCCTCAAGCATCACAAGTCGCGGTGTCCGTTCCAAAAATGCAGATCGACAGCAAGACCAGAGTGTATCCCGCACTTGTTCGCGACCAATCACCCTACGGGTCTGCAGTTGAAAAAGCTTCAGTCCAATGCCCTGTTTGTGTAAAGTGGCTTCTTTATTTCTACGCCAATCTTTCGGTATACAGGGATAGGTTTGGTCGACTGTGTACCCGACCACGCCATACTTTTTTGGTGAAGGTGTCAACTCCAACGTGGTATCTCCCAAAGCAGTGTCCACAGAGGGAAAGACTTCGGCAAAAGCAGCTGTGGGCAAATCATCCCAGGCTTCAATAGATGGACCATCCAATGAATGAGGGTTCGATTGATCAACCTCAGCAATTGAATGTCCCTTCAATAGCCGTTGTAAATCTTCTACGGCCTGTGAAACGTGCTGATAACGATCATCAATATCGGAAGCCAACAGTCGTTTCAACCACACAAGGACTTGGGAAGGGACTGCCATTATTGGGACAAACTCTGGCAACACACCGGCACAATGTTGTTTGAAAACCGTAGTATATTTTCCTGTATAGGGTGGTTTACCACAGATCATTTCCCACGCCAAACAACCAACGGCGTAGAGATCTGTCCAAGGGCCATACGACACGAACTCACATCGAATCTGTTCTGGGGCCATATAATTTGGGGTACCGACAATCTCCGTTTCGCCGCTCTCAGTCGGATCGTCGTACTCCAAAGAACGCATCAATCCAAAGTCTGTGAGTTTTATGCGGTTGGAAGATGCGTCAACCAGAAGGTTTCTGGGTTTAATATCCAAATGAATCAGTCGTCGTGCATGCGCATGGGCCAAACCATCCAACGTATCCAATAGAATATGGCTCAGGTCAGTCCAATCCAAAGTACCGATTTTGGATTTTAGAGTTCCACCATTGACCACTTCCATCGCCAACCACAAGTGTCGTTCACCGTTGTAGACACTGGAACCATAATCGTAAATACTGGTTATCCTTGGATGGTTGAGCGACGCGACAGCTTGGATTTCTTGGATAAAATCTCGATGCAAATCTTCATAGTCATTGTCTGTCAGAGAATGCAACACCTTGATTGCGGCCTGTGTACCATAGATGTTGTGAACCGCTGCATAAACAGTCGAGAACCCTCCAGAAGCAATGACTTCACCGATGGTAAAACCACCCAAAACGATACCTGGCTCAATGGGCATACCACTCCCGACTTCATCAACTTGATTGTTTTAGTATAGCACAGACCTCTTCCAACCCCGCTTATGGATTGGACTGAGCCTGTTCAATCAATTCTCGATTCATTCGCCCCGTCGGACGATTCACCCATTTTGGAGCCTCAAATTCAATCCAAGGTCGATCATCGGTATTTAACCGTGCACCGTGAGTCAGCGAGTGCAACTGAACTGGTGTTAAGGTTGGCTGAATTGGAAGGTTCTCGGGCAAACTTTGGGCTGAAATCAACAGGGCATCGGAACCAGGGATGGTTTCAAACAACCAGGTATTGGGAAAGACGGTCAGATAACTCGCAATCAAGGAGCGCATGCCCTCTGGCGGCAACGCATACAACTGAACCCATTGACAAAAAACACCATTTTCTCTCAATCTACTGTGCCCCAATTTCCAATACTCAACGGTAAAGAGATTGCTGACTCCGGTAATCCAAGGATTCGATGGTTCGGAAATGATGATATCGTAGAGCGTGGATTCCTGTTGTAAAACTGCACGTGCATCTGCCACTCGAACAGTAGCCAATGGATTGTCAACAACAGAGTCATTGACCCCTGCGAAGAGTTTGGCCGCCTTAACAATCGCTGGTTCCAATTCCACAACCGTCAGCGAAGTCGCACCATGTTTCAACGTTTCATTGGCGGTCACACCACTTGCCAACCCAACGACCAAAGTATCAGCAGACGGTCCAGCATGAATGGTGAGAGGCAATTCACCAGACAACACTTGAGTTGGCATATCCGCCCCCGTTGAGGCATCCACTTTGCCATTGATAGACAACCATAAATTCTCCGTTCGAGTAGACTGACCCACGGCAATCGATGCACTGAGACCATCCACATACAACTTTGGTTCCCATCCTTCATGGGCAAACTGTTCGATGGCCCTCGGAGACAAATCTACAAACTCCCCAATTCGATTGTACAATCCTGTTGCGTATACAGCAACATCCCACTTGGGCTGCATCACCCACATCAGTGATAGCCCCCCAACCATTATCCAACTTCGCATGCCAGCGAAATAGACCACAATAGAACTCAAGACACACAACATGCCAAGCACAACGGTTGTTTGAACAATCCCGAGAGTTGGCATCAACAGTGGTCCAGTCAACAACACACCCAACACCCCTCCAAAGGTATTGCTCGCCAATATCTGTGCGGTAGACCATTGGGTTTCCTGTTTGAGTTCTTTCAATGCCAGACTAAACACCATACCAGAAGCTACAGGCGCTCCACACATGGCCATCGACAACAACAACGCCCCACTCCACAACAGACTTCCATCGCCAAACCAATCCCAAAAGACCGCCAGCCCATGAGGCAACCAACGCCAAGAATAGGCGCCACAAATGGCCAGTACCCCTGTTGCAGCAACCGAATGTGGCAACCATTGTCCACTCAGTTTACGTCCCCAATTGGCGCCCAAGGCAATCCCAGACAAAAATACCGCCAACACCACCGCAAAGGCATAGACTGACCCACCGATCAACAAAGCCCCCAATCTAGACCAACCCACCTCAAGAGACATTGACGTGAACCCAACAACCCCAACAACCCATAAGGCCTTGGTGGAGACACGATCCACACCCTCACCACTAGATTGGACCGATTGAACTTTTTGAGTGCTCAACGATGGATCTTTGCGATCCAAGAACCAAGCGTCCATTCCAATCAACAGACAGACACCCATCGCACTGAGTTCTGTCCAACGCACCCCAAGAGCAGGCAACAATGCAAATGCAGAGCCCAATACGCCAACAACCGCACCCAATGTGTTGACCGCATACAAGCGTCCAGTGTCTTCCACTCTCTTCATCATTGTTGACAGAGCTGGCAAAGTTGCGCCATGGGCCATGGCGGGTGGCAATAAAATTGGCACCACCAACCACAATCGAAGGGTCTGGTTCTCAATGTACCCAAGACCACTGACAGACAACATCCAAGGAAAGAAAAACGCCCAACAAGCCACAAACAATTCCAAGTATCCATAAGAGCGAAGCGGTCGTGTCCACTGAATACGACCCGCCACCCACGATCCAAAACCTAGACCACCCATGTACACAGTCAGTGTTGCGGTGGCTGACAAACCGGCACTCCCCAACTGAAGTGCCAAACGACGCAACCAAACCATTTCCAGCGTCAAGGCGGTAAAGCCTGAACAGAACAGAAAAATGGATAGGAGTGGAACAAGATTTTTGTGCATACAAAGACCAAAGGGTGTTTCGTTCCATGCTGTATATCCCCATACACAACCCATAGAAAACATTTTGTGTTAATCCGATGGAAAGAACATACTGACTGTAACCATTGAACCAAACACAACAGTGCCGTGTCACTTGTTGGACCGAAACTGGGTAAATATGAACATGACTGACTGGATCTTGGAACTCACCGATGCGCAAACGATATGCTCCAAAACCGTTTTGCAACCTCTCTGGAGCAATTGTGGCACGCTCTCCAGAATAGTATGCGATGACACGTCGAAGATTCCCTCCCTCGTACTCAAGC
>CBFICN010000185.1:0-7845 GCA_965661045.1 uncultured Myxococcota bacterium
AACTGCAACGCGTGAAGTCTCTGAATATTCCAATTGTTATCAGCCTGGGTGATTATGCGGCCTCTGGTGGCTATTACATTTCGATGATTGGAGATTACATCTACGCCCAACCAAACACCATCACTGGGTCCATCGGAGTCTTTGGGGGCAAACTGAATCTCGGTGGTTTGTACAACAAAGTTGGAATGAACCTACACACGTATCAACGCGGTGAGTTTGCCAACCTATTTTCAAGTACATCCGACTTTACAGATGCAGAACGGGCAAAGTATCAAGAATTTCTCAATGGTTTCTATCAAGTGTTCATCACCAAAGCGGCCGAGGGTCGCAACTTGACTGTGGAACAGATTCACGAAGTCGCGCAGGGTCGAGTGTGGACCGGTACTCAAGCATTGGAACACAAACTGGTAGATGAACTGGGTGGACTCGATGATGCAATCAACAAAGCCGCTGAGTTGGCTGGAATCACGGATTACACCTTGCAAACCATTCCACAACCAAAATCGGCATTGGAAGAATTGTTGACCGAACTCCAAGGGGGTCATGAAGCCCGTATTGATGTTCTCAGTTTAACCACGTTGCCCACTCAAGTAAGCGAAGTCGCAAAGCAAAGTGAACTGATTCATCAAATCCTTACGACCGATCCTCGAGTCAGCATGGCGCCAATGATCATTGATGTACAATAATTAAGGTGCAATAAAAGTACAGAATATTTTAGGTTGAGATTCACAGAGTCTAGCAATCTTTGTCCTACCCTAAAATGCAAACGGACCTACATGTAGGTCCGTTCTTGTTCGTCTGATAAAGCCTTATTCTGGTAAAGTTGGACAAGTCGGTACGCACACCACGTCGGTTTTCACTTTTCCAGCCAACAAAGAGCTCAACAGCGTGTTCAGTTCAACCATATTCTCAGAGTCTGTCCCCACCATGGCAGATACAGCAATCGCATATACGCCTTCTGCTTCAAAGGAACTTCCCGGTATCACTATCTCAGTCAGTTCAGTATCTGAATGGGATAAATCGTAGATATCCTGAAAAGTTGTGGGTTCATTGCTGTATACCAACTCTCCATCTGGAAATCGAGTCACCGCAACCAAATACGATTCAAACCCCTGTCCAGTTAAGTCTATGACAACATCTTCACCCGCTGCGTGGTCATCTGGCAAATCAAAATCAGCGGCGGCTGGCAAAGTACTGGAAATAGAATGGACACCAACATCGTCTTCAAACACGACTGTGACCAACTCATTGTCCACATACTCCAACCCATCGTCTTGATTCAATCCATAGAACCCTTCACCTGTCTCTGAATACTGAAGAACGCCATTGGTACTGCTTTCAAACTCCACTGTTGCTCCAGAAATGGCTTCGGGATTCAAATCGGTAGAGTCAACACCAGCGGAAGCCAAAAAGACCCTGGATTCGTTGAGGGTAAAAGACAATGCCTCAGCATTGATTAGAGGGTGACTAAACTCTTCTGAACCGATTACCAAACCAGACAAAACCGTTTGGTTGGTGATTTTCTCGATATCCTCTTTGAGTTTTTCGATTTCTGTACAACCTGTTATGGCCATAGTGAGGGACAATGCCATGCCCATCGTGTATTTATTCGTCATATTGAACTCCTCCATAGAATCTCTTGACAAAGCAGTGTAAATGCAATAGTTGTTAACGTCAATATTTTTTAATTCTTGAGGTACATCCTGGCCAGTAATACACAACAGACTCGTTTCCGTCGCAACCTTCGTAAGAAAAATGCAGGTCGCAAGCGCAAAAATCGTTTGGAAAACCACGGTTCAACACCTTCTTTCCCTGTGCACACTCCTGAGGCAGATGCCAATGCACCAGTTGAGGCAAAGCCAGCGAAGTAAGTTGCACACAACGCAATGTTTGAACGACAAGAAGGGGCTATGCTCCTTCTTTCGTTTTAGTAGGCTTTCGTTTTAGTAGGCTTTCGTTTTAGTGGGCTTTCGTTTTAGTGGGCTTTTGTTTTAGTAGACTTTGCTTTTCGGAAGCTCTAGTTTAGCGACTGTTGTTGAACTGGATTGAAATGCTTGGGTTCAGTAGTTTGATGTTTTTCTGTACAACCCAAAACAATATCATACACATTCAAATGTACCCCAACACCTTTGCCCGTTTAAACATCACCAACAAAGCTTCAAGTTGCAATCGAACATTGACGTTGATGATGGAATCTTCTCTGGCTTGTTCAATCAATCGGTGTAAATCCCCAACACATTTATCCGTCATCACTGAGGCCCACTGTTGTATGGTGTGCTGACGACTGGACCACAACAACTTCGACGGGTCCTCACTTGTCTGCCAGACCAAAACATCTCGAAGCAACATTTCAAGTATGTCCAACATTTGATGAAACTTTTGATTTTTGTCGATGCTCTTGTCCGTGAAAATATCCTTGATCAAGGCAAACATTTTGGTCAGATTCATCTCGATCAACTCAAGTACTTGAGACAGCGTTGTCAGCCACTCATCCACTTCCCCTTGCAACAAGGACAGAGCCCGACCTGGACACCCTTGTGCAAGAGACAGCACTTGAGCGGAAGCATCGACTCCTTGATGCGCCAACCAGGTTTTTAAAGTTTCTGTTGGAACAGGGGCAAAACGAAACTTCTGACTCCTAGAGCGTACGGTTGTCAATAGAAAATTTGCCGAAGTCACCACAAGGATAAAAATGGTAGGGGTACTGGGTTCTTCCAAGGTTTTCAACAAGGCATTGCTGGCACCATCCGTCAAGCAATTGGCATCTTCAATCAACACAACCCTTGGACGTTTATACCGAGGCAACATGCTGACCTGGCCAATCAAGTTTCTGGCTATATCAACCGATATCTTTGGTACTTTCATCGAACGATCAGGCTGTACCCGCACAAAGTTTGGATGCTCATTGCGATCGACACTGCCACAATGAAAACACTGGTCACAACTCTGCCAGATTTCGCCCTTCATGGGATTTTCGCACATCAGCAATTTTGTCAGCCATTCCGCAACCAACGACTTACCCAAACCTGTCGGTCCCTCAAACAGCAAACAGTGATGCAAACGGTCTTCTTCCAGCATCGAACAAAGGTGTCTTTGCACTGAGTCATGTCCCAAAATTTCCACGATTGCACTCCTATTCGGTTAAACTATCTAGCATATTCAAACGGAGTTGCCATCATGACCCCCCTAATTTTGTCCGCCTTCATCACCTTTGCCGACACGCCAACCTTGGGCTATTACAATGAAACTGAAATCTCCAAATCTTCAGTGTTGTTTGCCAAATCAGCTGAGGTCTCGGCTCCACAGTTTGCCAAAGCGGAATCGACAATTCGTCAGCATGCAACCATAATTACCAAGATGGAACAAAATGTGGCGCTTTTGAACGACGATGCTCTACAAGAGTCGTTCACGGAAACCCAACGTCGAATGCTTGGCTATCGATTGCAAGTGTCAAAACACGCAACGATGCTCACAGACGATTATGACACAGAATTCACTGCGGCCATGAACCGAGCATTGACTGACTTAACAAAAGAAGGTGCCATCAAACCCTGCGAAGCACAAGCCATACATGCCATGATGGGGGCAGCACCCAAGTGCGAAGGAACATCGTACAGTAAAATAATTGCTGAGTCTATGGATTCTGATGCAGCGCTCCAATCGGCAATTGAAGCCATCAACAGTGTTCCCTGGCCAACAGTGGAAATATCGACACAACTACAAGCGCCAAAGTCCATAACCGGTTTGGACAATTACATTCAGTTGGACGTCTTCGCCAACACATTTCTAAAACAGCGTATTCAAATGCACCAGCGATGGCTCGAATCACAAAATGACAAACTCATTGAGGGAGTCGAGTCTGGTGACCAAAGCGCCATTGAAAAAGCCCAGCAAAATCGTGAAGCGTATTTTGAGCGATTGAATGCGGACGGTGAACAATTGAATGCATTGTTGACAGCCTACAGTGAAAAAAGAGGCAAGAAGCATGAGGTGCTGAACTCTCTCTCCCTTTGCGGTACTGTTCAAGAACTGGGTGGTTGTTCCGGCAACGATGTCACACAAGACGTTCTCAACATTATGAAGAATGACCGCTATTGGACAAAACTTCAAGCAAAACACTCTTTGTAGGAAAATCAGAGTCCTCATTCAGAAGACTCTTCACTGCCCCAACCAAAAATATTGACCCAGCAACAACGACCAATTCTTCCCCCCATCGACAATGTTGGAGGGCTTCTTCAATGGCGCCCATATCGAAAACCGGAGTATCCAGTCGGAGTTCCTTAACGATTTCAGTGGATGTTTTGGCTCTAGGGTGACGACAGTAGGTTGCAAAAATCCGATCCACACTCGCCGATAAAATGACAGCAATTGACCGTATATCCTTCTCTGTAGAGCAACCGAGCAACAATGTCACTGGTCTGGAGTCACCATTTCGAATTGTTTGGATGTATTGTGCGAGTTTCTCAGCACCTGCAGGATTGTGGGCAGCATCTAGCAACAAAGAATTGCCAACCCACTCAAGTCTCCCTGGATGTTGGACCTTCGAAAGTCCTCGCAACATATCAGAAACCGTCACTGGTTTTCGACCTTGCTGTGTGTGTATCAACTGCAAAGCCAAGGCCGCATTGTGTCGTTGATGCTCACCCACCAGCCCCACTTGCACCCCTTCCAATCGGAAATTATCCGTCTGAAAGTGAAAACCGTCTGCCGTGTCAGAAAAATAAAAGCCCTGCCCCAGTTGATGCGTTCGAGCACCCATTTCATTGGCAATGTACCGAAGAGCCCTCAATGCACTTTCGTCCATCATTCCCAATACCACCGACTGATTGGGCTTGATGATTCCAGCCTTTTCGGTAGCAATCGACACCAAGTCAGGTCCCAGCACCTCAGTATGATCCAATCCAATACTGACAATGCAAGAGGCACTTGAATTCAACACATTGGTGGCATCCAGTCGACCACCCAACCCCACTTCGAGAATGACAACATCAACGCTTTGCTCCTCAAAATACTGAATGGCGACAGCAGTCATCATTTCAAAGTACGTCAAGGGGGCTTCCTCCGCCAATCCTTCTTGAATCGCCCACAAAGCAGATTTGGTCTGTGTATCCGTTAACAACCTAGACAAATCACCATCAGAAATATCTTGCCCATTTACTCGAACCCGCTCATTGACATGTTGCAAATGCGGAGAAGTATACACCCCCACTTTGTATCCTGCTTCCTGGTAAATCGACTCCAGCATTCGACACACAGACCCTTTTCCATTTGTACCACCAACGTGCAGAACAAACGGAAAGTGATCAGCAGATATTCCGACATGGAAAAGGAAGTCGCGAAGGCTGTCAATCCCCATCCGAATACCGTGATTTGCCAATTTAGTCAGAATGGGATGGGTTATCATATACACCTCACAAAGCCCGTATACAATTGATCTTTAAATAAAAGTACACTAGTATATCTCACTAGGGATGAAACATGACACATTTTCACAGAACCATTGCAGCAATCTCCCCTTCTGGCATCCATGATCCAGAGCGCTTGACCCAAAGCATTGAACTCGTTGAAAGTTGGGGACATACTGTTCTTCTTGGGCCAAATCATGGCAAAAAGCATCTCTATACAGCTGGAACAAAGACAGAAAGGACCGATGATTTCCGCTGGGCCATCGAAAACCCAAAGGTGGATACAATCTGGTTTATACGAGGTGGTTACGGGACTGCTCAGTTGTTAAAACATCTTCCCCAATCTTGTTCAAAACCTATCATTGGATTTTCAGACGCGACAGCGCTACTGGCACATGGGTGGAATCACAAACACAAATGGACCGATTTAATTCACGGACCGGTTCTGTATTCTTTGGCTTCGCTGTGCGATGAACCATCTCAAAGATATGTGAAACAATGGCTGTCGACCAACCAGATGCCCAAATTGTCAGCGAATTATTGGTTTGGACCGAAAGTAACAGTTGAAGCCCCTTTGGTGGGTGGAAATTTGTGTGTATTGGCATCGTTGTGCGGAACCCCCAGCCAACTAGATACAACGGATTGCATTTTGGCACTCGAGGACATAGCAGAGCCATTGTACAAAATTGACCGAATGCTGTTGCAACTTGAACAAAGTGGTATGTTCGACAAGGTCAAAGGCATCGTATTGGGATCGTTTCACAACTGTACGCCACCGAAAAATGCCACTTATACGTTAAGAGACGTGTTTCTGGAACGTCTTGGGCATTTGTCCATTCCCGTTTATGGTGGTGCAAAGTTCGGTCACAACGAAGTCAATTGGCTCTGGAAAATGGGACAATCGATGACTTTGACACCCGTCCAACACCCTTGAGGAACGCTATGCAGCCGAATGATTGGACAGAGATTGATGCACTGTTGACAAAACTCGTCGATGAAGACACCGTTCCGGGTTGTGCACTGTCGATTCGATTTCAAGGTACAGAAATCTACAACACGGCCTACGGATTGGCCGAGATTAGACCAACCGTTAGACAAGCCACAACCACAACGGTCTGGGACTTGGCCAGTATCACCAAGGTTCTCTGTACAGCTCACCTATACATGACCTGGGGCAACAACGGTCAAATCGACATCATGGACCCCCTGACCACTTGGTTGCCACATGCTCCCAAAGATGTTCGAATCATCGACTGCCTGTCTCACTCTTCGGGGTATCCTGCTTGGCGGCCTTTGTATAGTAAATTTCGACGCGATCTAGATGCTTGGGGTCAACCCTATACCCGTCGTGACCTGTTAGAACGTGCCATTCGGACACCATTAAGTGGAGCACCTGGCTCGTCATACGCCTATTCAGACATTGGATTTTTGGCGCTGTGTGCCGTTGCTGAAGCACGTTTTGGGAAACCGATTCACATTTTGTGGCAGGAATTCCTACCGAGTGAAGCGAAAGACGGCTTGTTTTGGGGACACCCCAACGCGGCTGCAACCGAAGACTGCCCGATTCGAAATAGAGTCGTGGTCGGCGAAGTACACGACTTAAATGCTGCGGTATTGGGCGGAAGGTCTACCCATGCAGGATTGTTTGGAACCGTGAGTGCCTTGACACAAACAGCCCAATGGTCGCTGGACGGCTATCACGGTCGACGTCCCG
Organism: uncultured Myxococcota bacterium; assembly: GCA_965661045.1. Classification (GTDB taxonomy): domain Bacteria; phylum Myxococcota_A; class UBA796; order UBA796; family UBA796; genus CAJWHX01. The sequence continues at coordinate 7,120 of CBFICN010000185.1, forward strand.
AAATAGAGGCTGAAACAGTCCGATACTTTTGGCAAACGAAAGGAAGTGGAAGCCATTGTTTGGGATGGGATACGCCTTCGGGTGAACGGTCGACAGCATCAGAACAGTGGCCTAAGAACGGTGTTGGACACCTTGGCTTCACTGGGACCTCCCTATGGATTGCCCCCACTGAGGAACTGATTGTTGGTTTTGCATCCAACCGAGTTCACCCCATCGTTGAAGGTGGCGCCATACCTGGAGCTACGATTGGTGCGAAAACAAAAAGATATCGCGCTTTTCGCCCGCAGTTACATCGCACCATTTTAAGCACCTTGGGAGTTTCCAGCAAATAGCCCTCTGAAGAACCCAAACACAAACCATTACGAAAGAGCCACCTGCCATGAACCCAATTGCTACAGACTGGCAAACCATTGCATACATCATGATCTTTGGTGCTATCGGCGCCCTGTTGCGCTACGGAACCTCCATGCTACCGCCCCTCAACGGTATTGCCATGGGAACGGTCATGGTCAACCTTCTGGGCTCGTTTGTCTTGGGCTTTTGTACGGCCCTGTTCATTGCCCAACCGGTTCCAGTACCCCTAAAAACAGGAATCACCACGGGATTACTCGGATCATTTACCACATTTTCAACCTTCTCATTGGAAAATGCGAAACTCATCCAAAATCAAGAGTTTGGTCCTGCAGTACTCAGTATTGTGGGTCAATTGGCCGGTGGGATCGCCTT
>CBFICN010000186.1:0-7785 GCA_965661045.1 uncultured Myxococcota bacterium
CATCCACCCCATCACAGTCTTCAAATTCTCCGGGACTGACTTCGGGGTTTCCATCGTCACAATCGGCTTCATTGTCAGCAAAGCCGTTTGGGGCATCACACGCAAAGGTTGGTTCCCCCGCTCCGTACCCATCCCCATCGGTGTCCGCATACCACGCATCGGCCTGCACAGAATCATCTTCTGAATCAATCAAAGCATCACAGTCATTGTCGATTCCGTCGCATATTTCCTGCGCATCTGGAAAGATTGCGGCATTGTCATCGTCACAATCCACATCGGAGGTGTATCCGTCTCCATCGACATCCAAAATAAGAGGATTTGTGGGTTCTTTCTCACCACAGCCCAGCCACAACAAGAGTGCAATCATAGTTCTCTCCAATCGGTATTGCCTTACTCAAATTAAACGAAGAAGTCTGGCATCAAGTCCACAGAAGGGTCTACGGCATAAGAACTCAAATCTGTAACGCCAGCGCGTGCCATCACGTCTTCATCAATAAAGAAGTTCCCACTGGTATCCAAGCCTTGAGACAAAATCCAGTGTGCAGAGTCCGCCATGATGCTGGGTTTGCGAGAGCGTTGCATCATTGCTTTGCCACCCAACGCAAACTCAATTGCCGCCGTTGCAATGGTGGTTTGTGGCCACAAAGCATTCACAGCAACCTTGCCTTTAAACTCTTCTGCCATGCCCAACACACACATGCTCATTCCGTATTTGGTCATCGTATAGGCAACGTGTGAACCAAACCATTTGGGATCCAGATTCAACGGCGGAGAGATGTTCAAAATGTGGGGGTTGTCGGACTTTAACAAATGTGGCAAACAGGCTTGTGAACACAAGAACGTCCCTCGAACATTCACCTGGTGCATCAAGTCATAGCGCTTTGCTTTGGTTTGAAGGGTGCCCGTTAGGGAAATTGCAGAGGCATTGTTGATCAAAATATCGATGCCGCCAAAGGTCTCCACAGCCTTGTCGACCGCTGCCTGGATCATTTCGGGGTCTCGCACATCGACGACGCAAGCCAGTCCTTTCGCTCCGGCCGCTTCAACCTTCTCCACCGTTTCATGAATGGTGCCCCGAAGTTTGGGATGTGGTGTACTGGTTTTTGCTGCCACAACCACATTGCACCCTGCTTCGGCCAATCGAACAGCGATGGCTTCTCCAATTCCACGGGATGCACCAGTGATGAATGCTGTTCGGCCTTGTAGACTTTGTGTACTCATGATGTCTCCATATAAAGGTTCTCAATCGTATCGCGACGAGCAGTCGTTGCCAATGAAGACTGGTCGATGGTCATCAACCATTGCATCTCTTCTTGAATGAGCAGATTCAATCCATTTTGAATCCACTGTACAAAGATATCGTATCGCTCTTCAGTCGTTGTGCAGTCCGTCCAAAGACTGAGGGCTGGAATCTGAAACTGAATGCCAGAGACAACAGATCGTGTGGGCATCGGTGATTCAATGATTGTACCTTCATGCTCACTGTTCAACAATCGCTCAACCAAGTGATTCCACGCCTCCGTTGAAACAATCTCTTCTCCAGATATGGTCGACCACTTGGATTTTCGCCGTACCGTGAGGGTAATTCCCACGTCTATACCACCCATCGGGTCCTGCAAAGCAAACTGCTTGCTGTTTCTTGCGATCAAGCACCCAGTAAACATCTCGATTAACGGTTCCTTTGATTCAATCACGACGCCTTTTCTCTCCCACACATTATGCTTGGTCTGCTGAACATTCGAAAGCACGGGTTGACAGGACCACATACCCCAATGCACACAACCCCCCCAAGAGAATACTCCACCGTGAAGTATTGATAATCCTTTGTCATCCTGGGATCTTTCTTAGACATCGCATAGGTCTTTGCAATGATGGTTGGCAATGTGTGAATCATTATCGCTCCAACGGTATCTTTCTTAAAGAACATGTATACCACAAGAGTCTAATATACACATGGATATCAGTACAAACAGAACATGATGGAACCAATTGTGGCTAGACAAATATCCTTATCCAAATCCACTTCCAATGTTTGCTTCTGTTTCCATTTTCCCAAAACTGTACACTTTCGAGACAGCGCTTGTCTTCTTCATTCAGCATCGAGTCGGTATATTTGGCATTGGGTGTACCGCGACAGTTGAGAAAAGTAAGAATTTACATCAGCACTCTTAAACTTACGACCATTTGGCAAAGACCGTATTTCGAATCAACCAAAGTTCTGCTGGTATTTTGGTAGACAGTGTCTTGTGGTCACAGACGATTTCTACTGCCTCTGCTGTTTAAGTCAGTAGCGTTCCGACAAACCCAATGATGAATAGTACAATGGATTTGTTCATATTGATGTCCTGTGATGAAGGGTCATGTAAATTTTACAGTACCACAATCGGTTGGTCAAAGTTCAAACATCCCCATCTCAAGATCCGTAAGCGGACGCGTCTGACCAACTGCCAAATCACCCAACTCCACAGCCCCATACCGAACCCGTTGCAAATCCAGCACCGAATGTCCGGCATTGTGCAGCATGCGCCGAACCACTCGATTTCGCCCTTCGGTCATCACCAGACGAACCCTATCTCCTTCAATCGACAATACTTTTGCGGTGGCTAGGCCAACACTGGTGTCTACGCCCTTTGCCAGTTTTTCAATCAGTTGTGGCGTCGGTTCCCCTTCTACTTTAGCGACATACTCACGCTCGATTGCTCGTTTGGGGTGCAAGAGATGCTGTGTCAGTGAACCATCTTTGGAAAACAGCAACAGCCCATGGGTATCCAAATCCAGTCTGCCGACGATGTGGTAGCGGTGTGGCAACCAGTCCCCAACACAGGGACGACCGTGGGAATCCGATTCAGTGGTCACCAACCCCACCGGTTTGTGAAACGCCAGCAAATCTGGTTGGGGAACAATGGGCACTTCATCCAAGCACACCTCCATTCCCTCAGACAAGTGTGTGCGTGGAACCTTGCAAACCACACCGTCAACGGTCACCTGCTTTCGACGAATCGCTTTGGTGGCTTCTGAGCGAGACAATCCACCGTGCTGCGCCAACCATTTGTCCAGTCGCATGAGAATCTCCTAATTGTGGTTTGCCAAACGCCAGACTTTGTAGCCTTTGTTGTGTTGTACCACCTCACAGATTCGATACTCGAAGTCGGTGGCAAAGCGTTGCACTGGAATGTGGTGTTGGGTGACCATCAACAGTTGACCCCGATAGTGAAGTCGACTTTTGACATCTCGAATCAACCCTTCCAACACGCTGTAGTCTTGATCTTTGCCAATGTGCACCGGTGGATTGGAAATCACCAAATCATACCGACAGTCTCTGGGCATGCCCGTCCAGCCATCGGTCAGTCGGTGTATCGCACTGGGCACATTGAGTTTGGTCATTTCCATCGCCCAACTATCAGCATCCATCGCATCCAATTGTGCATCTGGAAAGCGATCGGCCAACCATCGAGCGATCACCCCTGTCCCACAAGCAAAATCTGCAAGTTGATGGGTTCGTTTAATGGGATAGGACGCGAGCACGTCCAATAAAAATTCGGTACCGGCATCCAACTGTCCTTTGGCAAACACCCCTGGCACAGAAGCCCAAGAAACGATTCCTCCATCCAATTTGATATCGTTGTGCTGCACCCAACCATCGAAAGACAGGGCATGATTGTTGCTGGTTCCTTTGAGCAACCTCGCCCGCTTTCGCATGTCGATCGTTTCAACGTCTACAATGTACTCCGCTGCCGTTTTGGGAAAGGACTTAATGCCTTCATCGTTGCAACCCAGTATCCAAACCGTCGCGTTCTCCACCAACACCCCATTGAGCAAAGAGAGCATCATGCGGAGTTGATCTTTGTTGGTTGAAATGCGTAACACCGCGGCTTCATACCCTCCCTCACAGTTCGGCGGTGTAGGCTGACCAGTCTCTTTGCCGTGTGCATAAATTGACCACCGGACACCCTTGAGATGACTCAACGCACTGGTCGTGTCGTTGACAACTAAAGTGTGTTCTGGTAGGTTCGGCAGCGCCTGCGATACTTTTTGCAATCGCTCATTTCGTTCAATAATGTTATGGGACATAGTCATCTCCTGTTGGACTCTTCTAACCCTCTATCTATTCTACTGCACCCACCTTTGGTGTTTTATGTCTCCCCTCCTAATTTCTATTGGCTTGGTTTTGCTCGGACTGATTTTGCTTGTCAAAGGCTCTGACTTCTTCATTGATGGGGCCGCTGAAATTGCAAAGCGCATCGGAATATCAGAAATGATCATTGGGTTGACACTGGTTGCATTCGGAACGTCGTTGCCAGAGTGGGTGTCGAGCATCATCGCCACGCTTCGGGATCCTGCAACCCTTCAATGTGTGAAAGGTCTACCCTGTAACACAACCGATTTGGCTCTGGGAAATGTTATTGGATCCAACATTACCAACACCGGACTCGTTGTTGGAGCCGTCGGTTTGATGGTCAAAGACGGTATCCCTGTGCAGTCAGCCTTTTTGACCAGAGATATCCCTTTGCTGATCATTCTCGCCATTACAACGTGGTATTTTTCGCTGCAAGACAACCTGATCGGACAGTTTGAAGGCGCAGCCATTTTTACACTCTTTTTGTTCGTGATGTTTCGCTCCCTCAAAAGCATGGCTGATCAGGAAAAAGATGACACTACGCCTTCTGATTCGACCGATGAAGAGGATGAACACTTGACAGACACCCCGACTTGGAAACTTGCCGGTTTGACAGTGGGTGGACTGGTTGGACTACTTGTGGGGTCAGACTTTTTGGTTCAAGGGGCCTCCGCCATCGCAATTTCATTGGGGGTATCCGAAAGTGTTGTTGGTCTTACCATGGTGGCCTTTGGTACCAGTGTGCCAGAGCTTGCAACTTCAATCACCGCCGTCAAAAGAGGCAAACACGCCATGTTCTTGGGTGGGGTCATTGGCTCAAACTCGGCAAACTTGGCCATCATTTTGGGCTCTGTTGCGTTCTTGGTTCCTGTGGAGGTTCAACCGACCTTTGCCATGGGACAATTTCCAATTATGATTGCCTTCATTTTTGGACTCTGGATCAGCATGCTCGGTGGTATGATTCGAAAATGGCAATCCAGTTTGTTGCTGGTCGGATATCTGTTGTTCACCGGTCTACAATTTTTATAGGGCCCAATGAACATCTCCTCTCAAGCCATCGAACTGTGTAAAGACGCAGACATCATTGACCTACACTTGGACATTTGGATTCCCAAACGACTGTGGGGATACAGTCCTGCAAAACACCATCGAACGGCATGGTTCGGCAGACACTTCTTCGGACACAGTGACTTACCGCGGATGAGAACTGCCGGCTATACAGGAGCGATGTGGTCGATCACAACCAACCCAGCCAAACTCAGCAATGCCAGGTGGCAGAGTTTTTTGTACAACCTGTTTGCATTAGAACGTTTTTGCAATGAGAACGATGACGTATGGCTGTGTCGAACCCACACAGACTATGTATATGCTCGAGAACACAACAAACATGCTATTTTTCCAGCTGTCCAAGGCGCAAATGCAATCTCAGGAGCTCCTGACGGTGTCGCATCCCTACCCGAAAACCACGGCATTTCTAGGATGACATTGGTGCACCTCACCCCCTCTGTGTATGGAAACACTTCGTCGCCAGCCCACATGCTCCATAGCCACAAAGGATTGACCCAGGCCGGAAAAGAATTGGTTGAAGCCATGAATGCCGCACGCATCTTTGTGGATCTGGCCCACATTCGACCAGAGGGGTTTTGGGATGCCGTGGATGTACACGACCCAACTCTACCGATCCTTGTCACCCACACCGGTGTGCAAGGCGTCACTCCTCATTGGCGAAACTTGGATGACGAACAAATCCGAGCCATCGCCAAATCCGGAGGCGTCGTAGGAATTATGTTTGCGACAAACTTCCTCAAACATTCTGGCAAACGCAATGCGTCGATCATCGTAGACCACCTCGAGCACCTCATCAAGGTTGGTGGAGAAGAGATCGCCGCAATTGGAACGGACTTTGATGGCGCCATTTCAGCACCAACCGATCTGAAAACGGTTGATCAATTTCCAGTGCTTGTAGAGCATATGCTTCGACGAGGCTGGTCGGAATCACGGATTCAAAAGGTACTGGGTGAGAACTTCTTGCGGGTGTTGAAAGATTGGACTCCATAATACGCTTCCAGTCTTGTCCATATTTGAAGGACTCCACTTCACCCCACATCGTTTACGAATCAGCAGAGAGTTTGTGAATTTCTAGCATACACACCAACAACACCCAGTCCATCAAGCCAATCCCCAACCACAAAATTGGCAATACCTTTGCAATCCGACCCACTTCCTGTACGGGCTGTGTCAACACAAATGCCAGTACCATCAACGCCGACCAACCAAGGGCAATTCCCCAGCACAGTTTGATATCGCGTGGCATTTGAGGTAGGTGATCCCAAAATCGAAGCAGACGCTGGTGTACATACAAGACAAACACCAAAGCCATCAATGGCACCGTCAACGTTACGGTGCCAAGCCAGTTCCATTGAACCCAGCCCACGAGCAAGACAGTCAATCCTTGTGTGAAGATCAGCATCCATGGTGAAGAAATGATACGCATGTCTACACGTAGAACATTTTGACAACCTTGACGAATCGATGAAGGCACCACAAGTAATTCCCACCATTTTCAGACCTTTGATCGAGCACATCCACCGTATTCGATTGCGGCAGTGTACTGACCCGACGGCTTGGATCATCACCGACAATACACTGGTGCAGTTCAACAGTCAGCAACCCAACCGACGCATCGAAGACTGTGAGTTTTGGCTCAGTCAGCAAGAGTCTCTCGGTTGTCTGCGTTACGCGGTGAGCGTTCGAACCAACTTGGGTATTCAAGATCACACCCTAATTCAACTCTACGATGGCACACACTTTTCCCATACTTTGTTTCAACCACACGCTCCTTCTCAGAAAGAATCTTGGTGGATTGAACCATGGCAACTGGATCATTTGCTGAACTAAACAGTATTGGTGTCGAAGCAAGTGAGTTCTATGACTCACTGTCCTCGTCTCCACCCGCCATCACAAAAAATTCTTGTGGGGACTCTTCCGACAATTCTTCATTGGCTTCACCAAGTGGCGTAAACTCTGGAGGCTGAACCCCCTCTTCAATGGCAGCATCCTCTTCAACATCTGCATCCGTCGACGACTGTTCTCCAGCAGACTCTACACTGTCTTCAGGCTCTTGTGCTCCTTCGACCTCCCCCCCATCAACGGCTGTCGATTCAAAAAATGGAATATCCAACGTGCGCAAAAATACAAAACACGCGACCAACCCTGTCAGTAGGGCCCCATAAAACTGGTGAACCCAATGATTGTATTGAATCTCGTGCAACGTCAGCAACGACAAATGGTTCAAAAAAGCTTCCGTTTGTAAATGATTGCTCAACTGTTTTGCCAATACCCAATCAATTCCCATGCACAATACAACGATGAGCAACATCATCACCCGTGGTGGGATTCGGGCTCGATCTACAAAGGTTGCACCCGCATAGGCCATAAATCCAGTAATGACAGTCATAATCATCAATAGCAACCACAACGAACTCTTGACCAGTTTGTACAACCGTATACTCTGTGGGGGAATCAACTCGACTTCAAGAACCGCCTGTGAAGGGTCCAATTGAAACGTGACAACGTCGTTGTTTCTTTCAAATATGTGGGCACTTCTCACTTTCCAAGATGGGGGGATCAACACCTCAACACGCACTTCCCATGCCCTCAGCAACCCA
>CBFICN010000187.1:0-7723 GCA_965661045.1 uncultured Myxococcota bacterium
GGCATCGATTTCTTGGCTGTAGTTTCGCTCAATTACATGCTGCACAATCATCTGTAGCTCTTGGTATGCAACCGGATGTGCCTCGCTTCTGGCACGACGCGCAAAGAGTTCTATCTGACCCACACGAAGAAAGGATGGTGCGACTCTGGTCGTAATGGCGGCAGAGTTGTCGACCATGATGTCAGGATTGAAAGACAAAGAGTGATCTGAATACCAGGGTCTACGAACCTTTTCCGATTTTGAGACATACAGAGTTAGCGAACGAGATGTTTGAACCCCCAGTGCGTGCATGTATTCTTGTGCCAGGAACTCTCGGACACTAGAACGAAGGACAGCACGTCCATCGGCACCTCGGCAGTATGGCGTCGGACCACCACCTTTCAGCTGCATCTCCCAACGCTTACCTTCAAACACGCCTTCAAATATTGAGATGGCACGTCCATCCCCATAGCCATTTCCAGTACGAAAAGGACATTGCTGTGTGTATTCTGTTCCGTAGATCGACAAGGCATAGCCGGTCGCCCAACCGTATGGGCGCATGGGGTCTTTTGCCGCTGTTCCATCACCAGAAAACAGACGACTGAACTGCTTGTCTTGTGCAAGGGTGTCATCCAAACCCAATTCTTCAAACAAACGCTCACTGTGACTAATGTATTCGTGATTTGGAAGGGGAGTCGGCTTAACAGGAACGAAATGGCCAGAGAACACCTGTCGAGGCTGGTGGTCGTCTCCAGTTGCGGTGGATTTTGGGTCCGCGTTCAATGAATCCATGAGTGAATAATCAACATGCTGTAAAAAGGAGGTGAATGTGCTGGTTTGCGGCATCGTGTCACTCGGAAAAGGAGGTAAGTATATATTGCCAATAACACAACTGGGCTTTCTGTTGATTCAGGGAATCGTTTTTTACGCAATGAGTGATGTAGAGTTTTCAGCGATTTGAACTTCGATTAGAATGGGTGTGTTTAAGGGATGCCTACTTTCAGATTGCCTATTGATACGATAGGGAGATGTACCATCAACATTCACACAGATGAGGGCAAAACATATGCAAGTATATCGGATAATTGATAAAGAACTGTGGGAGTCGATTGAGGGTGCAATCCCTCTCGCACCCATCGATATTCAAGATGGCTATATTCATCTGAGTACCGTCGATTCGGTATTGGAAACGGCCAATCTCTATTTTCCGAAAGACAGGCCATTGGTGGTGTTGGCTTTTGACTCTGAACGCTTTGGAACGACCCTCAAGTGGGAGTATGTAGCCACTCGTGGAGTTGAGTTTCCACATGTATACGCTGCATGTCTGCGAAAGCGTGATGTAGCGGAGGTGGTGCCATTAATTGTTAAAGATGGACGGTTTGTTTGGGCTAGGGATTGATTTTGTTGGCGGATGAGTCTGAGGTATCCCAATGAATTGTCGGTGTTGAGCGGTATTTCTGTCCTTAGGACTCTTTGTAAATACTGTTGGTGACAGTATCTACCCCTAATCGACTACCCCTCAATCAAGGCCGAATCAACACCGCAAACTACAATTTCGGCAACCGAAGCACCATTCCATCTCCCAACTTAACTGCATCCACATGCCCCATCAGTTGCTTGTCTGACTGTAAGAAATGCATGTGCAGGTTGGTGGTGTGGTGGGTGAAGACCCCCGTATGTTTGGTGGAGTAGAAACCAACGATTGTCCCCCCAACGTCATTGCTTGTACCGTGTGCACCTGACGTCACGTGCTTTTTATGGGTGTGCTCTGTATCCCCAATTGGCCAATGAATGACGTGCCACCCGAGTGTATCAAAGGTGCCCGTGATTTGGAATGGCAGGGGGCCATCTGCGGGTAGGTTGTGTTTCTTTACTTGCGCTTGGATGAACGTGTCGAGTTCTTCACTGCTTTGAACGGTGGAGGGGACTTTGATTTTGCGCCATTTCTTGACTTCAGAGGCAACAAACAGGGTGGCGTCCACCTCAGGCTCTACGGTCACAACCGTTTGGCCATCGCGTTCGCGTGAGACATAGACTTTGGAGTCCAGCACCAAAATTTCTCCATCGAGTTTGCGGACAGCCCCCAAGCCGTAGAGGTGTTTGTTGTCCGCATAGGCATCAAGAGATACGACAGTGTCAATCTGTCCTTGGTGCATAATGTCCATTAGACGACCATGCACATGAACTGTATCATCTGACTCTTGAGCGAATGCGGAGAGGGTGAATCCCAATAGAAAAGCAATCATTTGAGTTCCTGCAAGTAGATGACGCGAAGCTCTTGGGCACGGATCGAGCGGAGTGCTTGTACACATGCCAGTGCAGCACGGAGGGTAGTGATGCAGGGAATGCCGAAGCGCAACCCAGCCAATCTCATGGCGGCTTCATCGTGAATCGATTTTTGACCCAGTGGGGTGTTTATCATCAGGTGAATTTTTTCATTTCTAACTTCGTCGACAATATTGGGTCGACCTTCGCCTACTTTGTTTACACGGGTGCAAGGTATACCCAAGGCTTGAAGCGCGTTGTATGTTCCCTGAGTGGCGTACAAGGAGTAGCCCATGGAGTGAAGGGGACCGGCAATTTTGTCCAGCGACTCTTTGTCCTGATCGCGTACCGAGAGGAACACCCCGCCACTGGTCGGCAGTTTCATACCTGCCCCGATCAAGGCTTTGGCATAGGCTTCACCAAAAGAGCGTCCAACGCCCATCACTTCACCGGTGGAACGCATTTCTGGAGTCAAGGCAACATCGTCAATGTCAAATCGTTGCCAAGGAAAGACTGGCGTTTTGATGAAGTACAAACCTTTGCCGTGGGCCTTGGGAATCTGAATGTCCGTTAGTTTTTCTCCCAGACACAGTCGGGTACCGATTTTGGCAAAGGAGATGCCCTTGGCTTTTGATACAAACGGCAGTGTTCGAGAGGCACGGGGATTGACTTCAATCACGTAGAGTTGGTCATCTTTCACGGCAAACTGAATGTTGACCACCCCAACAACCCCCAGTTCTAACGCGATGCGTTGTGTGGAAGCCACCATTTCTTTTTTGAGGGTGTCGGATAGGTATACGGGTGGAATCACGCAAGAAGAGTCCCCCGAGTGTACTCCAGCCTCTTCAATGTGCTCCATAATTCCTGCAATTCTGACTTCTGAACCGTCACACAACGCATCCACATCATATTCAACTGCCATTTCCAAGTATTGGTCAATCAAGATGGGGTGTGCACTGGACACTTGGAGAGCGTCATTCAGCGCAAGTTCAAAAGCGGCTTCGTCGAAGCAAATCTTCATGCCGCGTCCACCCAATACGTAGGATGGTCTGACCAGCAAGGGGAAACCAATTTCGGTTGCAGCTTGACGGGCTTGGGCACGATTGATGGCCAGCGCCCCTTTGGGTTGGAGAATGTGCAGTTTGGACAACAAGGCGTTGAAACGCTCTCGGTCTTCACACAGGTCAATGACATCGGCATCGGTTCCCAAAATGGGGTTGATTTGATGCGACAATTTCAACGGGGTTTGCCCACCGAACTGAATGACGATGCCTTTTGGTTGCTCCTTGTCCACAATCGAATCAATGTGTTCAACGGTGATCGGCTCAAAGTATAGCGTGTCGGATGTGTCATAGTCGGTGGAAACGGTTTCTGGATTGCAGTTCACCATGATCGCTTTGTAGCCGGCTTCTTGAATCGCCATGGCGGCGTGGCAACAGCAATAGTCAAACTCAATCCCTTGTCCAATGCGGTTGGGTCCATTGCCAATGACAATCACCGAATCGGTGGCTGACACTTGGCTTTCGTCTTCGTCCCCGTAGGTGGAGTACATGTAAGGCGTGAACGATTCAAACTCAGCAGCACAGGTGTCAACCCGTTTGTAGGTCGGCAGGACCTGCAAGGATTTTCGGTGTTCTCGGACGGCGACTTCTGTGCTCGAGGTTAGGTCAGCGATGGCTTGGTCGGAAAATCCCTGTGATTTATACCACTTCATTTCAGTCGAGGAGAGGTCGAGCAGTTTTCGATTGCTGAGTGCTTGTCGATCTGTAGCGTAGATGCTTTGGAGCTCTCTGAGGAACCACAAATCAATCTTGGTGCGTTGATGAATGTCTTCGCTGCTCATACCTCTCGCAAACCCTTCAATGACGGCCGGGAGTCGATCGGGGGTTGGAAAGGTGATCTTTTCGAGGAGTGTGTCTCGGTCCCACTCTGTGGTCTTTGGATATTTCCATTCCAAGGATTGAAGGGCTTTTTGCAGTGCCTCTCCAAAGGTTCCACCCAAGCTCATGACTTCGCCCACACTTTTCATTTGGGTGCCCAACAGGGTACTGGCACCGTTGAATTTCTCAAAGTTCCAACGGGGAATTTTCACGACCACATAATCGAGTGTTGGTTCAAAACAGGCTGGAGTTTGACGGGTGATGTCGTTGTCAATCTCGTCCAGTGTCATGCCAACAGCCAATTGAGCGGCGATTTTGGCAATTGGGAAGCCCGTCGCCTTGGAGGCCAGTGCCGAGGAACGAGAAACACGCGGGTTCATTTCGATGACGAAGTATTCTCCATTGTCTGGGTTGACCGAGAATTGAATGTTGGACCCACCGGTTTCGACACCCACAGCCCGAATGATGGTCAACGAGGCATCGCGCAGTATTTGAAACTCTTTGTCGGTGAGGGTTTGAGAGGGTGCGACTGTAATCGAATCTCCTGTGTGTACACCCATGGGGTCAAAGTTTTCAATAGAGCAGACAATGATGACGTTGTCTTTGTTGTCTCGCATCAGTTCGAATTCATATTCTTTCCAGCCCAAGGCAGAGCGTTCAACCAAGACTTGGGTAATTGGGGATAAGTCGAGCCCATTGCGAATGATGTTGCGAAACTCGTCCATGTTGTAGGCAACACCACCACCGTGTCCTCCGAGCGTGAAGGACGGTCTAATGATTGCGGGAAGTCCGACCTGTGCCACCAATTCTTCAGCCTCTTTCATGGTATGGGCAATGCCACTGGGCGCCACGGGAATGCCGTTTTCAATCATGCACTGTTTGAATGCTTGTCGATCCTCTGCGACTTCGATGACTTCTGGTTTGGCACCGATGAGTTCCACATTGTATTTGTCTAGGACGCCTTGTTTGTGTAAGTCCATCGCCAAATTCAGCGCTGTTTGTCCACCCACGGTTGCCAAGATGGCGTCGGGTCTTTCTCTGGCAATGACCTGCTCGGCGAAGAACGGCGTGAGCGGTTCTACATAGGTGACGTCCGCTAGTCCAGGGTCTGTCATGATGGTCGCTGGATTGGAGTTCAGCAAAATGATCTTGTACCCCATCTTCTTGAGGACTTTGACCGCTTGAACACCGGAATAGTCAAACTCACAGGCTTGACCAATAATGATGGGGCCAGAACCCAAAATGAGAATACTGTGGATATCGGTTCTGTGTGGCATGATCTCCCTCCAGTGCTATGTGGGGGTGGTATATCGTTAATGCATCAAAAGTTCAACCATCAATCCCTATGTAGAATGTTTCAATTTAGAATGCTCCAAGTGTTTTTGTCGTTGTCTACGAACTGCATGCAATCCGTATCAATGTTACGTATTGGGTAGTTTCCAAGGTGAGTATGTCGTCGTTTACAATGTGTCCAACCTGTTTTGCAGAGGTGTATGAACAAACAGAGTGTTTTTTCTGTGGGCAAGATCTCACGACATCGACAGAAGCAGAACCAGAAATCGTACTGCAAAATACGGAAGAACGAGGTTCTCCATTTGAATTGGCGGGATTGCCTCTTGACGTTTCTGATTGGTCACGCATTCCCAAAGGGACGTTGTTGGGCGCTCGCTATTCATTGTTGCAGTACAAACAGCGTCTTGAAACGGGGTATTGTTACATCGCCTATGACAACTGGTTGGGGAGACACACTTTTGTGTCTGTGTGGCATTCAGCCAGTGTGTTGAGTCAGTATCACAAGAGTATTCAGCACATTTCATCGGTCTTTGACGTCGGCATTGTACCCGCGTTTAGCGCCTTTATTCCACAAGAGGGACTGCCGCTGGAATCAGCCCTCAAGAAGATTGGTTGGACAACGGGGAAGGTGTGGGAGGTCTTTCGACAGATTTGTCAACGGATTGCCACAGTAGAAAGTCGCGTGACAGCATTGCCGATTTATCCGCCAAATCACATTTGGGTCCGTCCAGATGGTCAGGTGGAATGGTCTGTGCAACTGTATGAGTCTGCTGATTTGGAAACACCCTTGAATCATCAGTTGATCGCTTTGCTGGGATGGTTGTATGATCCAACTGCCACGCTTGATTTGCTTCAATTTCCGTTGAAACTGCGACCCTTGTTGCTTGATTTTTGGGAACGTCCATCGCCGGTGGGTGATTTTTGGAATTCTCTCAATGCAGAAATCAAACACGGCGGTTGGTACCGATTGACTGAGGGTGACCGAGATTGGTTGTTGGAGAACCATGCACCCAATCGATTGTTGCTGTTGGATGCTGAAATAGACGTTCCCAGCAGTGTGCAAGTCTGTATTTGGAATGGTGCGATTGGAACTTGGCAACTTCATCAAGGACAAGTGTTGTTGTCTTCTTCGATGGAAGCCCTCTTTCAAATTGGTATGGTAGAACTGGATGATGGGGACGCGTTGCTGTACAGACTTGAACAACGGGTCATGGGGGAAACTGTAGAATGCAACCCATCGAACCTCTCAGACCTGTTGATGGAACTTCGATATGGACAGCGCAACAAAGCCCGCGAATATCTCAGCGAGTGGATTCGAGAGTGTTCACGGGTCTCGGACTGGATGAGCATCGCCCAAACATTGTATTGGATAGGGGATGAGAAGGCAGCGGATGACATTGTGAAACTTGCACTCAGCGATGTGGACTTTTTGAGAGAGGGACTGGACGTCGCCACCACGGTGCGTTGGTGGGGAGGCAATGTTGTGTGGACCAAGCGATTGTTGAAACGATGGTGGTCTCTTGCCAATACAATTTGGGAGCGTACGGACTGGTTGGAAGCCTGGATTGCTTTGGTGCACGCTGAACCACCCAGAACCATGGTTGATCAATTGCTGATTCAGGCTGAGGGTCTGTCTCCAGAAATGAAAACCGAATGGAGAACGCACGTGCAACAGAAGTTTGGCAATCGAACTCGACAACTCTTTCCATTCTTGACAGTCTCTGAACAATCGGATGAAAGATAAAATCCTCGTAGTGTGGCTTGTGCTCTTTGGCGCAGGTTGTTTGTTGGTCCTGCGTACATCTTCGTCATCGGGGTTGGCTTGGTATGCTCCTTGGGTGTATACGTTGTGGGGTTTGGGGACGGTTTTGGTTCGGCCAAAGTGGGATTCTCTTTTCGGATTGATGTGTGTTGCCACGGTGTTTAGACTGGGCTGTGTCGGTGCTCCACTAATTTGGTCTGATGATTTGTACCGCTACCTTTGGGAAGGGCAACTGGTTTTGCAAGGAGGCAACCCTTTTGTGGAACCACCGATCTCTTTTGATGTTCAGGACGGCATTCGCGAACGGGTCAATCACCCGCATATACCCACAGTGTATCCTCCGCTGGCCCAGGGATTCTTTGCGCTGTGTTCTGCCATTTGGTACCATCCAGCCATGATTCAAACCAACTTTGCCTTGATCGACGTGTTGACTGTCTGGGGGTTGTGGACTTGGGTACGTCGTCACGGTCACGATGTTCAATGGGTTTGGATGTACGCGTTGCACCCGTTGGCGATTGTAGAGAGTGCTTGGTCTGGACATTTG
>CBFICN010000188.1:0-7718 GCA_965661045.1 uncultured Myxococcota bacterium
CCTCTCCCGAACTGTGGGAGGTTATTGTACATGGGTTTGAAGCGTTAAACATAGAATGTGTGGATAGAATAGAGGCTCTCAAAGAGTGTATAAAAAACAATGGAAGCGACATAGAACGACTGCAAGTCTTGTTTGCATCGAGAGATAGAAGAATAAACCGGCTCCAAAAGATGCTTTGGCGATGTCGTTGCGCACACATGGCATTGCCTCTGTCTTGGAAGGGTATATTGGAAGGCCACCCAATTTTAGCGGGCATCCCCTATAATGAAGAGTGGTCAGAACTGACGGACATTGCCGACAGTGCCTTTGAACAAGCAGGCGTTGGACGGGAAAAAGCCAATGAAATCGATTTGTTCATGGTGAGGTTGTGGGGACAACAATCCCAGTTAACAACCATCACGGTCAAAGACATCGCACTTCGAACCGAAGCCATCGTGACACTGAACGCCTTGTATGACAGAGATGAGTTCTTTGACACAGCGGACAACAATACTGAGAAGTAATCCATGACCAACAGTGGATGAACGATTGACTTTGTCAGATGTGAACAGAAGAAATATACAGAGTGAATGAACACCCAAAAACTACTCTTTTCGGTTTTGACGAGTCTTTTGCTCTTTCTAATTTTGGAAGGGATGGCACAAATGGTGACAAGTGACTGGGACACTGAAGTACAAACTGGTTTCGGTGGTGCGACGGTGATGCCCTTTCACCCAACGCGTCTGTGGGGCTTCAAACCCACAACAGAGTATACCCTTGATGGCGTTCAATACAAAATAACCGAAGATGGTCTGCGACAAAGTCCATTGACTGAGGGTATCTCAACCGAGACAGTATTGGCAATTGGAGACTCCAGCACCTATGGATTCGGTGTACAGAGCACAGATACCTATCTAAACCTCGTTGGAAACTGTCTCAACGCACAAACCCTCAACGGGGCTGTCCCAGGGTATTCTTCCGCTCAAAGTCTGGTACTGCTAGAGGAACTTTTAGAAACACACACTTTTAGTAAACTGATCATTGCAAACTTGTGGTCGGACATGATGCCAGCCCAAGAGAGCGATGCCAAAAGACTGTCGAGGGTGCAAGAGTGGAATACATTTCGACTGCGTACACAAGGTGTGCTCTACCAACACAGTGCGACGTACCGTTGGTTGCTGGGTACAGTTAAGCCACCCACGCCAGAAGAAGTACCCATCGACAGTATTTTAATGGCCGAGGAACGTGGACGTCTTCGACGCGTTTCCCCTGTTGAGTATGGTTCAAACCTAAGTAGAATGGTAGAACTTGCCGTACAACACAATGTTGAACCAATCATTTTGCTGTTGCCAACCAACTTCAGCCAAGACCATCCACCCAAAACTGTACAAGCCCCCTATCGAAATGGTGCAAAAGAGGTCAGCGACGAACACCACCTTGTGTTCATTGACATGGACTCCGTTCAGTCATCGCATCCCAACGCAGAGCGCTTTTTGGACTTTGTGCATCCAAGTGCCGTCGGCCATCAAGAAATAGGAAACATCCTCTGTCAGAAACTACAGTAAGTCTTGCTCGACAGCACGATTGTTACTCACCAGTAAATCGAATGTAGTCGTCACCAGCCGCATGACAGCCGGTACACATTGCGGGATTGCCAGCATTTTCCACACTGCCATCCTCTAGATACTGTCCCCAGTACCAGTCAGAGCCATCGGGGTCAAATCCGTCTACTTTCTTCATTACGGTGATGTCTTTGAGTTCACTGCCCTCTGCATCGACAAAGGTCTGCTTCACCAAAATCCCACCGTCAGGTACAGTTTCTCCAGCTTGAACCGCAGTCATGGCACTGTCATTGAGCCAGATGGATACAAAGTCCCCATGTACCGACTCTGATGCAACGACCCCTTCCCATCCGGGATATTGCGACCAACTGTCAAAGCCTTGAATTTCATTCCACAAGGCTTCTGCGGCAGGATCAACCTCAGATTCGATCCCTGAGTCAACTTCTTTTTCCCCGCACCCGATGAGAAAAGTGGAAAGTAAAAACGCCATACAATGTGTCATGTCCTTCTCCTGTTGTTTGTAAGAATATAACGTCAACGCTTCTTTGAAACAATATTAAGCGGCGTCTTTAAGAGTGATAAAAACATATTCTGGAGGTGCACAAAACCGGATGGGGGCAATGCTGGTCCCAAATCCAGAAGTCACATACAATGGACCGTTCGAGGTGTCAACCCAGCCATAACTCCACTTCAATGGAGATTTTCCAGGCAACGCAACCGCGCCGATTCCAGGAATTCGAACTTGCCCCCCATGGGTGTGTCCAGCCAAACACAAATCTGCTCGATGCGGTAGCTGTCTCAAAAATGTGGCTGGGTCGTGGGCCAAGGTGATGAGAATGCCATCTTCAGACCCAGTTGGAAATGCTTGTTGCGGCAATGGTGTCCCCGTACTCTCGTCGTCCAAACCTACGAATGTCACTTCTTGGCCTTGAAGCACGGTGGTCCAACTGTCATTTTCCAAAAACTGAATCGGGGAATCAGCAAAGGCCTCGTGAATACCCATTCGGCCATCCCGAACATCGTGGTTTCCGATGATGGCGACCGTGGGAATGTCAATTTTCTTCAACACGTTGACCACTTGTTGGATGGGAACGTGCTTTCCGCCAATTACGCCTTGAATCACATAGTCCCCAACAAGAACCAGTACGTCGGGCTTTTCCAACACCATCAGTTGCAAAATACCTCGAAGTTTATCCAACGTGGCATAGGGTGAGCCAATGTGCAAATCCCCCAACAAAGCCAAGCGAATTGACCCACCCTTCAGTTTTTCGACACCGTGTGTGTAATCTCTTCTACGAAACAACCTGGGTTCTACAAACACCGACCAAACAAACAATACCACACCCAATACCGACGCCACCTTCCAACCCAGTGGGTGTGTCCAATACACAAGTCCCATCAGGCCCATAAGCCCCAAGAATATGTTGAACAAATGCAATGGGGTCAACGTCGTCTTTCGCAACAGGCGAAAAATGCTACCAAATGGATTCCTCATTCCAACACGTTACCAAAGCCAAGCCCAATCAGCCACTGGAAAAGCATGCCACTGGATTCCCCATGGATACTCCGCCACAGAAAGATTCACGCCGACCATTGCCTGAGACCGTTCAGAGACTTGAAACAACAATGCATCGCGTTGTTCGACCACCCACTGCTCTTCTGCCAATGGATACGCCCAGATTTTGCTCCACGTCCGAATACCGATGCGCTCAGTCACAAAACGTTCCCAACCACCCCCCAATTGGAGCGTCAACTTATTTTGATAGAGATTGGTTTGTCGAAATCCATAGGCATAATCAATCGTTGGATAGTCACTCTCTCCGAATTCCATAGCAAATGACGCACCAGCCGACAGGGTGAGTTCACCAGCAAAGACAGTGGTTCCAGCATAGACATCATTTTGCAGCACAACCGTATGGGGAATGCGTGAGTCGGGCGGAAGAACACCACCAGTCCCCTCTCGCGCCAACTGTTTCTTTAGCGGGGTTGGGTATCCCAACTGATGCTGAGAAGCGATGCTCCATGACCCAACGGATTCATATCGTTTTTTGACCCGCAAATGTGGTACAGCCAATGCCCAAACAGGACCCGCAACAGACAATTCCACTGTCTCTGTCAACCCATACTTCAGAGGCGCAAACACACCGATTGACCACTCTCCTTTGTCCAAAGTAGTAGCGGAATACTGTGTAAATTTTGAAGGTGCAGCCAAAGCCATCCCCATCAGTGACAACAAAAACATCTTACTCTCCCTTCAAAACTGCTTTGACTGGAGCGTGATCCGACAAGTACAGCGTCTCATACCCCCCTTGATCCACCGATTGCATCACCAGATTGTCTGCACCATCATTGCTCCAGGTTTGATTGGTAAACACGTAATCCAAAGCCCGAGTCCAGCCCTTCTCTGGATCTCCAGTGTAGGAAAACCAAGCCTCATTGTCATCCGCGTACGCTTCCAAATCCATGGCAGAGTTGAAATCTTCAAACAGTGGGTCCAGCCAATCCTCTTCACCAGCGTAGTCATCGGCATCGAACATGCCTGCGCAATCGTCTGGGAACTCGGACAACCGCTGTGACCCTTTCGGCAAGGAGTTCAAGTCTCCAGCCGCAACCCAATCAAGCCCAGCAGCAGACAAATCGGTCAACACCTCGTGAAAGACGTTGATTTGATTGAGTTTGGCGTCTTCTTCTGAAAAGGCTTCCAAATGTGTGTTGACGGCATAAAACCCATCGTTTCCATCTCTCCATGGCAACTCGATCTTTGCGGTCAACACGTGGCGCTTTAGATACAGATACTTGTAATAGGCAGGATAGGACTCCACCAATGGCAAGGCAATCCGTGTGGCTTCCGAAATCGGCCACCGACTGAGAATGGCGTTTCCAAAATCGATGTGACCCATTCCGTCCGTCGGCAAGAAATCCACTTGATGCTGAGAAGCATAGGCACCATAATTCAACGGCGTATTGTTCAAGAGATACTGCGTTTGATCGATGTATCCGGATCGCAGCGAGTTTCGATCGACCTCTTGCAAAATCAGAATATCAGGGTCGACATCGGTGATAAACTCAGCGAGGTTGTCCAAGTGGGTGTAGACTTCCTGATCGGTCATGTTGTACCGTCCACCGTCACATTCCCAGAAAAAGGTCAACCGTGCACCGCCGTATTTGATGTTGTAATTCAACACCACCAAATCTTGCACTTCGGTTGGCTCAGCCAATTTTTCGTCCGCTTCATACAACAAAGCCGGTTCTTGATCTTCAAAATTGGCACGCAGGGTAGTTCCGTCACAAGCCATCAGAGTCGAAATGAGAGACAACATGCATCCTCCAATACGTTTACAGAAACAGTTTAGTACAACCCTCGAAAATCATACCCATTTATTGGAGATTGTCTCAAATCGTTTTATTGTAATCCTAAACAATCTACAAATAGGACCCAACAATGCATCCCATAGGAAACAGTCTTTCAGCGCTAACACTATCACTACTTCTAAGTGTTGGCTGTACCACCGATAAATCAGTGGATACCGGCGCAAAAAATAGTCCAACAACCTATCAGGCTGGTATGAGAGACATCACCTTCACCGATTCTCGCGGCAAGGAATTGTTGATGACAGTGTGGTATCCAACCTTGGTCACCGATGGTCGAAGTCCCGACCCCTATGAACCCTTCACAATCTCGATCAACGGGTACAAAGCCACAACACCAGTTGTTGAAAACGCCCCACTCATCGCATTTTCACACGGATTTTTCGCGATTCGCTATCAGTCGGCATTTTTGATGGAACACCTCGCCGAACAAGGCTTTGTGGTCGTGGCCGTCGATCACCCATTCAATACGCTGTATGACTTTGATGACTCCAAAACAGCCCAAGTACTGCTTGAGCGACCGGACGATCTCCGTGCTGCGGTGGACAAACTGACCGAAATGGTCAATACCAACTCAGACCCATTTTACAACATGGCAGATTGTTCTCAATACATTGCCATAGGGCATTCTTTTGGATCGCATACGGCCACCGTCTTGGGGGGAGGCAGTCTAGACTATGATGGACTAACAGCCTATTGTGGTGACTTTCCCGATGAACGTGCTTGTGATTACTTGAGCGACATTTCCGCCACCGATCTGGAAGAATATGGCACTGTCGATCCAAGAGTCTTGGCCACCATTCCAATCTCTCCCGGTCTTTGGTATACCTTTGGGGCAGATGGTGAAGGACTCCAAACAGTCAAGAATCCCCTCGTCATTGCTGGGTTGCAGGACGATGTCTTAGAGTACGAAACAGAAGCAGAACCATTTTTTGACGCCCTGTCGAGCCCCAAAGCGTTGTTTTCCATGAACAACACGGGACATTACGGAATGACCAACATCTGTGACATTGCCAGTTTTCTCTCCGAAGAATGTTCTGATGCCGGTTGGCAAGACGTCAGTGCAGTTCAAGAAGCGACCAATGAAATCATCTCAGCATTTACAAAACACCATTTTTGGGGGTCCGATTTTGAAGCAAGCACCCTCGAACGAGATTGGATTGAGGCTCTATCTGAATAACCCAGTCACTGAGTTCCCCACTTCATACAACCATCAAATTTCAATTGGAAAAGAATGCCTTCGATCAAAAACTTTCTAGATTCCCTAACCAATACCCTCAGCATCCAAACGACCTCGCTCAACACTGAAACCTTGACTGAAGGCACACTTGATCTCACCCAAGAACTGCCGCCGTTGGACAATACTCGCTTTGTGGAACAGGATATTCTTGGAGAAGGTGGTATGGGATTGGTGCGCGCTGCCTACGACAATGTTCTCCATCGTTCGGTGGCGATCAAATCATTGAAGGTCTCTCGAGAATGGCAATTGGGCTCGGGTGAGTGGAAGTACTTTTATCGAGAAGCCCAAATCACCGCCCAACTCAGCCATCCCTCCATCGTTCCGGTGTACAGCATCGAGTTTAACAAGTTCGACAGTCCGGCACTGGTGATGAAGCACATCAAAGGCATTACCCTGACAGAATTTATCCAAGAATGCAAGTCGGCCTATGCCAACCAGCAAGTCATCGAGCATCGTCATGGGTTGCTCAACCGTCTTGAACTGCTGATCAAGGTGTGTGACGCCATGCATTATGCCCATTCCAAAGGCATCGTTCATCGTGATCTCAAACCAGACAACATCATGGTGGGTGAGTTCGAAGATGTGTACGTCATGGACTGGGGCGTGGCCTGTGCCATTGATGAAGACCTAGACGTCCTCGACTCCAGTATTGAACTGCTAGAGATGAAAGATCACACCCAAGATGGCGCCATTGTTGGAACCTTGACCTACATGCCACCCGAGCAGGCGAAAGGGTTACAAAGTGAAATTGGCTATGCGGCAGACCAATACACCATTGGCTGTATATTGTATGAGATGCTCACCTTTGAAAGAGCACGCACAGCGACAAGTCGAGCAGAACTCATTGACAAAGCCCTCTCGGGAGAATGGGAAGAGGGACAATTAGAACGAGTACACAGGGATATAGACCCTAGACTCAGCGCAATCATCCGCAAAGCCACAGCCAAGGAGGCGAAAGATCGGTATCCATCAATGCAGTACATCGCCCAAGACCTTCGACACTTTTCACACAACGAAGCCGTATTTGCTCTACCAGAGTCTCGCTACAAGCGTGTTTGGCGAACCCTAAATCGTCACCCGTTGCTGGTTGGAAACCTGCTGGCGACAGTGGTTATTTTAAGTTTGAGCCTCAGTGTACACTCTCTCCAACGCTCCGCGGATGCTCGTTCACGTCTGGTAGCGCATCGTCAACAGAGCGCAACGATGCTCAATTACGTCAGCATTCAAGCCAATACGCTGGACAAAAAATTTCTAGACATCAAAGAACGAATCGACGTTCTGGGGGCAATTGTAGAAGACCAATGGAGTACACAAACACTGTTTGAACCAGAATCTACGTGCCTAGAGCCCCACAAAATACAAAAGTCACTGTCGAAGAATTCTACTGAATACGCAGAAGAATGGGTGGATATGAACCAGGCTTTGTGCATCTACCCCAGCACAGAAAACAGGATGAGCCTACAACACTTGGCACACCCTCTCATGACTGCCTACTTTGATCAGGACAATGTAGACAGTGCCATCGCTGACTTCTCTAAAACACAGCCCCACGATCTACACTGGGTCTA
>CBFICN010000189.1:0-7708 GCA_965661045.1 uncultured Myxococcota bacterium
CATCGCCATCGGAGTCCGGATTGTTTGGATCTGTACTGTAGTACACCTCGTCACTGTCGTTGACTCCATCATTGTCAGAGTCATCGCTTGTGGGGTCTGAACCATAGGTGATTTCATCGCCATCGTTTAGACCGTCGCCATCAGAATCAGGATTATTGGGGTCTGTACCGTTTGTGATTTCATCATTGTCATTGACTCCATCATTGTCAGAGTCAGGATTGTTTGGGTCGGTACCGTTTGTTATCTCGTCCCCATCGTTGACTCCGTCATTGTCAGAGTCAGGATTGTTTGGGTCTGAACCATTTGTGAGTTCATCGCCATCGTTTAGACCGTCGCCATCAGAATCAGGATCGCTAGCGTCACTATCATCAGAAAAGTTAGTGTCTTCCGAATCTTCATTCGCTGAATCTGTTGTATTGGAAGTATCCAACTCATCGTCATGGGCAGTATCTGTACCTTCTGTGTTTGCTGTATCTGAATCAATACTGTCCTCAACAGGAGGCGCTTTGATGGTGATTTCACAGCCGAACATTAAAGCAAGTGGTAGCAGTAAACGCATTGTATTCTCCATGTGTTGAATCACTTTATCATATTGTTCGGTAATTCCAGTAAGATAAACACTGAGTCAATATTATACTGTTAAATGTACAACCTCAACGAGTTGTGAATTTGTATGTATATGACTTGTTGAATTTTCACTTACCATTGTGGAACTGTACAGACTTGTTTAAGACTGGAGTATACTTATGTATCCACCATGTTTTCAAAACAGCGGAGAGTGTCATGTGGTCGTTGCTGATTGTCAGCGTTGCCTTTGCATCGCCAAGTCTTGTGTTTGTCGGAAATTCCTACACTCAGTACAATGGATTGCCCAATCAAGTGCAGGACATATCTCAAACACTGAAGGGGTGGGAGAGCACAGACGTCGTTTCGCTTACCGGTGGGGGAATGAACTTTGCCGATCACGCCAATCGAATGAACAATGCGGGGAGTAATTGGGCTGACACCTTCAACACTCCACATGATTGGTTTGTCTTTCAAGACCAAAGTCAAATTCCCGGTTTTCCAGAATCTGAAGTGTACTGGCAAAATTCTCTGGCTGGTTTGCAGTCGATGCACGAACAAGTATCGACGGTTGGTGGTCGAAGCATGCTGATGTTGACCTGGGGACGTCGGGATGGAGACCCTCAAAATGTGCTGTTGTATGAAGACTTTACGGCGATGCAGGAGCGGTTGAACGAAGGCTATCTCTCTTATGCGGATCAGGCAGGAACGCTGGAGAACCCTATCTACGTTGCGCCTGTGGGACCGACGTTTGCTCACATACACGACAGCAATCCAGAATTGTTTGCAGACCTCTATGACAGCGATGGTTCTCACCCCTCGCAAGTTGGCAGTGTGTTGGCGTCTATGGCGATGGTGTCGAGTTTGACAGGCCGCTCTGCCGAAGGTGCATCGACTATTTTGGATGAAGATACCCAGGCCAGTTTGATTGAGGCAGTGGACGCGGTGGTGTTGAATACGGCAGTGGGTACGTATCCGTTGCCGTGGGTTTGGACCGTTTTGCCAGAAGACGGGCGAATTGTAAATGAGCAGTATCGACCATTGCTGAGAATTCGCGCCGATCAAACACAGGATTTGACCGTTGTAGACGGACGTCTGTGGGTTGAAAATGGTCGAATGTTGGGTCGTGTGACGGTCGAGGAAGGCTCCGATTTCCTCATTGATGGAGGGGCACAGGTTGGGCCAGTAGAGGGGTCACTGACTTTGCGTTCAGGTCGACTGCGCTTAACTGACGTCACTGGAGATGTCCTTCAAACTGGGGGAGAGGTGTGGCTGGATCAACAGGAGACCGTCATTGGTGGCAGGGCAACGCTGACGATGCTTCAACTTCCGGCAGACTTTGAACAGGCGACCTTGCAAGCCGGCACGCTGGACACCAGCAATCTTGAAGTTGAGGAAGGACTCGAATGGACAGTGACCGACGACAATGTGTTGACACTCTCTCGATTGGAAGAGGACACCGCTGAGCCAAGTGTGGAGCCGAGTACTGAAGATACAGGTCAAGACAAAGAGACGACAGGGTGTGCAAGTATCGGAATTTTTTGGCTCTTACCGTTGTGGCTGGTGGGTCGCAATCGAAAGTGAGATGAACGATGTATTATGACTGGTATCCCTATGAATCTTTTGGCTTGGATGTTTTTGCCTGGTGTTGGCTGGGGGTGACCCTGCTTGCAATACCCAAAATTCTTCCACGTTGGGGCGATATCGCCGCCATCGCTTGGTATTGGATCATGCTGGTTCTGCTGTGTGTATTGCAACGGCAGTTTTTTGACACCGAAAACTTTGGGTCTATCTTTGGTCTGTTGCGGGCACTGTCTTGGGGGCTGTTTCTCTTTGGTCCCATTGCTTGTTGGATGGTCTATCGTTGGCATGAGGAGCCTTCTTCAAAGCGTATTTTCGCTGGGCTGGGTCTATTGCTGGCAACAATTGGGATCGATGCTTTTTGGGTAGAGCCAAACCTGTTGGAGACGACACGGTACACGGTGGTGGATGAGAAGATTCAACGACCCACTCGAATTGTGATGCTGGCAGACATTCAGACCGATTCCATCAACACCCAAACTCGACAGGCACTCAAAACCGCGATGAAGCAGCAACCCGATTTGCTTGTCTTTGCCGGTGATTATTTACAGCATGCGTTTTGGAGAGATTATCAAGCCAACATTCAACCCTTCAATGCGCTGCTCAAAGAGTATGGACTGGATAGGATCCCCAGCATTGTTGTTGAGGGGGATGCCGAACACCCTTGGGGAAGTCAATGGCATGCGCTGTTTGAGGGGACAGACGCCACCATTTTGGATCCATCTGATCGCACCTTGTGGAACGAGATTGAGATCATGGGGTTGACGATGCTCGATTCCAAGAAAGGCAATGTGCTACAACGCACAAACAAAGAACGCTATTCAATTTTGGTGGGACACAACCCAAACTTTTCTTTGGCCAAACCCGAGGCGGATTTGTATTTGGCTGGACACACCCACGGTGGTCAGGTCAAT
This sequence comes from uncultured Myxococcota bacterium, assembly GCA_965661045.1. Taxonomy (GTDB): domain Bacteria; phylum Myxococcota_A; class UBA796; order UBA796; family UBA796; genus CAJWHX01. Next base: position 3,060 of record CBFICN010000189.1, read on the forward strand.
CTTCCTTTTGTTGGTCCCTTGATATCTTTGTCCGATGTGCCCAGAGAGCAAGTCTCCGGACGAACTGAACTTGACAATGGTGCGACATTGATCGTGAGTCGTGGCATTGGCATGGAGCGCTATGATGCCCCCAGACTTCGGTTTCTGTGTAGACCAGAGGTTGTGGTGGTGGATTTGGTGCCGTCGAACTGATTTGTTGAATCAAGACTTTATTTGAGTCAACAGGTCCAAAATGGACTCAGTGGTTTGAGACCACTGTTCGGATGCGTCGATCAGCGCTGGACCATCGCCCTCTTGTTCGCCGTAATCTCCAAACTGCGCATGGTTGCCACCGTCGATGGTGACCCAAGAGGTGTTCGCTGGAAGTTGCTCGGATGACGCTTCCCAGTTTTCCCAGTTCAGTACAGCGTCTTCTGAACCAACAAGGCTCTGTACTGCAATCGAGCTGTCCGAAAGGTCTACACTGCCAGCCGGATAAGATGCCCACAAAGACAAGCCCTGGACTCGTGGTTCTTCCAAGGCCATTTTTGCCGCGGCAACCCCACCCAAAGAGTGTCCGGACACCAACCAATTGTCTATGTCTGTGTCGTCCATCAAGTCTACAACGGCATCGCTGTTTAAGATGGCCAAGTCACGTGGTACATACAAGATGTAGCCGTGTACGCCTGCATCAGACAGTTGTCTTAGAATGGGGGCATAGGCTTCGGCTTCCACTTTTCCCCCCGGGTAAAAAGCAAAGTGCGTCTCAAACAGAGGGTCAACAGGTGTGAAGGAAATCCAGTCCTCTTCTATGGATACTATCGTTGTGTCACTCGACGACAGTGCATCAATCGCATTTTGACCGGCTGGGTAGCTTCCAGTGCAGGCAGTTGTGAGTATTGATAGGTTCAGCAACAGGGGGATGTTCGTTGTGTAATGCATACAGGGTTTGTAGCCGACTGTTTATGAAAACCAAAATTCTTGCCGAATTCTGTCAACGTGGTGACCCCGCTTGTGGGTTGGCATCCAGCCAATTGTCGGTGCGATCAATGGAGTCTCTGAGGGAACCCAATCCGAGTTCAACAGCCAAATCTTCGGGGACCGGCAATCCATCGATCGACATGTTGATCCACAGGGATTCAATGCGTTTCACATTTTGTGCAACCTCTTCCTCTCCATTGGGTTGGGGAAGTGTGATGATGACGCCGTATTCACTTTCTACGTTGACCCAGTCCACACTGACTTCAGGCGTTTGGGTCAGCCAGCGTCGCTGAACGTAGGCCGTGCCCAAACTGGTTTCGACCCACCGTGCTTCACTGAATAAGTGCGATATTACCTCTACCCCCAAGGGTAAGAAACTTTGCACTTCACCAGTGTATTGAACAACAGCACATTCATGACTTAGGAAACACGCAGGATCGGTGATGTATTCTCGGTTGTTGTAGCCTTCTGCTTCAGGGTTTAATTCTTCGGGATCGACAGCAAAACTGGCGTAGGCGACTGCGTCGACAGGGTGATCGTATTCTCTCGACAGGCCAATTCCAATCAGTTCGGTTGGCTCTGCTTGACCGGTGGTGGCGATCGCTTCATAGCTGAGGTTGGAAACACGATAGCCTTGCGCGAGATCTTCTTCGTTGTCTGGCAACCACGCGATGAGATTTTCCAATCCCTGTTCCAAATAGCGATCGGGTGCTTCAAAGTTCTCATACAAAAAAGAATTTAAGGCATCAAAATCTTCAGGTGCGTTGATTGCAGTACACGAAAACAACAAACTCATCCACATCATTTGTGGCTCCAAGGTAGATTTTTGGTCAGGTAGATTTTGGCAAGGTATATTTGCAAAGGGGGTGTTTTGAGTTCAGCGGGCTAAACTACAGTCAGTATAGACCAGTGCATTCTCAAAGCACAAGATTTTACAGCGATGGGAGTTCCATGACTTTGTTTTTATTACTGCAACAAGCATTTGCGCAAGAGTGTCCCTCTACTGACTGGGACCTGTCTGAAGATTGGACAAGTGTGGCAGAACAAGTGAAAGTCGACAAAGCCGCAGAAGTACAGGCCTTGGAAGAGTATGCTTTTACGCTGACCGGTGAAGACACAGAGCGAAAGGGGATTCGAACCGATGGACTCATTGTGTTGCAACACGGCCAAATTTTGTATGAGAATTACGGGCGAGGTTTTGCTGCGGACAACAAACACCTTTTGTGGTCGGTGACCAAGAGCATTAATTCGGCGCTGCTCGGTCGAGCGGTTCACGAAGGGCTCATTCAGATCGATGAAACGATTTGTACTCAGCTTCCTTGGGTGCCCAGTGAAAATTGCGCCATTACGCCAGAACATTTGGTGACCTTCTCTTCTGGTTTGCGCTGGAAAGAGAGTTACGAAGGGGAGAAAAATCAAGTTTCGTCGGTGTTGGCAATGCTCTATGGGGAGGGCAAACGCGATATGGCGACCTTTGTTGCCACCCACGACTTGGCACATAAACCCGGTCAGCACGTTGCCTATTCAACTGGGGATGCCGTTTTGCTCTCCGCTGTTTTGGGTGCAGCAGTTTCTGAACGGTACGGAGAACGCTATCCGTGGTCGATGCTCTTTGAGCCATTGGGCGTGTCTGCTGCTTATGAACGAGATATTTCGGGCACCTATGTGGGTGGTTCTCTGGCCTATATGACACCGAGAGACATGGCAAAGTTTGGTGCATTCTATCTCAATGACGGCTGCGTTGGAGAGCAGAGGCTGTTGCCCACCGATTGGGTACCCCGAAGTACGTCTCCATCACGATTCCACGATAACATGGATGCGTGCTGTGAAGATGGAAGCATCTCTGGTTACTCTTGGTGGTTGAACACAGAGTATGCGCCGGTTGGCAATCCGTTGGGGCTGCCAGATGCACCAGAACTCTATTATGCCGCAGGACACTGGGGACAATACATCATCGTCATTCCTTCATGGGACGTCATTATTGTGCGAACGGGGGATGACCGAGATGGCTCTTACAGCAACAACTCTTTGATCCCGTTGGCACTCAGTGTGGCCACAGAACCACCCCAAGAGTCACCACCCACCGAGTGAGCAGTGAATCGTTTGTGGTTTTGCACCCGTTCTGCTTTATACAATAAAGAAGAGGTGCACCATGTTTGACGATTATTATTCCTTTCACCCGCAAATCAATCTGAAAACACACATTTGTGTTGTGGGGTTCTTTGGTACCCCTCTTGCGCAGTCGGTGCGTTTTATGCAGGCCATCTCTGGGTTGCCGGTTCAAGATGTGGAGCGATTGTTGGAGCATCGATTGGGGAGTCGATTGGCACATTACCTATCTGGTCACCATAAAGAAGATTTGTATCTTGAAGAACGCAAGGTGTTGCAAGCTGCTTTTTCTGAACAACCGTCGGTGATCGCTTTGCGCCCCTCCACGTTGCGGTTTCGAAAAAATAGAGAGTGGCTGGCGCAAAAAGATGGAATTGTAATCAGTCAACCGATCTCAACACTGCATTCGATGTTGACGGATATCTACGAGAATGATCGACGGGAGCGGTTGCACGATCTAGACTTGAGATTGCCATTGACTGAGTCTCAAGTGCTTGCTGAACACACAGTGTGGAAACGTTACCTGCCAAGCAATTGGCATCATTTGAATACGGAAAGTACCGCCCCGAGTGCATTGGGTCAAGAACTTTGGACACAGATTCAACAAGCAGTTTAAGTGCGCCATCGTTTCTTTTGTTCGTTGACCATGTTGAGCAAGTTGTGTTTTTGGGTCGGATTTGATCGACAAAAAAGATTATTCTAGCCGTCAAGGTGGTCAGAACGGGCTGAGTGAATTAATTTTGATAGAACCATGGCGAGAAATCGTGATGGCTCGGTACATTTCGGTGCTCTTTGTGCTTGAATTGTTGCCGGCAAATGTTGTATAACATTACAATGCATGGATATATTCCATTTTTTGGATATTCTGCGAGATTTTGCATTCACACAAACAGGTTGTTCCATGATCACATTTCTCTTTCGCGTGTTGCTACTCCTGTTGATAATTCCCAACATTGCCTTTGCGGCGACCAACGGTAATATCAAGGGATCGATTGTCGACGAGTATGAAGTGCCTCTACCCGGGGTGGTCATCACCGTTACTTCAGACAATTTGATGGGAGAGCGCCAAGCCCAATCTGACGGAAACGGTCAATACTTTCTCGCCGAACTGCCTCCGGGTACGTATCGACTGGAAGCCAAGCGTGACAAATTTCAAACGGTGGTTCGCCCCAACGTAACCGTGAAGATCGGTGCCAATGCGATTGTCAACATTACGATGCCGTTGGCTGGTGCGACAGAAGAGATCGTTGTTGAAGAAACACGTGCGGTAATTGATACCGAATCTGGAAACCAAGGTTCCGTGTTGACCAAAGAGTTCTTGGAACGTATCCCCGCAGGTCGATCGTATCAGCAAGCCGCTCAGTTGGCTGCGGGTGTCACTGGTGGTGCCAACCCCAATGTTGGTGGTGCGTCAGGAAATGAAAACACGTACCTGATGGATGGTGTCAACATCACCGACCCTGTGACGGGTACATTCTCTCTGAACTTCAACTTTGACGCCATCGAGCAACTTCAAGTTTTGACCTCGGCGTATGACCCTGAGTACGGTCAGAACTTGGGTGGCGCGATCAACATCGTGA
>CBFICN010000190.1:0-7382 GCA_965661045.1 uncultured Myxococcota bacterium
CTCATTTGGTTTGGGCTGTCCCGACGACTCACGGTCAAAGGAATGGAGCACATTGAGCACCTGACGTCAAAAGATGCCGTACTGATTGCCTCCAATCACCGAACATTTTTTGATTTCTTCGTCATCACGTGGATCAATTTTGACCGTACCACCCTGTCTCGTCGAATTTTCTTTCCCGTGCGTGCCAATTTCTTTTATGACAATTTTTTGGGGTGGATCATCAATTTGTTTATGGGTGGCTGTGCGATGTTCCCTCCAGTCTTTCGAGATGAGTCCAAAAAGCCCTTCAACAAATACTCCGTTGATCGTGTCATCTATGAACTCAAACAAGGAAACGCCACGATTGGATTTCACCCAGAGGGTCGGCGCAATCCAAATCCAGATCCATACTCTTTTTTACCAGCCAAAGCGGGAATTGGGCACATTGCAATTGAATGTCCGAATGTACCGGTCATCCCCGTTTTCATCATTGGCATGACCAACAATTACTTTAGAGAAGTCTACCGCAACTGGTTCAAGCCCGATGCGTACCCCATCACTGTGTACTACGGTACACCAAAAGTGTGGAGGGATGACTTTGAAGGGCCCTCTCACGCAAGAGCGCAGCAGCTTGCCGATGACACACTCCAAGCGATTGAAGGACTTGCCGCCAGTCACAAAGCCACTCTTTCTTGAGGATTTTTGCATGGCAAACTTCAAAACTCACCGCCAAGGTGCCGTCATGGTTGGCATCATCTCCTCTGTGGCAGCCTACTCTTTGGGAATGGTCACATTGCCCGAAAGCGCTTTGGTATTTGCTGCTGGATTTTGTGGGGGGTTAGCCCCAGACTTGGACCACAACGCCAGCATCCCACTCAAGTTTGTTTTTCGCGTATTGGCCACTATGGTCCCGGTCATTCTAATTCAAAAGCACCCTGAGTTTAACCGTTCTGTTGGGGAGAGTCTAGGCTATTTTGTGCTGATGGGACTGGGGATTTTGTATCCAGTGAGGTGGCTGTTTGGCAAACTCACAGTGCACCGTGGCATCTTTCACTCCGTTCCAGCGATCTTCATTTATGGTGCGCTCATATTTTTGGTGTCCGGTCGACAAAGACACGACATTCCATTTCAAAAGGCCATGGCCATTGCGTCAAGCCTTGGATATTTTGCCCATCTGCTGTTGGATGAATACTCGTCTCTCAACTTCAACGGACACCGGTTCAAACCAAAACGTTCATTGGGAACCGCACTGGATTTCATCAAACCCAACAAAGTCGTCACCATTTTTGCATACGGCCTATTGTTGGGACTGATTTTCGTCATTTACCCACAGTGGTCTGCTGTTTGATGTTGTTGAGTCTCGCACGTTGGTCTGTTGACAAGTTTGACTGAGCATCCAAGATGTTGAGCAAACCACTGGTAAAGGGGGTCAGCATGGTGGTCCACTTGTCTACCGCGCGTTGAGTGGTGGCAGTCGCATGGGTTTGCAACGCCGTCAGCAAGGCTTGGTAGGCCTCCAACAAAGCCAGTTCCATTCGGATACGGGTTGGGTGATGCTCTGGAAACGCAAATAAACACGCTTGGGCAAAGAACTCCCACTCTTGCAATCGTTGAGGAAAGATGACGAATAATTGCCGTGCCTGACTCCCAACACCAGCGTTGCCAACAGCCTCTATATCGTAGATGAGTATACGGAGTTCACGCTCTAACTGAGCGACATGGGCATCCAAAATCGTCGCCGTACTGTCATCCATGACTTCTGGATTTCTAAATGCCCACAGTGAGGTATCCAAAGGCACAAACGATGCTTCCCGCCCCTCTTGACGCATGGCCGTCATTTTCTCATATTGAAGCGCTCTCAAACGCAAGGTCGCTTCTTTTTTCCAAAATCGTCCGTACTCGGTGTTTTCCCACGCCTGAATCCGTTCTACCGTTTTACTCAAAGCATCGAACACCTCTGTTTGGGCGGTTTTCATTTTGGATGGCAGTGTTTTGCCTGGATAACGGATGTACAGTATTTCTTGTTTGGCCAATTGCTCCATGACGCAGATGTCTCGAGGGGCATGCCCCAACTGTGTGTAGAGGGCCAAAGCTTTCTCACAGGTCAGACGGACGGAATCGACAACGGCATCCCCATCGCCCAACCGACCAATCTCCACCATTTGCTCCTCGTAGACGGCAGACCACTGTGGTTGCTTGGCAAATACGGGTTGTCGAAACACCTCTCTGTACTCGGTAAACAACGCCAAGGGTGCCGTAGACTGAACAGGAATGGGCTGTGGGTAGGACTGTGGAAAACGCCACTGCAACTCTTGCAAAGCCATCTCTGTAAATTGTCCAGACACACGCGATTTTTCATAATGAGACACTAGACGATCAAGTTTGTCTTGGCCTTCGTCGGTCAAATGGCGAACCGTATCTCGAACCTGCTCTCCAAAAATGATTTGGGCGTTGTGTTCCAAGTACTCAGGGGTTGGGTATCGATTCCACATTTCTGCATAGCGAAGTTCCGTGGCGCCGGCAATGAAAATGCCTGCCGACACTTCATTGTAATTTCGTTCGGCCACCACAATATCATAGGCAGAGCCCGTCAATTGATGGAAAACTTCTTTTTTGTCTTCGGTCAAGTACAGGGTATTCCGTTTGTCGTCCGTACCATATTCATACTGAATGAACTGCTCATACGTCGCCACCAAATCCTTGACTTCTGCAAGGGGTTCCCAATATTGCTCAACACCATTGTACACATCTTTTTTGACCTGCTGCTCTGTCTGGTCGAGTGAATCTTCTTGGGTTTCCACTTCCAGTTTGACCCCTGTAAAGGTGACGGTCCCCGTTTGACTCTTTCCCTCTCCCAAATCTACAACTGACGGTGGAGTCGCCACTTCCGGCGTGCGCCGCTGACACCCAATCACCGTCAGTGCCAATCCGCCAATCACAATCACCTTCATACGCCCCCCTCAAGTCCTCTTCAGCAAACTGTTACTGCCGCAAACTGTTACCGCCATGGTCTAGACAGTTAGACAGTGCACTTGCTATATCGGTTCCATTCTCAATGTATAAACGCAACCAGACTTTTTCATAGATTTTTTACAGAGCAAGAATACATTCACGTTCCTATCTTGTCAGTCGACGTGGATAGTTGACCCTTGGGGCACCAACGCGTTATAAGTGCTCAAACCCAACATTTCATGAGGTAGCATGACGTCTTATCAACCTTCAAAACGTACGATTACCCACCTTCGATACCTAGAAGCAGAAAGCATCCACATCATTCGAGAAGTCGCCGCTGAGTTCGACAACCCCGTAATGCTCTACTCCATCGGAAAAGACTCCACCGTGATGGCACACTTGGCGTTCAAAGCATTCTCTCCGGGCAAAGTTCCCTTTCCATTTTTGCATGTGGATACAACATTTAAATTTCAAGAAATGTACAAATTCCGCGCCAATTTTGCCAAACAGAACCAAGTGGATTTGATTGTACACAAGAATCAAGAAGGAATTGCCAACAACGTAAACCCCTTTGATCACGGCTCGAGTAAGTATACAGACATCATGAAAACGCAAGGACTCAAGCAAGCCTTGAACCTCGGTCAATACGATGCTGCCTTCGGAGGCGCACGTCGAGAAGAAGAAAAGTCTAGAGCCAAAGAGCGAATCTATTCTTTCCGCGATGGCTTTCACCGCTGGGACCCAAAGAATCAGCGACCCGAACTGTGGTCACTGTACAATGGCAAAATCAACCAAGGCGAAAGCATCCGTGTGTTTCCACTGTCAAACTGGACAGAGTTGGACATTTGGCAGTACCTCCACTTGGAAAACATTCCAGTTGTACCGCTGTACTTTGCCAAAAAACGCCCTGTGGTCAACCGCAATGGCACGCTAATCATGATCGATGACCACCGCTATCCACACGATCCATCTGAAGTGGAGATGCGAACCGTGCGATTCCGTACACTGGGTTGCTATCCACTGTCAGGGGCGATTGAGTCCACCGCCAAAAATGTGCCCGAAATCATCCAAGAGATGATGCTCACACGCATGTCTGAACGCGAAAATCGATTGATCGACTTCGATGAAGAAGGATCTATGGAGCGCAAAAAACAAGAAGGATACTTCTAAGCCTCCATCCTATACACTCTCTCTTATCCACCATTAGCTTACAGAGTAACCCCATGTCCTTTGATCCAAACATTGATGAAGAAAGCCTTATCGCAGAAGACATCCATGCATTCTTAGAGCGCAATCAGCAGAAAGAACTCCTGCGTTTTGTCACCGTTGGCTCGGTTGACGATGGCAAGTCCACACTGATTGGCCGTCTTTTGCACGACACAAAAGGCGTGTACGACGACCAACTGAAAGATGCGACGTTGACCAGTGGAACCGGCGAACAAGCCATCGACTTTGCCAGAATCACCGACGGTTTACGGGCAGAGCGCGAACAAGGCATCACCATTGATGTGGCCTATCGCTACTTCTCAACGCCCTCTAGAAAATTCATCATCGCCGACACTCCCGGACATGTTCAGTACACTCGAAACATGGCGACGGGTGCTTCCACCGCTCACGTTGCCCTGATCTTGATCGATGCACGTTTGGGTGTGTTGCAACAGTCCAAACGACACGCCACCATCGCATCGTTGCTGGGTATCCCTCACTTGTTCGTCTGTGTGAACAAACTGGATTTGGTCGATTATGACCAAGGACGATACGAAGAAATCAAAAGTGAGTTCGCCAAGTTCACTGCTGATCTTGGATTCCGTTCAGTGGACTTTGTACCGGTATCGGCGCTCTTTGGTGTCAACGTGGTCGAACCTGCCACCAACAAAATGCCTTGGTATGAGGGTCCCACCGTCCTGCAATACTTGGAAACCGTCGAAATTTCACAGGTATTCAACACGGAGCAGTTTCGATTCGCCACCCAATATGTGTTGCGTCCAAACCTAGATTATCGTGGTTATGCAGGACAAATTGGCTCTGGTGCCATCAAAAAAGGCGATCCCGTGGTCGTACTGCCCAGTGGTGTACACAGCCACATCAAAGCCATTGACACTTACGATGGAGAACTGGAAGAAGCCTACGCACCAATGTCCGTCACCCTTCGCCTCACCGATGAAGTTGACTGTTCTAGGGGTGATTGGATCGTTCACGCCGACAATTTACCAACTGTCAGCCAACACATTGAAGCCGTGGTTGTTTGGATGAACGAAGAACCTCTGGATTTCAACAAAGATTACTGGATCAAGCACGGTACCCAATACCTCCATGTCAACATTGACTCCATCCAGTGGAAACTGGACATGGACACCTTGGAACACATATCCAACGTCACCGAGCTCGATCTAAACGACATCGCCTGTGTCCGACTGGTGGGACACAAGAAAGTGGTCTTCGATTCTTATCGAACAAACCGAGCTTCTGGGGCCTTCATCTTAATCGACTTTATGAGCAACAACACCGTTGCAGCAGGCATGATTCAAGAGGCTTTTGACAACAGTACCAATACTGCAACCTCCTTGGTGGCTCAGAAAGCACGGCAATCGTTGATGGATCAAACTGGACACCTCTACTGGATAGCGACCGACGATGCTGAATTGGGAAGTCAGTCTGCCTTTGCACTGGAGCAAGCGCTGGTTGAACAAGGGTTCAAAGCCGCCGTCGTCGACACCATGGATCAGCGCTATGGCAAAATCCATACTGCCAGCGCCGCCATCAGACTCGCCCAACGCCTCTTGGACTTAGAGTTTAAGGTCATTTTGCACGCACACACCAGTGATGCTGAATTTGCCCGCGAGCAAATGGCTGCCAATGGGGTAGAAATAACCGAGGTCTCTGGTACATCGTTGACTGACTTTGACAACATCCTCTAACAGTCGAGTCGCTTGAATTGACAAAGACACAGGGCCTGGACGGGCATTGAATGAACGTTGCTGTTCAACCAGTCCATCCCCTTTCCATCCCTTCTTTGACCTTTTAACGATGCTCAGTTGACATAGTCTCTACTTCTCACGACGTCTCTTCGAGTGGCAATCCCACAATCACCGTTTGATTCTTCAGACAATAGAATTCCCTTAGACATTCATTCATTCCCTCTACGCTGAGTCGATTGATCGCATCCAGTTGATCCGGTATCTCCATCAAGTCTCGTCCGATTTGAAGGGACTTCGACATGCGGGCCAACCAGTGGGCATTTTTCTTTTGAGACTTTTCATAAGCGCGCAGCATCTTCCCACGCTCCAGTTCAAGTTCTTCGCTGGTAATGCCATCCGCAACAAACGATTGAATGATGCGGAGTGCTTTACCTTCCAATTCTTGTACTCGTTCAGGACTACACCCAAACCCTACTTGAAAGTGAATCTGCTTCGTATAGCGACTGTACTTCCAATTGACACCCACGTGGTAGGTACCAGCTTCTTGTTCGCGAAGTGACTTGCGCAACCGTTCTTGGAGAATTTTGGTCAGCAACCGACCTTCGTATTGGCGATTGGAATCACAGGCTCTGGTGTGAACAAAGTGGAACCCGACCTCTCCTTTGGGTTCATCAAACACCCGCAACTCGTGACGCCCACTCTCCTCCAACAACCGGACCCCTCTATCTTGTACCCCACTTGTTTTGGCTGTTGGAAGGGCACCAAGCGTTTGAGACAGCACGTTCAACATCTCATCCCAATCAAAGTTTCCAATGACGATAAAGTGCATCTGAGACGCCGGTTGAATCAGCATATTGTAGGCTTCTTGAACCAAAGTCAATTCAACGCTGTCCAAATCTGACAGTTCGATGCTTTTACGTCGTGGATGGCCTTGATTGAGAATTTCACGACGGCGTTTTGAAAATATGGTTTCCGGATCGTCATCGTTGGACAAGCGGGTTGTTAGAATACTCTTCACTTTGTCAATGCTTTGAGGGGTAAAGGTGACGGCTTGACTTTGCAACCAAGCATGTTGCAAACTTGGCAATAGACCTTCTCTGGTAGCCTGCCCCATCACTTGTACACGGTTGTTGGACACCATCCATCGAAACATTCCTGGAATGGCATCGGTGAGTCGACTCAAATCATCCATCGAATGTGGTCCTGCTCCCACAAACTGCATCGCCATCGGCATGACCTTGGCTGAATGAAGTACCGCATCGTCAATCTTGGAATGGCCACCCTCACCATACCCGGACCAACCGATCATGTCTTCTTCAAAGTCGGTCTGTTTGAGCCAAACGGTTGCACCATTGTCAAAAACCCACTCGTGAATGTCAAGGGTTTCGTTGATGCGTTCCGATACTTTACGCCCTTTGGGAAGCGGTGCTGGCAACAAGGACGCCTCGGTGGTGGTTTCCACGTAGGGTTCAATCTCGTCTTTCATTGCCTCGTCTAGAATTTCTTGAATATCAGACGCATCAATACCGGCTG
>CBFICN010000190.1:7392-7671 GCA_965661045.1 uncultured Myxococcota bacterium
GTTGGACTCAAAAAATGAACCAGTTGTCCAGCCCCCATTAACCACGTAGACAAATGACTGTTGATGGCTTCAAGCGATACATAGGGCGTCCATCGCTCTGATAAATCGGTGAGCATTTCAGGAGGCCACATCGACTCACCATCCAACACAACCGACATGATATCTCTCAGAAACTGGTTGGACGTCGCAGTGGGAATGTTGTTTCGAGAGGCTTTGAGCGCCACCAAACGACGCTCTTTGGCCCGCTCGAGTTCTCCTTCGGTTAGCCCAAATTGCCGC
>CBFICN010000191.1:0-7626 GCA_965661045.1 uncultured Myxococcota bacterium
GGTTGGTTCGAATTAGGGGCTTGAGCGATCGCAAGATTGGGGCGTGTTTGAATACGCGTACGCTCATCGTCGACCAAGCCCAAGTAGGTTTGCTCTGTTGGTTGCACGGAAGGAACTGGATCTTCACTGATTGCATCCACTTTGGAAGAACGCAGGTGTTGGACCAGCCACATACCCAAAGCTCCCAGCATATAGCCGACAATAAAGGCCGTACAGATCTGTACAATGCTAAACGTCACACGGTCTCCACTTTATATACAATATTTATGGTTGGTATAACCATACCCCTTCACCCACATGATCGGCAAAATATATCCCATCTGAAGTTTTCAGTAAACTTCCAGGTCTGGCGGCTTGATTGAGACCAACAGGATCCCCACCAACTTCAAAAATGCCGAGGTCAGCGTTGGAAGACCAAAGCACACCGTCCACATCGAGCAAAGCCAAACCAGCCCGTTCGTCGATCCGTTTGGCTTCGCCATCGGGCCATTCAATGCGGTATACACCATCTTCGCCAGAAACGTACAGCACATCCTCGACAAGCAACAGTCCTTGAGGTTTGGCTGATCCGGCAGAGCGTGTGGTGACGCTGTCCTGCGCATCCACGACAAACAGTACACCAGAGCCAAAGTCGGCAATTACCCAACCTTCATCGTTGGGAAGTCGAACAACATCCATCGGCCAGCGCATGAGAAATCCATCGTCTGCTTGACTGTACAGCACTTCGGTCTGAGAGCCGTTCATCCGAGACAGGTTCCCGGTCACGCCATATTCAGTACGGGTAAAGTAGAGGGTGCTTTGGTCGTCCACATAGAGATTTTGTACATCGGGTACACTGTGGGGATGCTCGCTTCGTTCTTCCAAAATGGGATCCCACAAGTAGACTTTGTTGCCTCCCTGTGTGGAACAATAGATGGTTCCATCTGGACCTTCAACCACATCCCAAGGTCTTTGAGGCACTCGAAATTGCTGTGTGGCATTGAGGTCAGGGATGTTTTCCACCGAATCGGTGTCTGAACTGTCTTCGTTGGCTGTGTCGGTTTGTTCCTCCGTAGACTGGTTGGCAAACGTATCGCTTGTGTCGTCTGTGCAAGCCAACAGTGCAAGAAATGCTATCATGGGTTCTCCTTTGCCCATACATCATAGTCAATTTGATTGGAAATGGGGACAGTTCTTGACCGTGACGAGAGAACACCGACGCGATAATTCAATACAATGAATTGGGTGTTGTTAGAATGGCCGGTGTTGCAGCGTGTATGTGTGGGCTTGTTTGGTTTGCTCTTGCTGGTTTCGGGCACCCGTTTGTATCGGTATTCCATTATTGCTCCTGGAGCAGTAATCGGCGCTTACATTGGCGTTGTATTGACTGTTCAGCAGTCGGACAGTCTACAACTGTTGGGCGTGGGATTTTGCTCCGTTGTTGGGGTGGTGACCATGTTGCTGGTCGAAAAATTGGCAATTGCAATTTTGTGTGCACTGTTTGGCGGGGCCTTGGTTCAATATGGTTTGCCATTTTATTTTGGAATTCCAACGGAATGGTATTGGATCATTGTGGGCTCTGTTGTGGGGGGAATTGTGTTTACCCCTGTTTTTCCACGATTGATACCGGTTTGGATGTCCATGTTGGGGGCCGTTTGTCTCAATTGGTCCATGCACCAACCCAAGAATTTTCAATGGTTTTTGGGTCTGACGGTGCTGGGGACGTTGATTCAGGTGTTCTTTGGGGCCAAAGTCCGAGACTTCGAAGACGATTAGGAACAATGACGATTGGGTTTCTGTGGTCTGTATGTGTTATGAATAGAACGTGTACACCCTCTATGGAAGATCGATGAATTACAGTGACATTCCCAATGTGAATCAACTTTTACAACTTCCAGCGCTGCAAAATCTCGAGCACGATTGGGCAAAGTCGATCATTCAGTCCGTGTTGCACCGTGTGCGCAGTCAAATTCAACACCAACAGATTACTGAACATTGGTCCATGGAAGATTGGAATCAACATGTCTTCAATGAACGACAGAGGCGCTCCCAAAAGCGGTACCGCTCGGTCATCAACGCTACGGGAATTGTGGTCCATACAAACCTTGGTCGGGCACCGCTGGCTCAAGAGGTGGTGGAGTATATGCAAGAGGCTTCAGGGTATACCGATTTGGAATTGCGGTTGGAAGATGGCAAGCGTGGCGGGAGATTGGCTGGTATTCGGCACAAACTTTGTCAAATGACCGGGGCGGAAGATGCGTTGGTGGTCAACAACAATGCGGCGGCGGTGTTGTTGATACTGTCTGCAATATCGGCAAACAAAGAGGTGGTGGTCTCTCGTGGTGAGTTGGTGGAAATTGGTGGGAGTTTTCGCGTACCGGATGTAATTCAACAAGGAGGCGCCAGATTGAGGGAGGTAGGGTGTACCAACCGACTGCATCTCAGAGACATAGAGGCGGTCCTAAACGAGGACACAGGGGCCATTTTGCGCGTGCACACGTCAAACTATCGAGTGGTTGGGTTTACAAGCAAGCCCTCTCGTGCTGAAGTGTGTCAATTGGCGCAACGCCATCATGTTCCGGTGGTGGAAGATTTGGGTTCAGGTTTGTTGCGAACGGCGCCGGATGTACCTTGGAAAGAGGAACTGGAGCGAGAAGAATCGATTGCCCATGCCATCGCCCAAGGTGTAGATGTCGTGTGTGCCAGTGGTGACAAACTGTTGGGGGGCATGCAAGCAGGGTTGATTGTGGGGCGAAAAAAATGGATTGAGCAGTGCCGACAACACCCTCTGTATAGAGCGTTGAGATTGGACAAAGTGGTTCTTGCAGGTTTGGAAGCGACATTGCAAATGCACATCGAAGGGCGCAGCAACGAATTGCCAGTGTGGGCATTTTTACAGAGAACGGCTGTAGAATGCAAAGAATACGCACAGCAAATCGCTTCAGTACATCCGTCTTTGAAGATTCAGCCCAGTCATTCACTGGTGGGGGGAGGGGCTTTGCCCGAGCGTCGATTGGATACCTGGGCGGTGGTCTTGAACGATCTCGAAGCTGAAAAGTTGGCAAAAGCACTGCGGACTGGCACGCCAGCCATCATGGGAAGAATTCAACAAGGTGCGGTGTGGTTGGACATGCGTACGGTGGCCAAAGATCAAGTCCCACTGCTGCAAGATCGGTTGAGAGAGTTGTTGAAAAATTAGGTTTTACCAAAAATAATTGTTTGTTCGGGTTGACAATCTTTTGTTTTGATACTATTCAATAAATATATAGAATACTTTACTAAGGCTGGGTCATATGAAATCAAATCGAGAACTTAAAAATGCTCGTTATACGGGATTTGCCGAAGTTGGAAAGGTATTTGCCAGTGCTCGACGGTTGGAGATCATTGATGCATTGATTCAGCGTCCACGTTCTGTCGATGATATTGCCACACGGATAGGGCAATCGGTTGCCAGTACGTCTCAACATCTGCAGGTGTTGAAGCGCAGTAAAGCGGTTGTGACAGAACGACAAGGGACCAGCATCATTTACAGTTTGGCAGAAGGCACTTTGGAGGTCTTTGTTGCTTTACGCAGTCTTGCAGAGTCGATCAACCCAAATCTACAAGTGCTTCATCAGCACCGTACCATTCCTGCAGTCTCTTTTGAGCACGTTCAACACGTCCTCCTTGAGGGTACGGCGACCTTGTTGGATGTTCGTACCCATGCGGAGTTTGTGAATGGCCACATGGATGGTGCCATCAACATTCCACTCCAAGAATTGCCCACCCGATTTTCCGAACTCCCATCGAACAAGCCCGTCATTGTGACTTGTCGGGGCCCCTATTGTGTGTCGTCAGATGAAGCAGCAGATTTGTTGAAGTCGAAGGGCTTTGATGTGTCACGCTATGACGACGGCGTAGGAGAGTGGTGTGTGCAAGGTGGTACTCTTTGTCGCACGCTGTAAGACTGTCCTTTTCAATTGTATTTCTGTATAGAACATCAACCTCAAAACTCTGGAGTCCATTGTGAATCTCAATATTCAACATTTCTTTGATACAGCAACCTCAACCTTAAGCTATGTCGTATGGGATGCAGATACATCCGATGCTGTCATCATTGATCCAGTATTGGACTTCGACCCAGTAAACTTAAAATTTTCAGAAGACTCCATCACAGAATTGCTGACTTTCATTTCTGACAAAGGCTTGAATGTACAGCACATTTTGGAAACCCACATTCACGCAGATCACATTACTGGGGCCTCTCGACTGCGCGAAAAGATGGGTGCAAAGTTGGTAGTGGGTTCGTTGCTGCCGATCATTCAAGAGACCTTTGTTGAACTGTTGAACCTCGACGGCAATGAAATCAATGCGGAGATTTTTGATGTGTTGATGGATGACAATGACATTTTGGAGTCTGGTTCACTCACAATTAAAGCCATTCACACACCCGGTCATACACCTGCGTGCACCACCTATCAAATTGGAGATGCTGTATTTGCCGGAGATACGTTGTTTATGCCTGATTTTGGAACTGGACGGTGTGACTTTCCCAAAGGCTCAGCCGAAACCCTCTACGAATCCATCCAAAAATTGTACAAGCTTCCAGATGCAACCCGCGTCTTTGTAGGGCATGACTACCAGCCTGGAGGACGCGAATTGGCTTTCGAAACCACAATTGCTGAGTGTAAAATCGGCAACAAGCAGTTGAAAGTAGACACTCCAAAGGAAGAGTTTCTGAAATTTCGTACCGAACGAGATGCAAAATTGAATCTTCCAAGGTTGATCTTTCAAAGTGTTCAGTTGAATATTCGAGCGGGTGCTCTACCTCCGAAGATGGACAATGGCATTCGTATGATGTGTTTGCCTGTACTCGGAGAGTAAGGAGGCTCTATGTTGTGGATGTGGTTGGCCTGTGCCAAACCTGTGGTGCAAACTCCAGCTGGTGGGGACGAAACGTCGACTCTCTCTACGGACGAAGAGGTGGCAGATGTCGTCGAAACAGAAATGGAATCAGACTTGGATGCGTTGAAACTTGAAGCGGTGGCACTGGTTCAACAGTTTGGTGGCACCCTAAAACCACAGTTGAAGTCTGCGATGCAGTCTGGGGGAACGGTGAAGGCCATTGACGTGTGTTCACGGCAAGCGCCACAGATTGCCCAATCGATTGCGGAGGCGT
This sequence comes from uncultured Myxococcota bacterium, assembly GCA_965661045.1. Classification (GTDB taxonomy): domain Bacteria; phylum Myxococcota_A; class UBA796; order UBA796; family UBA796; genus CAJWHX01. The sequence goes on from CBFICN010000191.1 coordinate 5,138, forward strand.
CTGGGTGGTCTGTTAAACGCGTCAGTCTCAAAGCTCGAAACGCAACGATGGGAACACCAGATAATTGGGAGCGTCAGACCCTGGAATGGTTTGACGCACAGGTCGAAGCCGGTGTGGACGCCTCCACCTTGGTCAAAGCCGAAGTGGTGGATGGCGCCTATCGGTTTATGAAGGCACAACCAGTCCAAGGACTGTGTTTGTCGTGTCACGGGGAAGCGTTGAGTCCCGACACAGAGGCTGCACTGAAGGCTCATTACCCAGATGATTTGGCACGTGGCTACCAAATGGGTCAGGTGCGCGGGGCTTTTTCTGTACAGAAACAAATTGTGCGAGAACCGTAGTCGTAGAGTCACTCCGCTGTCAAACTGTATAGAATACAGTGTGCGAAAGTCACCAAGTAGAGTATAGTGAAGACTGAACCCGTTTAGGAGGACCTATGCTTTGGTGGCTTTTGGCCTGTCAAACAACAGAGGTGGTTACTGGAATACCGCCGAACAGTGATCCAACGGATTCGCCCAGTGAGTACATTCCGCCTGAAGATGCTGTTCTAGAGCCAGAAGAGTGGGATCTGACGGGTATAGAAACTGCCTTGGATGCTGTTTTCGTCACCCTTCGTACCCGTCACACCATACCGATATTGTCTCAATACTCGATGGTGATGGCGCAAGCGGATTCCTATTGTCCACAAGCCTACACCGTCAATGGAAATTCGTTTTGGTACGGGGCCTGTACGTCGACGGCTGGAATGTCTTACGATGGCTACCTGTTCTACAACACGTATGAACAGTATGACTTCTTTGGTGATGGCGGCGCGTGGGATGTTGAACTGCTCTCGGGGTCCACTCAAATGATCGATGAGGACGGCAGACTGATTCACTGGGGTGGCTCAGCCTATTTGGCAGACGGTCTTTCCGTAGATGGGTATCCAGTGTTCTTTTCAAGTGTGACCGGTTCGTTTATGGACGACGGGGCTGTAGAGCCATGGCTTCAGACAGGTCAATCTCATACGCTGATGATGTATGGGGCTTCTTTTTCGGAGATCTTACCGATCAATGCATTTTTGGTCAGTGGTCGAATGGAATGGACGGGCGCGGTGACCGCCATCGAATTTGGGGATACGGTGACTTACGCAAGTCAAATCGGATATCCATGTCCTGCAGAACCATCTGGGACGTTGGCGATACGCGATGCTCATGGACGGTGGGCCGATATTGCCTTTGATGTCTCGTCAGACTGGCAACTGACGGGTGAATGCGATGGTTGTGGTGTTGCATCTTTTCATGGAGAGGTCATCGGTGAAGTCTGTGTCGATATTGCCCCCCTGTTGGACTGGAGGGACTCTCCATGGCAATAAATTTGACACTGCATACACTGTGGATGGGCGCGTGGATTGGTTGCACTGAACGGGTGGTCTATGAGACAACGGTGGTGGAAGCCAATCAGATGAGTGACGCACAATATCTGCGTCGTCTTTCGTTGGATATTCGAGGAACTGTACCAACTCCTGAGGAATTGGAAGCCTTCGATGGTACTGACCCATCGTCGACCATTGACGCATTCTTGGAACACGAAGGTTTTGGGGAACGGGTTCGGGCAATGTATGCACCCATTTATCGTACGGTCAGTGATCGATACAATCTGATGGGCGCAGACTTTCAGTTGGATGATGAAGTGGGTTTCCGTCGCTCAATCGGAGAAGAGCCATTGCGGTTGTTGTCTCACGTAGCAGAAAATGATTTGCCATGGACAACCATCGTGACTGCCGACTATACCATGGCGAACCCTCTTTTGGGCGGTATTTTCCCCGTAGACTATCCAGAAGGCGGTGAGGGGTGGCAACCGGCACCTTACACCGACGGTCGTCCGATGGCTGGTGTACTGAGCAGCAACGCTTTGTGGTGGCGGTTTACCTCGACGGATACAAACGCCAACCGTATGCGGGCCAACGTGGTGAGTTCGATTTTGCTGTGCAACAACTATTTGAGTCGACCAATTTCCTTTGAGAGAGACAGCAACTTGTTGGATGAAGAAGCGATGCTCGATGCCATCTCCAACGACCCTGCTTGTGTGAATTGCCATCGCACCTTGGATCCTTTGGCAGCCCATTTGTTTGGTTTTTGGACTTATCAAGTGGATTCTTGGCTTGAGGCGTCGGTCTATCACACCGACAGAGAGCGGTTGTGGCAAACATACTTGGATACTGCACCCGAATACTTTGGTCAACCGAGTGCTGGATTTGCCGATTTGGGACGGTTGATTGCCTCGGACAGTCGATTTCCCAACTGCGCAACCGAGCAGGTGGCATCCGCTTTGCTTCAACAGCCTTTGACCGCGGCCGACTCAGTTCGTTTGTTGCCACACCGAGAAGTTTTTTTGGATAGCGGGCTTCAGTTCAAAGCGCTGGTCGCATCCATCGTGCAGGGCGAAGAGTATCGTGCAGGAAAGTGGAACGACAGCGTGAATGCTCAAAATCGCAAGTTGATGTCGGT
>CBFICN010000192.1:0-7576 GCA_965661045.1 uncultured Myxococcota bacterium
TTTGGGTGCAGGATTGGATATTACGCTGATGACGCCGTGAAATCCATGCGTAACCAACGTCGCAAACGTGAAGTCATCCCCAGACAGAAGAGATACGTTGGTGTCTGCCAGTCGGTTGCACAACTCTAGGCCCAGTGCTACATCTCCTGTCGCTTCTTTGAGTCCCACCACACCCATGACGCGACAGAGTTTCTCTAGAATTTCGGCAGATAGACGCTGTCCAGTTCTGCCGGGTACATGGTAAAGCACGATCGGCAATCCGACAGAACAGACTGCTTCGACATGCGCCATGTGTCCTGCTGGATTTGGTTTGTTGTAATAGGGGAACACCACCAGTGCTGCATCCGCTCCGAGTTCTTTTGCTCGCTGAACATTTTCGACGGTCGAACGGGTACTGTTCGTTCCACACCCAGCGATGACCGGAACGCGACCATTGGACACCTCGACTGCGATGCGAATGAGTTGCTCCCACTCGGTTCGCGTCAGAGTTGGTGTTTCACCAGTTGTACCACAGGGGACCAACCCATGTACACCTGCCGAGATTTGACGCTCGCAGAGCGTTCGAAATCGTTGAAAGTCAACAGCGTACTGTTCTTCGGGTCCTTTGAAGGGGGTGACCAAAGCGGTACACACACCGTACAATGAAAGAGCGGAAGGCATACAGACTCCGGGGTAACATTTAACGTTTAACGTTGTCGAGATGTCGAGGGTAAACTTAAAACTTGACGATGGCGTTGATCTCTGCCCCATACGGGTTTTCGTCGAAATCACCACCCAGTTCTTCATTGGTATAATTGGTCAAATAACTGCCCAAGAACAGATACCCGAGCTGGGCGCGCAAGTGAAATTTTTCCAACGGCGTATAATTGAGATTGGCATTGACTTCGACACCGTAATTGGTGTTGCCCGCTTCCGTTTCTGGAAGTTGTGCTGTGCGAGCAAACAGGACGCGAAGCTCAGGGGTAAAAGTGTCGCTGACACGGTAGCCGACGCGCGGTTGGGCATACAGTGCATTGGATATCCCATTTCCAACCCTGGCGGCGCTATATTCCAAGCCAAGATTTGCTGGGCTGGCTACAGTGGGAGAGAGGGTTGGCATAATTTGATCGAACAGCATCAGGGAAATGTCATAATTGCGATCAAAGGTAAACTGCTTGAACTCTTTGTCGTCTACATCGGAATCACCACTTGCATATCCAAGGTTCACCCCCACTGTGATGTCTTCCATCTTGAGATCTGCATCGAGTACCCCACCAAAGGCGAGTTGCTTGACGTCATCCAATCCACCTTCTAAATCTCCAGATCCGAATTGCACACCCAGTTCAAGTTCGGTTTTGAGGGCGCCCATGTCGGCACCCAGAAACCCATCAATTGTGAATTGGTTGAAACTGGTTTCAGCGGAGCGTTGATTGGCCAATACGTTATAGAGACCACCTTGCACACGTTCGTCTGCATAGTAAATACTGAATGTACCAGCGACAGATTCATCGAGCACACTCGAAAAGCCTTCATCGCGATACTCAATGGCACCGAGCAAAAATACAGAATCAATCTGATTGCTGTATTGAATCCGATCAGCGGTGTCGCCAACAAACTGCGTCGGCAAATCACCAGCATTGAATATCATTCCAGCACCCCAATGAACGGGCATTCTTCCAAATCGAATGGTACCAATGTCACTGACGACTTCTCCGTAGAGTCTGGACACCATCAAATTGCTGAGTCCGGTTGTGCCATTTTGAGAGGGGCGTAGAGAGTCGGCAAACTCCAAGTTGGTGTTGGACCAAGCGGGATCCTGATATGCAAAAGAGTCTGTTCCAAAGGGCTGGAAATAGAGCATGTCGAGTTGACTGTGAAGTCGTACATTTGGGGTCAAAATCCAGGATGGTTTTATGCTTCCCCAGTGATGGACCGTTTGAAATCTGTCCATGGCATTGTCGTTGCTGCTCGAAAGAGAAAGGGATTTGTAATGGTGCCCTTGTGTGCGATAATGCCCATCCCAAAAGACTTCAACGGCTTCTGCGGTTGGCAAAAGAGCGGTAAATAGAAGTGTATACATGAATACCTCGAGGGAAATGTGGAGCATGATGATACATCTGCTTATCGAGCAAGACTCTCCGCAGAGGACAAAATGAGTTCGAATAACTAGCACACAGACACGTGAAAGGCAAGACGTCTTCCCACTCTGATCTGTTCAATTTCCAATAAATGTGATACTGTGTGGTAAGTAAATTTCTTTGATGGTTTGGTATTGACCAACTTTCAGCCTGAGGAATGGTATGATTGGTGTAAGCACGATTGCAGAGAGCATTCTTGACAACCCTGTGTTTGTTGGGTTGTCGAAAACAGAAGCCGAGGAACTGGCAAGTCATTGTGACATCTTGGTTCTCCCACAGGGGCGACCTGTATTTGAACAAGGGGAGCGTTCTCAAAGTATCTTTGTCTTGTTCAAAGGGAACCTTAATGTCTCGGTCCGGGACATGGCCGGAGAGGAACATCTGGTGGGGAGCATCTCGAAGGGGGACGTGTTCGGTGAAATGGGCGTCTTGGAAGCACAGCCTCGCTCAGCGACAACCATTACCGCCGAAGATTCAGTGATTCTTCGCATTCCGGGAACCAGTTTTACCATGATGGTCAAACAAGGTCACCCAGCCATTCATCGGCTTCTTCAGTGGGCGATTCGAAAGAGTTGTCAGAGACTGAGAGATTTGGATTCTCGATTGGATACCCTCTTTGCCCAAGATGGAGGTGAAAAGTGACGCAAATGACGCGAGAAGATTTACAGAGTGCACTCAAGCGACTATCCTTGTTTAATGCGTTGGACGACAGAGGATTGAGCGCCTTAGCAGCAATCGTTCGGATTGAAGAGTATGCAGAAGAAGATGTGATCATTCAGCAAGGTTCCCAGAGCAACGGGGTGTACATTTTGTTGAGCGGTAGTTTGAAAGTGACGATGAAAACATCGGCGGGTGCGATCGTCGTATTGGACTCTTTGGATGCTGGTAGCGTATTTGGTACCTTGGCGGCGATTGATCGCAAGCAACGAGGGGCAAATTGCATTGCAACGGGTCCCGTTGTGGTTGGGCGAATTGCGATGCTGGACTTTCAAGATTTGATGTACGGCTCATCGGCATTGGCTCTGGGGTTTCAAATTGTGATTTTGCGATCGATCTTTCAAGAACTTCGAACCACCAATTCTCAACTGTCTGAATTGAGCGCCTTGTCACACGTACATGTGGTCTAGGGTTCTGTTGTCACTATAAGAAAGGGTCACAGACTGCATTCTGGTCTTGTTTCCGCCTTCTTTCTCTTTTTTGCATTGCTTATCTGGCACTGCCAGACCCATTTTGTTTTTGGATACATTCTTATGCCTCGTAAAAAGAACAACACGAATTTTGGTCGTTCGAATCGATCTTCTCATAGGAATGACAAGGGACGGCACCGTACAAACGATGCACCAAAAAAGCAAAAGCCTGTTACAGCGAAGCCAAACCAAGTGGTGGTGGATGGTTATTCAGAACAGTGGTTGCGTCAGCAGTTCGATTGGGTTTACAACAAAGAAGTCTTGGCAACTGGAAAAGGCGTTGAAACTGGCAGTCTTGTGGAGATATGTACACGGCAGGGGCAGACTTTGGGTGTTGGTGTGTATGCCGGTACCACAGAAGAACAGTCGGTTGCGGTTCGCAGACTGTCGGAGCGCATTGAAACGATTGATGTTGATTTCTTTGTGCAGCGAATTCGTGCAGCGCAGTCGCGTCGAAGCATTGAACCACCCACAACGGCTTGGCGGCTGGTGCATTCAGAAAACGATGATTTGCCAGGGTTTGTGGTTGACTGTTGGGCAGACAGTGTGTCGGTGACCTTGTCTTGTCCGTCGCTGACTTCTTTACTGGATGACTTCTTGGAAGCCTTAAACGTGGTTCATCCCTTTGACAATGCGGTGGGGCACGTGCGTTTGCCACACGGAAAACAACAATATTTGGGTGTTCTAAAGGGAGAATTTCCCGAACGGTTTGTGGTTCAAGAACTGGGGGTAGACTATTGGGTACACCCACAGTTGAGTAAGGACGCGGGATTGTTTTTGGACATGCGACCGCTACGGGCTTGGCTTGCGCGACAAGGGTGGGGGGACAAGCGTTTCTTAAATCTCTTTTGCTATACGGGTGCGTTTTCCGTTTCAGCGGCTCATCATGGTGCAAAGACAATATCGGTCGACCTTTCGACGGCTTATGTGGAGCGGGCCAGAGAAAACTTTCGACTGAACAATATCGACCTGTCTCAGCATCAGTTTGTAGAATCCGATACCTTTGTTGCACTCAATCGCTTTCGAAGAAAAGGAGAACTGTTTGATACTGTACTCGCAGATCCACCGTCGTTTTCACACTCCAGTCACGGTACTTGGTCTGTACAAAAGGATTTAAAGCGTTTGGTGGTGGCTTGTTTGAGGGTGCTCAAGCCGGGCGGTACACTGGTGATTGCGACAAACCATGGCAAAATGCCACCCCGGGATTTTTCCAAAGCGATTTTGGACGCAGCGCGCAAAGAGAAACGTCGGTTACGCTTGATTCTCAATTACGTTCCTGGAACAGACTTTCCAGCCGCACTGCACTTTCCTGAAGCTCGATACTTAAAGTGTTGGGTGATGGAGGCTTCTTGACGCGACCAAAGATCACCAGAGAGCACCTAGGGGCGGACCGCGTTGTTTGGACCGTGGACTCTGGTGTATCAGGGCCCATATTGGGGTTGACTGCCAACATTCATGGAGATGAGAGTACAGGGCTGGTGATCCTCAATCAAATTCTCGAGCAAGGGCATCGTCTTCAAAAGGGCAAACTGAGAATCTTTCCATCCCTCAATCCCGAAGGGCTAGCAGAAATACGCCGTGAAGATCCCAGAACGGGCAGAGACCTCAACAGACTCTTTCCCAATTGTCTGGATGGTAGTTCGGTGGTTCATCCAGAACTTCGTAGCGTTTGGCGAGCATTGCAAGAGTCCAGTTTGGATATGTTGGTCGATATTCATTCCGACTCTGGATTGGCTGTACCTTATGTGTTGATGGATAGACAGTTGAAACCAAACATGCAAGTGTACAACCACTTGTTGGACATGACCTCTGCATTGGGGTTGTTTACGATGCGAGAATATTTGATGCCGGATTATCGTCGATATCAGTTGCAGCGGACGTTGACGGGTTCAGTACTCAACAGCATGGGGATTCCCTGCGTCACCATGGAGATAGGGCGTCGTCGACATGTATCGTGGGACGATGTCTGTATTGGTCTCTCCGCATTGGGCCGATTGTTCGTCCAGTATGAACTGTTTTCCGAGGACGATATTGCTGAGTTGGAGTGGACCCGTCCACCAATTCCGGAGAATGGGGGTACTTGGAGGCGGGACAATGGCCCAATTGCCCGTGAAGAGGGGCTGATTGTTCCAGTCGCTTCTTTGGGGATGGTGCTCCGAGAGGGAGATCCCATCGCCAAGATTGTGAACGCCCAAGGGGTGACGCGTGAAACGGTTTGCGCCAAAGAAACGTCCATCGTATTGGCCTTTCCGGACAAAGCTTGGATTGAGCGGTGGTTGTCAATTTGTACGATGGGTGTCTTGGAACGCTAAACACCAATCCTGCCTTTCATGGTGGGTTTTGATCTGTTTTTTCGACAAAGACAGGGATAGTCGATCTGATTTTCAATGAACTGTAGTATGGTGTACAGTGAAAAACTCGAACAAGGGAGATGGGATGCGTTTTTGTATGTTGGTGTCGATGGGGGCTCTGTTGGCCTGTGGTGAAAAAGAAGAAGAGAATACGGCTCCAGATTTGGTCAATGGCGACAACACGGAAACGGGATGTGGCGGTACGGCACCGGTGATTGAAAGTGTGACCTGTGAAAACTCGGGGATACAGAACCATCCAGACTACGGTGACTTACCCACATTTACATTGAAAGCCAGTGTAACCGATGATGATGGGGATTTGACCTACTATCAGCTGTTTGTTGACATTGATGGCACGTTGGATGGGGTAGAAGCCGAAGACGATGTTGAACTCAACCCTGTAGAGGGAGCGGTGAACGATGAAGAATGTGGTGTATACGATGCCAACTTGTCGGTCACGATGTTTCTCAATGGCTCGATGCCAGATTATGATACAGCCTACGAATGGTATGTACGGGTAGCAGACGGTTTGGGTAAAATGTCAGAACCGATGATGATTGAGTGCCGCACGCCAAATGAAGAGGGCGTTGGCGAACCTCAATAATTTGCACCACGTGTTGCGTGTTCAATTTTCGTTTGTGTTCTGTTCGCACCCAATGTTTTCAGTATGAGGTTATAAGGGAGCACATGAGACGGCTTTAAGTAGATGCAAACGTATTCACGGCTGTACATACTCGCGCAGAACGGAAATTTATTCAATGTTTAGTTGACTCATGATTCTCAGAAACATATCTGAGTCGATGCTTGAATACATACCTGACGCGACACCATATTTGTATCTGTTCATTCTCGACAGTTTCCAAAAGTTGGTGGGCTGTGTCTGACCGTCGCAGAGCAGATCATGTGTTAATTTGTGTATGGCATCTCGGACAATGGTTGCGCTTTCGAGGACAGAAATGCCTTGGTCTTTGGAGAAAAACCAAATCAACTGTCGATGCAACGACAGGTTCTCTATGGATTGACTTTTTTCGACAATGGGTCCCCATATCTGTGCGCTCCTCACCGGATTTTCATCACCAGTGAAAGAAGTATTTTTAATAGACTCTTGTTCGGGTCTCGCTTCCAATGCTTTTTTGAAGGCACCAGTTGGCTTAAACTGTATGAAAAATCTTTCTTTATATCGCATGGAAAAGGAACCGAGGTTTGGCAAGATGATTTGCTCTTTGTGACACAGTCTCAATAGAAACCAACGCCAAAAATCTTCACTGCTCTGTGTAGTCATCATGTCTCTCTTTGTTGGGTGTACAAATACTTTTATAAAAGAACGGCTTCAGATAATTTATAGGACAACCTTTCGAAGAAATTCTTTGGTCTTCTCGATTGTTTGCCGATTTAAGGACCCATTAGTTGGGATAAGCGAGAGTCTCCAATAGTCGTTTTCATCAAGTATAATTCGTAGATTCTCCATGTTTTGAAGCTTTTGAAAACCTTGAATGAGTGGTTCGCCAATCCATGTTTGAGATTCCAATTGTATGTTGATGGGGGTTTCTCTAAGAGCCCTTAGAAACTCAAGTCCCGACGCCACTTGATCTTCTTTCGGAGAAAAGATCAAGCCCGTAATTTTTTGATCGTGTTGATCTATCGGGGTGGCAACAGGACAATGAAAACACCGGATTGAAATGTTTTGCGTTTTCAACCAGTCTGGTAGATGGTGTAGGTTTGGTTCTACAACAAGGGTCAACCGCTTTAGGTTTGGTGCGTTGGTTAGGATATACTGGAGGGTTTCTTGCTCAATCTGTGTATTGACGAATGAGAGTTCTTCGACGCGCTCAAGATCAACGCTTGTTTCTTTCAAGGAACTTGCCCCAACAAAATCTAGGATGCGTGGTCGTATTAGGGAAGGGATTGAATGGGCATTGAT
>CBFICN010000193.1:0-7453 GCA_965661045.1 uncultured Myxococcota bacterium
AGTTGGGTCAAGTTGCCGAAGGTGTTTACACCGCCAAGTCTGCTCGTGAGTTGGCGATTCGAGAGGGTGTAGACATGCCGATAGTGGAGCAGATTTACCAAATGATTTACCAAGACAAATCGGTGGACGATGTCCTGAGAGACTTGTTCAGTCGAGAACGTCGTGCCGAAAGAGATAGACACTGATAACGGAATCTAGGAGACGGTCTATGCGAACAGAATCAGCATTGAGAAAAGAAATGCTCCGAATTGGGCACCTCCTCTATGAGCGAAATCTACTGGTCGCATTGGATGGCAACCTATCCGTGCGAATTTCGGAGACCGAGATATTGTGTACCAAAGCCGGATGTCACAAAGGCATGTTGATCGATGGGGATTTGGTGGTCATCGATGTCGACGGCAACCTATTGAGAGGAGACGGTCGACCCACTTCTGAAATGGCAATGCATTTGGCGTGTTACGAGAACCGTCCGGACATTCAGGCTGTTGTGCACGCCCATCCACCAATCTGTGTTGCCTTTACGGTTGCTGGGTTGTCATTGGAACCGGCGATTCTGCCAGAAGTTGTGTTGACTCTTGGGGCAATCCCAACATTGCTCTATCGCACAACTGGTACAGATGAGTTGGCATCGCAGGTTGGTTCCGCAATGAAGATGAAAGATGCAGTCCTTTTGGAGAGACACGGTGCTGTCTGTGTGGGAACGAGTTTACTGGAAGCCTTCTGTCGACTGGAAGTGATGGAGCACACGGCTCGAATTGTGATGCATGCACGTTCTTTAGGGGCGGTACAGACTTTGGACCCCGAAGAAGCCATTGCATTGCGTTCAATGGGGTTGAAACGATATGGCGGCGCACCCCATGCAGTGGCATTGGCCGATGAGCCGACTGCTGATTTACCATCGGTCTCCACCAAGAAACTTTCTCAGCCGGATGTGTCTACGGATCCATATGACAATCGTCTTCGGTTGACCCAACCCCACAGTATACACAGCAGCGACGGTGGACACACTGACAATGTCGACTGAAGATCAATCGACTTGGACCTCTTGGATCGCGGCGACAGTCTTTGCTACCGTGCTTGGGTATTGGCTCTACACTGTGGCGTTGCGAATTGGTTACCCCTACGATCTAGAATGGATGGAAGGGGGCATGTTGATCCATGCCTTACGGATTCAAGATGGGTTGGGGATATATGTTCCACCCTCCGCTGACTTCATTCCCTACATTTATCCACCGCTCTACCCAACTCTGTTGGCCTTTGTTTCGGAACTGTGGTCTTTGGATTATTGGATGGGGCGTGGGGTCTCCATTGCTGGAACCTTGCTTGCTACCTCGGCGTTGATCGCTGGTGTTCGTACAGAGACAGACTCTTGGGCGTTGGGGTGGCTGAGTGGGGCGCTGTGGTTGTCGAGCTATGACGATGTGGGGACATTCTTTGATCTGACGCGCGCCGACGGATTGATGATGGGGCTGTTGGCTTGGACTGTGGTGTGTGCACGCTGGCATCGATTGGTCGCAGCAGGACTGTTGTGTTGGGTGGCATTTTTGACCAAACACAATGCTGCAATCGTCGGGGTTCCCATCGCTCTGTGGTTGTGGCGGACGACCAATTGGCAATCGGCACTTCGGTTTGGCCTGTGGTCTGCGGCGCCGGCACTGATGAGTATTGCTTGGCTCCAATGGTCAACGGATGGCTTATTTTTGACCTATTTGCTGGATGTTCCAGCCCACCATCCAATTGTTGGTCAACGGTTGGTGTGGTTGAGTGCTGTCGAAATGCTGACACCGTTTGCGGCACCGGTCTTCTTGCTCAGTGCACTGTTTGCAAAAGAGTTGTTTCAGACATCGACTTGGCGTGGGATGGTCTGGGGGCTTGGGGTATTGATTTTTGTGGGCATGACCCAAGTTGATGTATCAGCATTTCCCAAGATTGCTGGGTCTCACAGAGTGGGACAGATTCCATTTGCTGTAGCCATTTGGGTTTTGATTGTGGTTGCCTCCGTACGCCAGAGTGCGTTCTTGCATTGGTGGAAAGGGGCGCAACACAATGAACAAGGCATCGTATTTTGGAAAATGATTGCCTTTACGTTGCTGGTGTTCTCTGCGTTGATGCGTGGTCATCATGGAGGCTTTACCAATGTTCTGATGCCGGGAATCTGGTCCTTGTGTGGTTTGGTACCACTGTTGATACATCGATATGGCAGACACTACTCTTCATTGATTAGCCATGCTGGGATGCTGTTGGTGGTTGGACAAACTTTCTGGGGGTTGTGGAGTGTGGAAAACTATACACCGACAGAAGAAGACCGCTTGGCAGGCGACGCAATGGTGGCAGAGTTCAAAGCCAGTCAGGGCCCCCTTTGGGCACCCCACTCACCATGGTTGTCTGTACAGGCTGGTTATGCACCAACCACCCATTTGATCGCCTTGTGGGACATTGATCATGAGGGGGGCCCCTTGGTGTCTTATGTAGACGCTATTAAAGCCGAGATAGCCAATCATCGCTGGGGAACCATTGTATCCGCTGACAAACGATTGGGGTTTGGGATTCGCCAGCATTATGAGTACCACCGTTCAATCAGACCAAAAGGCCGGGTGTTTGTGCCCAAGGTGGGGTGGAAAGTACGTCCGTCCTATGTCTATCGTCCCAAAGGAACAAGGGTTCAAGATTGATGTCGCACCTGCTTTTGGCATTCTGCTTGCCAAAGGCTGTGTTTCTCATTTCGTAAAGGTCACTTGATTGGTTATAGTATTCATAGAACATCGACAATACAATGAAGATACAATTTGGAGTCAACGATGAGACTGTTTCCTTTGCTGTTGGGTATGGCTTGTGCACCAGGAACCGCTGTGACAAAATACGATGTTGCCGATAATGATGTTGTTTCTGACAGCGGCGTGTTGGATACTGCAACCACCGGTGAGCCTTCTTCAGAACCTGCTGGTGAACCATCGACTGAACCGAATTCAGACAATGACGGTGATGGCTTTACCCCCAGTAATGGAGACTGTGACGATGGCAATGCCGACGTCAATCCCGATGCTCAAGAAGTAGAAAATGGATTCGACGACGACTGCAATGGCATTATCGACGAAGGAACCAACAGTTACGACGACGATGGAGATGGCTACAGTGAGAATGATGGAGACTGCAACGACGGCAATCCCAATGTTTCTCCTGGTGCGTTGGAAGTTGTCGACGATGGTGTTGATCAAGACTGTTCAGGTGCCGATTTGTCTTGCAACAATACCACAGAGATTAGCTGGTCGGCAGATTTTCCGGCGACTGGTACAGGCAGTTGTGACTGGGGCAACAATGGAAATCTTCCAGATGAGCAGGGGCAAATCTCAGCCCGCAGAGAGCAGGAGGCGGTGTACACGGTACCCGATGGCAGCGCTATCTGTGCAGTGAGGCCTGCTTTTCAGTCCAATCAAGGTGGATACCAAACGACGTTCAACTTTGATGATGACGTGATGCTTGTGTACAACGACTACGTACTTTTTTCGACCAATGAATATTTGGTGGATCCTTTACAGTCGGGCAATTGGCAGGGAAAACTCTATGACTGGGATTTGATGAAAGGCGCTGCCTTGAGCGGATGGACTTGGGAATGGGGCAGCTCTTTTGCCAGTGTTGGCTCAGGGCAGTTTTATCTGTCGATGCAAAACAACAAAATGAATCGATTGGCAGACCTAAGTTTGGTAAACGGAGAAATTCGAATGATGTTGGTCACCTTTGGGGACAATGACAACGAAGATGATTCAGATGGTGCCGATTGCTTCCATGAAGGATTGTCCATTCCTGTTGAGATTGAATTGGCACAGTAAGTGGCAGATGTTCTTTGAGGCTACTTTGTTGAGATTGCAAGACGGAGGTCAGGTCCACGAAGAGTGAGGTTACTGTTCGTGAAGGTGCCTTTCAATCTGTCGGAGAATCTGGATGGCGATGGATTGTCGGTTGCCTGTAATATCGTCGAGTACAAGTTTGGGCACTCGTATCGCCTTGGAGAATCCAGCAACCTGAAGGATTATCTCAGTGTCTTCGATTGTAATTGTTCGGACGGTTACCATTTTGGGTTCCTGTTGACCCTTGAGACGCTCCTTTTGTGTCGGTTCGGTTGTCTGGTTCTGTATACTGCGTATGAGTTTCTGAATATTCTTACCGGTCAGTCCATCCCAGTATACGGTCAACCCTGAAATTAAGACCCTATCGATGATGATGGGGGTATTCACCAACTCTGGTGGGGTGTAGTAGAGAACAATGTTGCGGACCGCAATGCTTTCGAGAATCTCCAAGGATTGCTCTTGTTGTATGGAAAGGCGATGCACTTCTGTTCGATGGGTTCCAAAATCTATTTGTTCAATGGTTGTCGGACTACCAACGGCGAGGGAGAGGTTGTCTTCTAGGTTTCTTCGAGCTACGGCTTCTAAACCCGACTTCGCCATCCACAGACCCACAACGAGTCCAATGAGAATCAATGCCCAATTTATTTTTTCTTGTGACATATAAAACTGAATCTCCAATTTTTATCATTTCATCCGTGGTGAAGCCTATGAAATCGATTCTTGCCATCATCAAAATTGTATCGTTGATGTACTGAGATTGATATTTCAAAGGTGCATCATTTCTTATTGACCTCTTCAACACCCTTGCGAAAAGTACGCCACGGAGACTTTTCCATGCTACCCATCAGTTTCTGAAGGCTGGTAGAGGATTCGTTGAGCGATTGGAACATCTCTCGCATCTCGGCATTGGTTTCTGGATCGTAGCCATCCATTAGTTCACCCATTGCGGTCATTTGCATGTCGAATTCTTTGAGGGATGCATCCATCTGTGCCATCAGTTCGATCGAGTCTGCGGTGAGGGTTTCTGCATTGGCGAGGCTATCTTGGAGGAGCGGGGCATTTTCGTTCAGCATCCCCTTAGAGATTTTGGCAACTTTGGTCAGTTCGGACAGTAGAACATTCACCTGAATGAGAATTTTGTCGACCTCTCTGAGGCGCAGCTCCAAACCTTGTTCTGGGTCCTCCACGAATTCCCGTCCACGTTTGGTCATAACTGCGAGGTCTTTGAGGATACTGTCGGCACTGTCCAACAGAGATTGGATGTCGGTGCTGGGCATCAATGTTAATCGGGCATTGTCTTCGAGAAAACCATCAATGTTTTCGGGGGGCACAAGGTTGATTAGGCCACCCCCAGCAAGTCGCGTCCCCATTTGTGGTGTCACCCCCAATGGAATGGGGATTTCTGGTTTGACGGACATTTCCACTTCAAATCGTAGAGAAGGCTCATAGAGCACTTCAATTGCGCTGACTTTTCCAACACCGTACCCCGCCATCTCGATCGGCGTGCCAACCTCAATGCCTGAGACGTTTGATGCATCAAGTGTGTAGGTTTTGTACACAGCGGTCGTGGTGTCGACCACAAGAGTCGTATAGACCCCAAGTCCAGCACCCATGCCAACCAACACAAATATGCCTGCCCAAAATTCTTTGTTCATTCAGTCCTCAATGGTTGTGCATAACCGTTCTTAGATTGTCATTGCCACCACCCAGCATGACTTTGCGAGGGTTGAGTGGGTGAAATACGCGAGTGCTTTCTTCCGAGTATATCAAACTGCCAGTCTGTTTGATGTGGTGTTGAATCCATTCTATGAACTGATCGGCTTGTTGTACGCTGAGACCCATCAAGGGTTTTTCTACAAAGACCAAATCTGGTTTCAACAAGACAGCGCGTGCAATTTGCGTGATTTTCAATGCTTGTGCGCTGAGTTGAGGAGGGAATTTGTCTTGAACACCCGTGAGGTTCCACTCCTTCAACACGGCATCGATATCGGCATCTGAAATGGTTTCTTTGGCAAACAAGGCTGCCATTTTGAGATTCTCTCGGATGCTGTGGCGTTGAAATGTACCCCCGCGCGAAAAGATGAATGCACGTTGCTGTCCAAAGAACTCTAGGGAAGTGGTACTCTCCATCAGTCCAGCCAATTGTCTAAGCAGAATCGATTTGCCCGACCCAGTTTGACCAATCAATCCAACCAACTCATGTCTGTCAATCTTAATTTCGGGAAACTCAAAAGATTGCCCACCCACCGTAAAAGCTTGTTTTGGCAGTTGCAACAACACACTCATGCAAACCACCGCAGAAACAGGAACAGGCCTTCCAATAAAAATATGCTCGACAGCGTCAGGATGACCGATTGGCTACTTGCTTTGGGAATCTCACGCATGTCTCGTCGGATGTGCATCGCGGTGTAACAAGCAATCGAGCCTATCAATAGGGCGTTTAAGGTCAGTTTGAGTCCGACCCACTGAAAGTCTTCTATCGTTAAACTGCTGGTCCAAATTTGTTGCAACTGGATCAAAGAAACATCGAAAATGGGTGCCCACAATACCGTACTGGCTATCAACACACCAATGAAGATTCCAAACACCGACAAAAATGACAGTAGAATCCCCAATACTCTTGGTGTGGTGATCAATAGTGGGACACTCATGTTGTGTGCCCGCATGACATCGACATCGCCATTGACCACTTGCGAGGCTACATCCGCGGTAATTGCCGTGCTGGAACGAGCCAAAATGATCAACGTGATGCCCAGTGGCAAGGCTTCTCCCAACAGTCCGTATTGAATGAGTGGGATGAAGATATCTTCCGCACCCAATTGTCGCAGCAAGCCAAACCCTACACCAATCAGTACGCCACCCAACCCCATTGCAATTAAGGAGAGTAAGGGCAATACTTGAATCGCGGTATACCAAACTTGCAAAAGCGTTTGTGTGCGCAATATACGAAACAAGCCCCACTGGTAACGTCCAGTCAACAGTTTAAGCAGTTCCACCATCATGTCGACGAATAGGAATACCAATCGTCCGAGCCATTCTGGAAAAGACAGCAATGTATCGCCAAGACGGGTGATCATGAGAATAAGCCGCGGGAGAAAATGGTGAATGTCTTATCTACATGTTCAACTCTATTCTGTTGATGTACGGTTTTCAATTTCATAGGCTGTCTCTGTGGTGTGCAATTTGTTTTTGGTTATCCAGGATCTATGTCGGTGAGTGTTCGTCTATCTATTTTTTATTTTGGCATAAGTTTTGCAATACCAAAAGTGATTCATAGAGTGTATACCCTGTCCGTTTGGTGTATACACTAAACCATTGTCAACAAAGAGGTGTGTATGTTTTCGTTGTTTTCGTTGTTGTTTCTAGCCTGTGACCCCGTAGTCGATGATACCAGTGAAGAGGGGGTGGATTGTACTCTTGAGTTTCGGTACTCCGCAACCATTGCTGTGCAGGACAAAAATGGTGTTCCCTTGTCAGGTGAGTTTGTGACCGCTACGTATACCGTCGACGGTGTGGAAGGAACCTACATTGAATCTTGGGAAGACGGTAGCATCCTTGTGGGTGGTGAAGAGTCTGGAGCGTTTGTCGTCAATCTTAGTGCTGAGGTG
>CBFICN010000194.1:0-7445 GCA_965661045.1 uncultured Myxococcota bacterium
GGGGCCAATACCGGTCCCAGACCGAAGCCAACGTCCGGTGCATCGGCAGGTGTATATTTCCACTTGTTGTACCACACTTGTGACAGCATATAGAGCCTAGAATGATACTTCCAAGCCATTGGCACATCCCCGTAGCGTGTCGCATCGGGGGCATCTGCCCCTTGTGTATCCGACCACAAAGTCCCAATGATCAACCATTCCGGTTGATAATCCAGCAAGCGTTCTTCCAACAGTCGAATGGTCTGCCATGACGAGTATCCTGGACACCCACCGTTCAACACCCGCCAATTGCTCTCGCGTTTTCGAATGATACCCTGCAACTGTCCCGAGATGTTCTCTCTGTCACGGACTCGAACGCCATAAATCGAAGAATCACCAACAATTAAAATTCGATGTTCTCCATTGGGCTCAAATGCAATCTCTTCACTTCGAAGCCCTCTGGAATTGACGTGGGTCATATCTGGCACACCAAACTGCCGATTGTCCCCTTCTTTGACACGCCATCCCAACAAGGCGTCTCCAATCATGTTGGGTTCTCCCGGTAAAGACTCTCCAGGTGCGACATCCTTGCTGTTGTCTGGCGGAAGCAGTTGCGGTCCCCATATGCGTGCGGCACCTTCCAATCCACCAGCGAGGAGTGTTGTCACGGCCGCCACCCAGAGCATCATTTTCAACAACCGCATGGGTTTCTCCTAGTGCACATTGTATTCGTGGGGAAGCACGCTGCCACTGTCTAGACTCAGCAGTACAAAGAGTACAAGCAACACGATGACCAGAGCCAACGGGATCATCCACCAGCGAAAATCTTTTCCCATACACTCTATGTAACACACTGATTCTAGAGTGTTTAGGGTGATTGTTGACTTCAATGTGTGGAATCCACCCTTCATGACTGTAAAGTGATGAACAATATGCCGCACCAAAATTAGCGACGACGCAACACCTTTTGCAAAACCGCTCCAATCTGTCTAGACAGTTCCGGTACAGGAATTGAACCTCGTGCATGGGGATAAAACTGTTCAACGTGTCGAGTTCCTTCTCCCAGTCCCAATCCGATCAAATGTACTCTTTTGCGCACTTGTTCGACAACAGACACCAATCGAGCCTCCGCATCATCCCCAACTGGCTGACCATCGCTGATCACGATCAGAACATGTTCATCTGCCGGCTGCTGGATCAGTTCTTGATACGCTTCCTTCACTGCATCTGCATCGTGATTTACAGACCCAACAAGGTTCAACATGTTGGCGACTTTCTTTCGATTGCTCTGTACAATTGGGTCTCCAAATTTCAAAATGGGAATTCTTTCACGCTTGAATCCAGCAATCGACACCGACACCCCCAAAGATTGAAGAGACTCCCAAAACAAAATCGCACCTTGCAAAGCGGCTTCTGACTTTGGGCCGAACATTGAGCCAGACAAATCAATCAACAACGTTGCCGCAACGTTCCGTTTGGAAATCTCTGTTTTCCGCTGCCAAAAATCTAAGTCCCCTTGATTTCGTGCTTCTCTCTGAATCATGCGTCGCAAATTGACCTTTGAACCACTGCTGTACCCATCTTTCCACTTGGTGGCCTTGGTCGGTCTCAGTACATTTTGCAACTCTTGGGTCATCTTTTGAATCTGATCTGCCACTTTTTCGCGCATTTCACTATACGTTCGAAGGAGCGACTGGGTCTCTTCACAATCTGATTCTCCAAAATGCCTTCGATTTCTGCGTCTTCCTCTGACTCGTGGATCTGGTATACCAATTTTCTTCTTGGCTTTTCGAAAATCAACCTCTGTGGATACACCGTGTTGTGCACGTTGGGCCTCATACCATCGTTTCAAAATTTTGTGGGCTCTTTCTGTGGGGTACACATGGGCCAACGATGCTTCATTCAGAGGAGAGGCAAAGGCTTTCTGAAATATTTCACGAATGCTGTACGCTTCTTCGTGGGGCGTACCTTGAAGGACCTGCTCTATCCTTTTGAGATCCAAATCATAGAGTTTGAGGGCACAATCTCGAGTCCTCCCTTCCATAATTTGCATCATGCGAGCCTGAGCCAAGCATTTACGCTGCTCGACTGCGTCCAACAATACAGAAGAGCCTGAACCGATGGGGTACCGTACATCCACCTCATTGGCACAAGCCTGATCAAGTTCCATACCCCGTTCAGAAATGGTGTTGGGAAGCAACTTCGACATGGAAATTCGATCGACACGTGTCTGAGCGAGCATTTCAACCAAGACACCATCGACATCAGTATCATCTAAAGGATCCCAATTTCGATGGAACTCACGAATGTGGGCAAAGAAAAACTGCATGGCCGCGGGAATCGGTGCGTCCTTCAAAGAACCAGCATCCTGTTCTTCTTCAGCGTGCAATCGCTTCAGCCAAAACTCAGCCCCAGGATAGACCTGACCAACTGCAACCTCAATTCTCGGATCTTCATAGACATTGTGCATCGTGTGAAAAAATACTTCTGGCAACGCTGCGTATTCAGACGGAATATTGAGGTGGTTCATGTGTCTAGTAAACAAAACGTGACCAACCTCATGGGAGGCTATCGCACGACAACGATTGAGGTCAACCAAGTCATGCTTGGGCAACAGCACCATTTTCTGCCTTGCCGACCACGCCCATCGTTCTCCAAACTGAAGCTTAATGTCGTCTCGACCAGCCAACCCGGCAATCAAGGAACTCAACTGATCCAATCGTTGAACCTGCCACGACTCAATGATTTGACCGGTGGATGGATCTACTTCATCAGATATCATACTGTACCACCTATGTTTTATACTACCCACGTTTCTGGACCAATACCGGCGGCATTCAGTAAATTGACCACCTGACTGTGCTCTCGTTGATCAACCCTGTCTAAGTAGGTCCGTACAATCGCCAACCTATAGACTCTATTCACTTCATTTTTGGACATGGTTGGAGTCAAATGACGATGCAAAAACTCCACCAACCGCAACAGACCACGGCGAGTGAAGGCATACCCTCCCATGCGATCGGCGCCAATCTTTGGAATCCCTCCCTTTTCGGCACTACAAGCCGCACACAACGATGCATGAAAGATCGAAATGCTCTTCAAGAAACGCTGCATGCCAGGTACGCCGGCCAAACTCGTTGCTTCATACTCTCCGAAACCTTCGTATTCAACACCATTCACCATGATCTTCGGCGTAGACCCAAACACCAACCACGTCAGCATTTCTTCCATCGCCACTGGGTTTACATTGGGATTGGCCACGTGGGTTTCGTGAAAGCGATCTCGGTATGCAGGAGAAAGCGCATTTCTCCCAGCATAGTGCTCTGGATTTTGAGTTCCAAAAACACGGAATGATTTGTGAATTGGAAACTCTTCACCACCAATCAATCGATCGTTGTACTCTGACAAGAGCAATGACGGATTGCGCTCCAAAATAGAGTTCAAACGCTCCAATACTGAAGAATCTGCAAGATTGAGTTCGTCTAGAATCAACCAATACCCTTCCAACAAAGCTTTGACCACCGGACCATCTTCCCATTTCCAACCGTTTCCATCGCGATTTTCATCAGGGACGAATCGACCAACAAACTCAGAAACATCGGTCGCCCCACTCAAATTCAAGCGCATGACGGGTTGACCGATCAAGGCGGCCAAATACAAAATGGAAGATGTTTTGGAAGTCGCTGTGGACCCTTCTAAAAGCAAGCACTCTCGACCGCTCACCGCTTCAGTAATGCGCTCCAACAGTTCAGCAGTTTGGGAGTCTATACAATAATGAGCAAAGTCATTTAGGCTTGGGGTTCTTGGGTGTTCAAAACGGTCTTCCACAGGCAACTGGATGTTTCCAACCGTCCAACCACTCGGATGTTCTACAATAAACGGTCGAGTCAAAGCGACACGAGATTGCCCCAACCACTTTTGAATGTTGAAAGTTGGCTCATTGTCGATGGGCTCTGACTTCAACTCTGGAAAGAAAATGTATATATCATTGTCTTCGTCTCCCCAATATTGTGAAGTCTCTAGGGTTGACTCCATGTATGGCTTAACAACGTTCACAACTTCGCCAATCAGTGAAGAAGGTGCCCCACCAAAATGAAGAATGTTCTCTCCAGGACCACGTCCCCGTCTTGTTTTCACTCTTCGAACGCCCAAGGCAAGCAACTCCGCCTCTATTTTTGAAAAGTGCGGATTTGTTCGTTCTACATTGATCGACACGGTGTAATTTCTACCGACACGTTTGTATTTGTGGGGCGTCACAGGAAAGTTTATCGAACTTGGCAAATCAATATTGATCTCTTTGCTATCTTGCTTACGAATGACCGGAGGCAACACGGGTGGAAGACCATTTCCAGCCAAAAATGAAGCCACAATGGTCTTTAAGTCATTCGCTTTTGGGTGTGTTGCAAACTCCCCCCAGTCCATACAAGGGTTGAGCAACGTAGAAGGTTCTGCATAAGCCGTTTTGACCATAAACCCTGCATTCCGCAACTGAGCAGTCAACCCTTCCGCCAACAACAGATCATCGGTTCGAATTGTGATTGGAAAAGCGCCAGGGTAATTGCCTCCATAGGGCATAATACTGCCCGAGCGACAACGATTGATGGGAATGTGTAAAACGGCTGGTGAATTGGATACTTCAGAGCCAATATTGACTGGAAACTTAGACTCCTCAATCCCCTGATTTTTTAGCAAGCCACCAACAATCGTTTCGACATCTCGGACAACGGTCGGTATTTGACCACTGCGATGATTACTTTTGCGCTTGCCTTTGCGTGGACGCCCCCTTTGATCAGTGAGAAAGCCCGCTGGTTCAAAGTGAAAACCGGGGTGCACACTGTTTTTCTCTTCTGGCTCTGCCAACCGTACTTTTTCAAAACCAGCCTGCTTTAAACAAACCATCACCTCTTTACCAAAGTTTGGATCATCACAATCAATCGCCAATGGAAGCCATGCACGCATTGGTTTACCTTTGGTCGCTGGATCCACTACATGAATCCAAATATCGCCATCATCATCGGACCACGCTTTGTTCAATGTCAAATCTTCACCCGTTAAGCGCTTGATCTGTAAGGCCATCAAGCGAACAAAAGTTTCATCGGCACCACCATACTGTATAGAGTTGTTTGGTTTGGGCTGAATCGACACATTCGCATCTGACAAGAGTCCTTTAAAAGATGTTTGGATGCGATCTAAAAATGTTGGCGTGTTTGTTTTGATGCTAAATGTATGACTCCCAGCGGCAAACTCACCCAAACGAAGTTCGATTGCCGTCGGCTCGATGACACTTGAACGAACTTGAGAAATGGGCAAATAATTCAATGTTTTCAACATCTTTTGAAGCGTCGACACATCGACACCAACCCCATACACAAGTTCTGTTTTTTGAATCTTCGAATCTGTGCGCGTTTGAACCTCAAAGTCACTAGAAAAGAGATCTTCCAATCCAGTAAAGATGGGATGAAAACTGTTGATATAAAGTTTGGTTTTGGTTTTGGTCAAATCTTGAGCCATATATACCCCGAATAATTAAGAAGATAAACTGTCGTCATAAGAGTGGGCTATCCACTGGAATACTGTCAATACGCAAGACAAAACAAAAGTCGGATAGATTTTCACAACTTTTCTCGATACCTTGATCTACAAACGACTCTCTTCGCAAAAATCGGACATACTTTCATACAAATGACAAACTCATTTTTCGTACAAGTCTATTATGAAGACACCGATCACTCTGGCGTTGTCTACCATGCCAATTACCTAAAGTATTTCGAACGGGCACGAGAGCACCTATTGGGAATCTCTGAGTTGGTAGACCTATTCAAAACGCAAGGCATTGGCTTTGTGGTCTACCGAGCCGACATGACCTACAAGAAAGGGGCTGAATTTGGCGACCACGTTCGAATCGATACCACCGTTGAACGTGAAAGTCCCTACCGTTTACTCTTTCATCAAGTGGCAAAACTTGATTCCGACAACAGTATTTTGGTAGATGCCATGATAGAACTGGTCTGTGTTGATCAGCACCGCTCCTTGGTCAAGCTCCCCAACAGTGTCTTGTCAAAGCTCGATTTATAAAGCGCTGTCATCACAAGCCACAACCGGGAGGGGCATCGTTGGCGCCAACAATGGCATTGGTGGCCTGAATTTGCTCCCGTTGCCAATAACACAAGTCGCTGGCACGATGGAGATAGCCAAACTGATAGATTGTGCTGTTGCTGCCTTCAGTAAAAAGTCGCTCCGAGTTGGGATCCCAGGCTTTGGATCGCATTGTATCCATCAGCGCCTGTGCTTGCGACAACGTTTCCGCCGCCTGAGTGAGTTGATTGGTGGCGTCTTCACCTTGTCGATGCACAACGATCGCCGACACCAACTGCTTCATAAATTGGGCGCGGTACACATCCATTTGCACACCGTTGGCGATCTCTTCTTGCCATGCCTCTAGTGGCTCGGGAAAGTCAATCTGTTCAATACCTGATAGATACTCTTGAAACGACGCCTCTATATCTATTACCTCTTCAATTTCTACTTCCAGCATCTCTCGAAAGCTTAACCGTGTGGGCTGAGACACGATGTCCTGACTGTATCCAAGTTCCATAATGTTATCGACGCCACAGGTGTAGGCATCTAGCCCTCGATCGATCATTGCCACTTTTTGCAATTCTGAAAACTCAAACAATGCATTGGCCAGGGACTCTCCATTTGAATAGTTAGAAAATAAGTCTTTAAAAACAGATAAATATGAATCTGGGATCTCCCAATTCATGCGGAGGGTCGCAACGTCGTTTTGCCAATATCCAAGCTCCCAACCACTGGAAAATAAGGTGTGATCCAGCAATGAGGTGTGGCCATTTTGTCTAGACTGAGCCTTGATTTCAAACATGTCCAACCATCTTGAACGCACGTACATCGGCAAATACACAGGCACAGAATTGTCAAACGCCACCCAATAGGCTGACTCCGGAAAATACGCCACGGGCAGTCCATTTTCTAAACGATCGAATAGGAACTCCCGATGTTCAGTGAAGTCGGCGTGGTGATAGGCTCCATTGCTCGGTTCAAAGAGGTTGTAATACATGACAGTGTGGACCCATGGGGTAATCTCAGGATTGGCATAGGCCGCCAGAAAGTAATAAATCATTTCCTGGTCGTTGTAGGTGACCTGTAAATCGTCACCGACATGCAGTCTGGACGCCATTTCGATTCCGGGTGCCACCGCTTGCACAACGTCGTAGGCTTGGTTTACACTGTCGATAAACTCTTGAGGTTCTTCTTCAAAGAATTCTCCAAACGACATCTCCAATACGTCAAACGCCAAATCATCCAGCACCAAAGACAGTCGACTGGAGATTTGAGCTTCTCGGTCACCATTGACATCGTCGACCAAATCAAAAGCGTTCTGAAGATTGCCCGAACCAAACAACTGAACACCGATCCCCGCTGTGGCACCACGCTGATGAACATCGTCC
>CBFICN010000195.1:0-7361 GCA_965661045.1 uncultured Myxococcota bacterium
CTCAGGTCCAAATTGTTCTCAGCATACAAATCTATCCTATCTTCAACTACACCGAGTACACAGTAGACAGCATAAAACCATTCCTTTACAGTTTATTGGTCAGCACCCTTCTTGGATGCCAACCTGCATCATTCACAACTGGACAAGAAGCCGAAATTGTCCTTGGAGAACTCGATTTCAACACCAGCGGTGGTCCCTTGTTCTTCAATCACCCCAAAGGCATCGCAACCGATGGCACAGCCTTTATGGTAGCCGACGGGAACAACAATCGTGTCTTGGTGTGGAAGGACTTGCCGACATCAAACGACACGCCAGACTTGGTGCTTGGACAACCTGATTTTGACGTTGATTGGTGGAGGATCCTTTGCCAACCCGCCAAAATTGATTGCTCAAGCCATCGCACACGCCCACCAAACGTATTCTAGACAAACCAAGCTTGAAAAGGTCGTCTTGCCTTTGTTTCCACTGCACGGATTGGTTCAAGGTCAAGACTTTGTCAAGTTGCTCCAAGAAGCATTCAACGATGAGGGCATTGGAAACTGCCTAAGCATCAAAATGGTGTAATCTCTTATCAATGCTTAAATTTTCCAGTCACCTCACGTACACTCTCAATCCAAACACTCATAAAAGACTGAAAGGTCAAAGCACCACGTCGCTAAAACACCCAAAATACAGAGGCACTTGGCGTCGGCATCCACGATTGACCAGACAATTCTTCACCGTACACCACGTCGCGCAACTGTGCATTAAACACATCTCCTGCCACTGAGGATGGCTGTCCCACATCCAAGCCCAACTCCAAACGCGCACTCTCTCCCAAAGCCGCGTGAAGACTGTATCCAGCTGACCCGGCAAGACTGTCCAATCCCTGCATCGAGCCTGAAATCGACGTTTTGAAACGGTGCACCAAACTTCTGGAGGCTACAATATCGTAACTTAGGCCAACTTCCCCTTCTAAAATACCACTGGCGACGCCACCGAGTTCAACCGCGGCTTCAGTTCCCGGCTGACCAACGAACCCGACGCGCACACTGGTGTTCAATCGATCTTCTGCATATTGCAAACTGTGCAAAAACGTCGCACCCACACGAAGTTCATCAAACTGCACGGTCGTTGACGCGTAGGGCGTTACCGACAACGCATAATCCCAATTGTCAATGATGTTGAATTCAGAGGACACATTGGGATTTCCCTGTACCCAATCAACCGCATTGGTGGCAACCGCCAAACGATCTGTCAAGCCAAACGACGAATCTCCTACTGGTTTCAAGAAAATGTCTCCTTGACGGGGTGCATGGGCGGTTCCATCCATTTGAGCTGACTCAAATGGTCCCACTCCAGCAATGGCTTGTTGAGCAATCAGCAATGCAAACATCATATTTCCTCCGTGTTCTAGTCTTTCAACGCATCAAAGGGTGATTCTATTCACCACAGAGACATTTTTTATTCGGCCTTCATTTCATTCATAGACATAGAGTTTTAAACTCGTCGCTGTTGTAGGAAGCAATTCATTGGGCGACACATTGTTGTACACCGATCCATTGGCCAACAAAATATCAAAGTCCAAGGTATTCTCCGCCCCAAACTCAATTGAGTCGGTGATGTCTATCTTGTTTCCAACTGCAACCGCCCCAGGACACCATCCGTTGCGTCCATATTCCCAAGTCCCAAACTGCGGGCTCACTGGATTGACATCGCAATCATCGCGCCACGGATTGGTCGAAAAAACACCCCCGTTGATGTCTAAGTCGTGTCTCATCTCACAAAACTCAGCGCAATTGTAGGTGTTGTTGAATGAGTGTCCGGTGGTGGTAAGGTGCGCAATCACCCTTGTAGCGGAATCTGGTACGGTAAAGGTCACAGGATCCACTTGGTCTTGTACCGTTTCCCCCTCTCCAGTTTGTCCGACGGTAATGCTGCGCTTACCCCAAATGTTGATGACTTCTGAAGGGCCTGCTGGTGGACCAGGGTAAAAGACAAAGCGGACTGTTACACGCCACCCTTCCCCTTGTGCATGACCCGGTCCAACCCAAGTGTCAATAAACGAATTGATGGTTTGTCGACCTTTGAGTAAGGGCGCCAGTTCCGTCACATCCACATAATTCGACATGGCGATGCGATAGGGTGTGATGTGTCTCAAAATCTCGGTGGTCACAGATTCATCGGTTCCCGCATTCTGAACGAGTTGAATCGAACCAGTGCGGTCCCAGTGATCACACAACCCGTTTTCTGGACAGTCCAAACGAAAGTACATGCCAATCTGCGCCCAGTCACCGGACTCTGGAAAGTCGACTTCTGCTTGAACTGTCCGTAAATCCTCAGAACCAAAGTATTGATCGACCTCTTCAAAGGCAGTCACCACGGTTGTTCCTTCCGCATAGGTCAATCCAGTCGCTTGAAACCAAGGCTCGGCAGCCTCAAAGTCGTAGAACTCGATGTCTGGATAAGTCACTTCTTTTTCGGGTTCTTCGCAAGCAAACAAGGTCATCAACAAAAAGGACAGCATCGTACATCTCCAAGAATGGCATCTTGAATACTGTAACATAGACTGTACAAACCGTATTCTCTAACCGCTGACATCCAATGAAATTGGCGATAAACAGTTGACTATTGCTCATTGAAAGGCACACCAATGGGTACAGAACCCAAAACGAGACATTCTAAATATTCTTAAGACAACTCTTTAAGTGCGTCTAAGAGTCGAGTCATATCTGCATCCGCCACATATCGTTGAATCGAAAAGCGAAGACAATGTCGATGTTCTACTGGAAACACGACCACTTCAATCCCGTATTCAGAATACAACACGTCCCACAACGGAGACAGTCGTTGTCCAATCGGCACATCGACATCCTTTGACACCACAATGGACTCTGGCAACAACAGACAGCCCATATGTCCCACCATGGAATCGGGACAGAGCAACGGTTGAGCAAACTCGTCAGACAATCTCTTTCTCCACATCCGACTGCGATGGGTATTCTCTTTCATCAGACCCGACCATCCCTCTGGATGTAGATTGTCCATCCAGTTCAGTGCAAAAGGAATGGTGAGGCTGGCAGACACATCGCGTGTGCCTGTCCACGCAAAGGCCATTTGGAACGGAGAGTATCTTCTATCTTGTGTTGTGTTGCTCCAATCAACCCAGTGGCTCAACACCAGTGGTGTAAACCCATGTTGTCGATCTCTGCGCACATGAAGCATCGCACTGCCCTTTGGGGTACACAACCATTTGTGGGCGTTGGCCACATAATACGACGATCCCAGAGCATCCAAATCGAGGGGCAATTGACCCAAGGCATGCGCGCCATCAACCAACACCGAAGTCCCCTTTCCCTCAAAAAATGACACCACAGATTCGATTGGCAACACCCACCCGGTCGGAGAACAAATGTGATCAATCAACAGCAATCGAACACGGGGCGTCCAAGCCTCAATCAACAGGTCAGCAATTTTCTGGGCATCGGTCACACAGGTTGGCAAAACCACTTCTCGACAAGTTGCCCCTGTACGCTTTGCATACAGTTCGGCTGTTTTTCGACAGGCACCATACACCTGATTCACAAAAATAATCTCATCGCCAGGTTGAAAGTCTATGTTGGAAAAAACAGTGTTGACCGCTGTTGTCGCGTTCTCCATAAGAACGATATCTTCGGGTTGAGAGTTCGTAAATTTTGCCAAGGCCATTTGTGACTTCCACATCATGTCTGGAACTGTTCTCAACATAAACTGAACCGGTTCACGCTCCATTTCAAATTGGATACGCTGCTGTTCATTCAACACGGCTTTCGGGGTGGCACCAAAGGAGCCGTGGTTTAAATATGCGACATTAGACGCTAAGAGCCATTGTTTTCGACACACAGAATGCACGTTCATCAGTCCTCCAAGTTGTGTAAAGGGTATATTACCCTTCGATGCACTGCACAATATTGGAAAGCACTTGCTGATTGTACAGGGTTGTTGGGTGACCATTGCGTTGGATCAGTGCATCAAAACTGTGTTCTTTCAACAAGAGAGAGGTGCGAACGGTTCGATTTGGACCCCATTCTGTAAAGGTCTCCTCGAGTACACGCATTCTCCACCCGTTCGATGGCTCTTTGTTCTGAAATGGATCGAACAAAACGACGCAAGAACGATGGGACGACAATACAGTTCCCAATTCCTTGATGATCCACCGAGTTCGCTCAGACTTTTCAGTTTGTACCCGCTCTGCATTTTGAAGCACTGCACGAACGT
Source organism: uncultured Myxococcota bacterium (assembly GCA_965661045.1). GTDB lineage: Bacteria > Myxococcota_A > UBA796 > UBA796 > UBA796 > CAJWHX01. The sequence continues at coordinate 4,237 of CBFICN010000195.1, forward strand.
CTTGTGGAACTACCGAAGAGTACAACAGTCGACGGTAGAGCAATGATGGGACCTCTAAATCCCCCTTCTCTTCTGGTTGATCAACAAAGAAAGCGCCATCCCTTTCGACAAATCTTGGCTTGGGGGCTTCTCGGACTGACAGATGAGCTCGATCAATGTCCATGGTCATGATGCCAATCACAACGATGGCGTCTGGATACAGAGGCAAAACCTCTTTCATCAACAGAAATATCTGATCGATCCCATAACCACCCACCCCATAGTTCAAAATCCCATACTCGTCAGTCATATTCGTAGATTGATCCAGCAATTCTTCAAAACAAATCACCTCACCTTCACAGGAAACAAAGGAATCTCCAAACATCAATACTGTCTGCCGTTTGCGTATGTGAAACTCTTCGTAATGGCGAAAAGTGTTTGGATTGAAGTTGCCAACCCAACCAAGTTTCGAATGCAGTGTGAAGTGCGTATTTTGAGGACCCCATCGTCTATAAAGTTTCCAATAGAGGTCATCGGTCCTATAATCCGCATAAAAATGCGGGGAGCGCTGAATACTGCCAACAGAGGCATCCGAAAACAACCAATGGCGAAAGTTCATCTCCGCCACAACAGTACCCAATAGTAGACCCAAACATACAGCCATCAGACGGAACCACCAATTTTTCATCGCCACCTGCCCCTCCACCACCCTTAGACACCCTTTGTACCATTCTTAGAAATCTACTGTGACAAACATACAGTCGTCAAAGCAGAACCTTCAGTCCTGGGTGTTTGTTGAAACACAGTGGATAGAGAGAAAGAATGCACAATCTGTCCGAAAATCTATTTTCAAACCGTATCAATTTTAGTTATGAATATGTCTATTTAAAATGTAATTCTGGAAACATCGACTGAACTTTGCCTAAAAAATCGTATTGGCACCATATCCTAGGGGAAGAATGAAAATCACAAGAGACAATCTATTCGAAAAGATTGGGCGGGCTCTATTGGCAGAGAACACTGAGGGGGCGTTTGCCTATTATACCATTAGAGTACAAATCCACGAAGACAATCAATACAGGACCCAATTTGAAAACGCCTTGAACAACCGATTAACTGAATCACTGTTGGGCAACATCAACAATGATCAGGTGACGCAACGTTTTTCACAAGCGACATTGAGTTGCACTCTTGAGATCATAGAGCCTTATGAGACAGAGCAAATTGTTGTAGAGCAAAGTATATTCAAAAGCAAATGTCAAATACAAATCTTTGTCGATGATCCAGAAGACCCAAACAACCTACTAGAACAGTTGCAACTACCTTTGGTCAATGAATTTGTCGTTGGTCGTTATGCTCCAGGAAACGATGCTGAAATCCAACTGTGCAGTCCAAAAGTCGAAAAACGTTACCACCGGAACCCAAAAATGAAAACCTCAATTGAATCGATCAGTCGTCATGCGTTCTCTTTGATTCGACTGGATGACAGTCGCTGGATTTGCCAAGCGGGACGTCAAGGAGAACTCATGCAAATCCTTCGGAAAGCCGATGGAAAGAGAATTGAACCACTGAGGTATCCACACAGAAGCTATTGGTATGAACTTGGCGACAGCATCATCGTTTTTGGACCAGACAAATATTCTGATCAGGAATTTTTCATTCAGATCGTACGAGAAACAGAAGACCAAACTTAGTAAAACAGGAGTCATGATGGGAAGTCATCAAATCAAATACAATGGTTACGACTATACCTATAGTGAGGCCGAATTGCTTCATTTTTTGTTGAAGATTCCAGAAATCAACCCAACAGAAGAAGTGGGACTTCAACAGGTGTCTGGTATACAAAGAATGATCGACTCCATCATGGAGTTCATCACGGGTTCAACAAGTACAAAACAGCTACCCAGACCCGATATCGACGTGTACAACCATTATCACGTCGCAATTTTCGAAGCGTTTAAAGATCACTACAGCAAACACAATAAAACAACCTACGACGACCGCGGTGAAATCGTCAAACGGCCGCCACGATTGATTCGCATTCTACACAGTCACTTGGTGGACGCACCTGCCTTGGAAAATATTGTAAACATGATTGTTGAACACATAAACTTCGTGCACGATGCCTTAATAGACAAACTCGACATTTACATTCGTCTCAACAAAGATCTAAGCCAAGGAAATAACGAGTGTATTGTCCACGTTGGCGTTGACTTTGAAGAAATCTATTTGCGGCGCGATGAAAATGGAATGGCTGAAAACACCCTGAGAACCAACCGTGGAAGTGAGTCACTTTCACAATAGACCGTAGAGTCCTATGGACAGAATAACAATAGAATTTGAAGAGTTCTGGGAAATCGGAGCTAGAGAAGAACAGCAAGACAGAGTGGGGCACGTTGTAGTCGACGGGCGGAATCGATTTGTCGTGGTTGACGGAATGGGCGGAGTCGAAAACGGTGCCGAAGTGGCAGAACGCCTATGCAACGAACTGTTAAACTGTAAAGATGTGACCGATGCGATTCACCAGGCACACGCAAGCATACAAGAATGGTTGAATGAAGTTTATGAAGAAGTCGATACCACATCTCGACCAGGAGCCGTTGTCACGATTTTGGAGATCGATACTGGTGGACAGGTGGATGTTCAACACTTAGGGGATACCCGTCTCTACTTGTACCAAGACCAGAAAATCACACAAATCACAGTGGATCAGGTGGATGCCAAGGGCAATCCAATTCAGGACATCGGACTGCCGACAATTGAACCAAGCAACTACACGTTCCAATGCAAACCCAATGACAAAATACTCCTTTGTACCGATGGCGCATATCGGATATTGGGAAAACATGACACGGCCAGTTTACAGCTTTTTTTGAAACAAGAGACTGTAGAGTTGATGACAAAAAAATTTCTAAAAGAAGGTCAAAATAAATTCATCGACAATGCCAGTGGGTATTTTATCGCCTTCACAGAGTCTAGGGTACAAGTGCCGAGAGAACACAGTCGCCCCAAGAATACACTCATCTGGATTGCACTTGCCTGCTTCCTACTGGGTTGGATGGTCGCAAGTGGCTTGGAATCACTGCTACAAAACAAGTCCAACGTTCAGAAACAACCGCCTGCTTCAACGGTTGACACACCAATTG
>CBFICN010000196.1:0-7344 GCA_965661045.1 uncultured Myxococcota bacterium
GCAATCACCGACAGGTTGTTTTTGGGAAAGCCAAAGAATCGTCTCGATAGCGCCAGTGAATCGATCACGTTTTTGGTAGAGAATCGCGGTAGGCCGACGCGTTTGGCTTCACTTTGGAGAAAGGCCATATCAAATTTGGCGTTGTGGGCGATGAGTACGCAGTCGTTGATGAACGCTTGGATTTGTGAATACACAGTTTCGAATGGGGGAGCATCTTGAACCATCGCTGGAGAGATTCCATGAATGGCCTGGTTGCTTGGGCTGATTCGCTTGATGGGCTTTATCAGTGTAGAAAACTCTTCAACACTGCCGTCTGGATTGTGTTTGACCATTGCGACTTCAATGATGTTGTGCCCTTTTTCTGGCTTCAGTCCCGTCGTCTCACAGTCCAACGCGACGACACTACGCTGTCGAATGGGCAACGTGGTTGTGCTTTCTTTGTTCATATCAGTCTACACTTGTCAGTTTTGTCAAAACTTAGAATCATTCAGCGTTGGGATCTACGGGACGTGACAACCACTCTGGCAATCCAGGCGCCATGAAATTTCCATCGTTGTTTTGGTCCACCCAAATGGGGTTGGTCAACGCAAAGGGAATCACGTCGAAACTTCTAGGAATCGGAGTCAATGGGTCCAAAATTGAAGAGACGTCAAAGCTGAGTTCTACATCCGAGAAGGCTTCCAACACCACGTCTTGCAGTTGGACCGGAGGAATCTCCACAGCCGTGTAGAGTGGGGCTAGGTTGTCATTTCCGTTGGCGATGACCACGTACCAAGAGTCTTTGCTTGGAGATAGGGTGATGTCTTCGGAAAAGTTGACAACCCCCTCATTGGGAACGGGAATCTCAAACTCTCGAATGAGGGTTCCATTTTCATAGAGTTCAACACGGTCTACGTTGAACCAAGTCGGACTCTGGACTTCAATGTGAAAGGTGATGTCAGAGCCATCCATGGACACATCTGAACCCACACCTTGATCTGGGTTCCCGTTGGCGTAAAATTCGATAAAGGGTCCATAACTGGCGACGATTCGGTGTTCTTTGACGGCTTGGGCAATGGCCGCATCACTGGCCAACATTGGGTCATCTTGACTGAGTCGAACATAATTTCGTGGGCATCCAGATTCTGTTTTGGTTGTTCCGTGGGTGTCTGAATTTCCAAGTGCCGTAAACCGATAACCGAGGTTGAGAAGGGTGAACCAATCATCGACTTGACCTTCATGGCCATACCCCAGCAAATATTCTCCGTTTTGCATGGCTTCTTGTTCCGCCATTGTACGAGAATTCATGTTGTAATTGCTGAGGACACCTTCGTCCGCATACTGTGTCAGTTCAGGTTGAGTGGGAGTGCGAATGACCTCAAAGCGTTTCCCATTGAGAAGTTCCAAAGCATCAACATCTGTTGAAAAGTTGGTTTGTTCCAACGTAGGATTCGCTTGGGCCAGCAAGTTGCCACTCAAGGACGTCAGTAGATTGTATCCACCTTGGTTGTCCCCATACGGGTCTAAGTTGAATTGGTCGAAATAGCCCAAAATGCCGTCTCGAGGGTGCCCGATGTACACAACAGGTTCAACATCGGTCGGTCCAATCAATTCCCGCATTTCATTGATCATTTCTTGAGGGCGAGCGTTGGTCCAGTCAATCGCTCCACCCGAGTCTGAGAGGTTGTCGACCCGAACGGGGAACCCCAAATAGTGACCCACTTCGATCGTGGTGGTTTCCAGCCCAGGCGCGGAGTTGACCCACTCTGTCAATCCCATTCGTTCAATCGTGGGGTCAAAATCACTGATATAGTCGTGGTCGGTCCCAGTAAAGTACTCTACGCCTTCGGCAACCATCGTGCTGACTCGAAGTTCATAGCTGACGCCAGAATCATGAGACGGTTTTGAGTGGACGTGAAAGTCGGCAGACATCCAGCCAAAGGTGTCGACAGAGCGAAAGAGGTTGAATTCCAAGTCTACGGCAGAGTTCGGGGAAAGGGTGAAAGGCTCAGAAATGTCGAGTTCATACTCCGGCCCCCTCGATGCTACTGCGTAGTACTCTCCTTCGGGTAGCGTGACTGAGCCACCTCCATACGGCGCAAAAAGAACCGCAGCTGGATTTCCAGAAATGTATCCGTCTCCCAAGTCTTCATTCATGACGTCGACATCATCGACCGAGAAAATAGACACCTTACCAGGTAACGAGCGTTCAAAATCATCCCAGATGTGAAAGGTCAGGGTGCTCGGCATTGGTGAACCCAATACAAAACTGTTTTCAGAGCCTTCGGTGATGGTCAGGGGCAACCTCTCGGAATCGGGTCGACCCTTCTTGTGCACCAACAGTTCATAATTACCAACCGGAAGCATGCCACCGAAAGAACCATCTTCCACTGGGTCGTCTCCAACATCGGTCAACCACTGTGAATAGGGGGCTTCAGCACAAGTACCCTCATCGTCACAGGCAAAGACAAAAACAGAGGCGTTGGTGACCGCGATGCCTGTCTCTTCCTCTCGCACGAAGCCATTGACGGAACCATAGGCTTCTCCAGATTCCATAATGAAGTGATCCAAAACTGAACCAACGTCGCCTTCTCCAACGGTAAACCACCGTTCATACTGAATCTGATTGGGAAAGCAACGCTTGTTGTAACAAGAATAGCCCTCTGGAACGGGTTCAGCATCTGGATCATCGGCTGATGGTTTGTCAAATGCTTTGAACGCCGCTCCAAATCCGACTGTTTGCGATGATGTGAACAGGGGGATGTAAAATTGTCCCTCTGGGTTGGAAATGCCATAACTAATGTTGTTGCCAGTTCCGGCGATGAAGTTTGCCAAAATCGGGGCTGTAAAGGTGTTGACTTCCGCAAGATTCAGCTCATGCACATGACCGGTTTCGTCAAACCCAATGCCGGGCGTGAACACATTGAGAGAGCCACCTTGAAGGTAGAAGTCTCCAAACGCGACCCCGGCATCCAAGGCAATTTGAATCAGAGAAGGGTCACTGTCTTCTGTTTGTTCCGGTGCTTCTGTGATCACAGTTGCCCCAGATACGTCTTCTTGACAGCCGGAATTTTCACCAAACAAAGCCGTTGTGCGAAGTTTTACCACTGGAGAGCCAGACTCCAAAATGTAGTCCGTGCGAATGTCAAATGGCATCTCGCTGCCTTGTTTCCATTGCAACACACTCCACAGTGCGTCCAACAAGGAGATGAATGGTTTCGCATCTCCAACTACGCAAACCACAGCGGTGCCATCACTGCCGTCTGATAAAATCTCAATGGATCCGTTGTCAGCGTCGATGTATGGAACGTTCATGTTGACAGTGGCGAATATTTCGGCCAACTGATCGTTTCCATGTCCATTGGCATATTCTGGAGAGCGACGCTGAATGTCCGCATCGATCAATCCACCACCATCTGTGTGAGGACCCATCGATGGCCGTTTACCAATGATTGCTGCACGCAGGTATTCGTTTTCCAGCATAATGTCACCAGGTTGCGCCAATGCCTTGGGACCACCGATGGTTTGTGACAAATCTTCAATGGTGTAGGCCGCTGGTGTTAAGGGTTGATTTTGACAGGCCATAAAGGCAGAAGACAAAATTAATTGGACAAGCATTTGATACTCTCAATATAGTAAGGTCATAGACTGAACTAAAATCAGTGTAACCCATTCTGCTGAGGTCGTACGATGACGCCAATGATTCTTTCCCTTCTCGCCTCCAACTTTGCCCACGCTGAGGACTTTGCACCACAGCCGACCCCTTATTTATTGGTACAGAGTTGGGCAACTGTATTCGATCAAGATGAGAGTGCTCTGGCAGACCCTTCAGGATATGGTGATCCAGAAGACGACGTCGGTTTCAAAATTCGTCGTGCTCGTGCTGGGTTTACCGGTCAATCAGACATGGTGAAGTATTCTATTATTTTGGGGATGTCGACGCCCTATGACGGACTGATTTCTCATCCGGATCAATCGATTCAAGTGGTCGATGCCAACGTTGGACTGCGCCCTTTACTGGGAGTGCCCCTTTGGGTCACGGCAGGTGTCCAAAAGATGCCGGTATCGCGTGAACAAATTATGTCCTCAACCGACTTGCCCTTGGCTACGCGCGCCATTTCTTCCAATTGGATGGTCCCCAATCGAGATACGGGGGTGGTTGCACGATACAAGGTCGATCAAAATAACGGAAAAGCGTTGATTTATGCCGGTGTGTTCAATGGGAATCAATCTCTTGCAGGGGATGACAATGCCGGAAAAATGTTTGTTGGGCGTGTTGACTTTACGGTTGGAAGTGCGCCGACACTCAAAACCTATGGCGTTGTCGACGGAATTACTGTCGGTGTAGGTGGAGACGTGGTGTATGATCAGGGGATTGCAACGGATGAGTTGATATTGGGGGGCGACTTGATCGTGCGCGCTCAGGGCTTGGCACTGCTTGCGGAGGTGCGTTCTGGTTCTCTCACCCCAACAGATACCACTCTGGATGTGCCATCGGTTCTGACAGAGACAGAGCAGTTTGGATACTTTGCGCAACTTGGGTACACCGTGAGTGCATTCGAACTGGCCGCGCGATACTCAACCTTTGATGACAATACTGCCCTTGACAATGCAGGAGATGCTGGCGCTATTCGTGCTGGTGTTACTTGGCACAGTCCAACAGATTCAGTTCGCGTTGGTGGGGGCTATCAAAAGCGAATGGAAACTGGATCGGATGAAATTGCCAATGACTCAGCAGTGCTCTGGATGCAGTTCTTTCAATAATGATGTCTGTATGTAGTGGGATCGCTTACTCGAAGACAACCTATTTTTGAGTGATCTATCTTCGACTGTCGTCTGTAAACGACTCATTTAGGGACTGTTTTCCAGTTGCCAACTGCGTTGGGCATCCAAACTTGCCATGACCCACAGACTGTAAAATCCAACGGCGCTTGCTCGTTGTACTGTCAAGATTGTCTCCAATCTGGCCTTCTCATCCAAGTCATTTTGGTTGTACCCAGGGTTTTGTACAAGGTGATTGAACAAGGCCACACTGGTGACGGCAGTGCCAATTTGAAGGGTGGAAAATAGGGCGCCTTTGAGCAACGTTCCCTGTTGGAGTTGGTATAGACCAAAAGGAGCGAAACGCTTCCAGTTGCCATTTCGACTGCTGGGTTGTGGTATTGACATGCTTTGTTGTTGGCGCCACTGTGCCAAGACAAAATCAAATTCGGTGCAGACCTCTGGAGGGTGTCGAAATCGGTCAATGCTGTAATTGGGATTGATGGTGAGCACTTCTTGGAAGTATCGTTGTGCATCTTGGGTATTGCCTTCCATGAGCAATATTTCGGCAATGTAGACTCTAGACTCTTGCTGAATGCTCTGGGGATAGTCTGGATCTTCCGTGATGGCCAACAGGAGTTGCAGTGCTGAAGGACGGTCTCCCATTTGGTATTGCTGTACGGCTTCATTGAGATCGACAAGAGACTCTTGCATTGTCAAAGGCGATGCGTCAACGGTTGATGGGACACTCAATATGAGCAGCAAAATGGCCTGAGTCAGTCTTTGTCGGATCAATATGGACAGGGAAAACACCATGGGTTCAATGTATCTTTTTACGTGCAATCTTCAACGTTGATCGCTGTTGTTTTGGTGTTTGTATCGTGTTGTTTACTCTTCCACTTGAATCTGGAAATCAAATTCTCCATTTTCTCCGGTTAAGCCCGTCGCCAATTTTTGATCTCCCTGAAAAATCTCAATCAGCGCAAAGGGCACCGCAAAGCCTTCATAACTGGCCACACCGGAAATTGGTTGACCTGACTTCAAGGACCACTCGAGAGGCTCAATGTCACCTCTTAAATCTGTGGTGAAATTTTGGATTGCTGAACTGGGAGACTTTGGAAGAATTGAAGTGTTCATCAATACGGGGGGAACTTTGATGCTGAAGCGACCAGTCTCATCTGTTTGGGTGCTGTGTACTGTATTTGCATAATTGACATCTTTGAATTGAATCGTCGTGTCTGGGCTGGGCAAGCCTTCTTGATCGTTGACTTGACCGGTAACGGTGATTTGCTCTGGCAAGACAATATCGCCAAGCCCTTGGTGATCACTGTCGATGATCACGTCCATAGATGTTGGAGAAACAGTCATGTTTTCAGAGTAGGGAGGGATCACCGTCATTCGATAGGTGCCTTCCAAAAGGTGTACCGTAAAGTTTCCATTGAGGTCATTGTTTGTTTCTACTTTGATGCTTCCAGTTGTCTCACCCAATTCAATGGACTCAAAGCGAATCGTACTTCGATCTGCATAGGCAATTTGCTCCAAGTTCACAATTCGCCCAAATACTGTGGCGACTTCCAAATCGCCAAGTTCTATATCCAGCCTGAATCCGTCGTCACTTTCTTCCAAGCGAATTGGGATGTCAACGGTGGGAAATACGGTTTCATTTCGACCTTGGACGCGAACGGTCAAATCAGAGCGCATGTGTGGGGCGCGCAACTGAAAGTAGCCGTTGTCGGCCAGTTCTACTTGTGGCCCTTTTATACCGGTGTGGGTATCGATGAGTTGTGCAGTTGCCACGATCGACTCACCGTATTCTCCGTAGTTTAAGATTCTACCATAAATGGGAAGTCCTTCTCCAAGATCAATGTTCATCGGTGCCGGTTCAGATTCAAAGCGCATATCCTCCAACACCAAATAGGGAACGTTTTGTGGTGACAGTGGTGTGATGCTAAACTGGTAATTGGAGCCACGTGGGATGGAGACTTCAAAACTACCGTCGACTTCTGAGTTGACGACCGTGCCGTTGAGGGTGCCTGGAATTTGAATGTGGACTTGCCCTTCTACGGGAACCTGTTCACCTGGAATGGCGACATCAATGTATGGATAGATGGTGTAGCCGGTAATGTTTCCTTGGATGAGCGTGTTGGGTTGTAAAGTCAGGTCTAGATTTTGCCAGTCAGACTCTTCGTCAATCCAAAATGATTGGGGCTGTACCCCCTCGAGCGCATTGGAAGGAGTGATGTCCACCCGCAACAACCGATAATCAGAGGGAGCCATGTTTGTATTGCCACTGTAATCAGCACTCTCTTCGAGTCCATAGTCGGCGCATCCAAACAGACTGATGCACAACAACGCAGTTGTGAACACTGAGGGCAGCGTTGGTTTCTTGGTGAAGATCGCCATGTCAGTTCTCCTCGAGGATTTCAATCGGCCAAGAGATGCTGGCTGTGTCACCTGAAAGGTCAACAACCACGCAGGTCAAGGTTCTTCCGTGCCAGGTTTCTTGAGCTTCTAAGATATCTATCTTAGACCCCAAAAATTCTTGCTGAACAATTGTTTCTCCTGGTCCCAAAATGACGGCGCCTGAAATGAACCATTGAAACT
>CBFICN010000197.1:0-7333 GCA_965661045.1 uncultured Myxococcota bacterium
AAAAAACTATCTTAATAGTGTTGACTCCACAAGCACGGTAACTATATAGAAATTGTGCAGTGCACAATTTTCTTTTCACAGTGACTACTTAGGAGATACAATGTCAAAAAAACAGCAAACAGAATCCAGCATGAATGGTATCTTTTCCCCTGTCTTTGAAGCGATGACGGAACTCAACGCACAGACCGTTGAACTCAATAAGCAAATGCAGCAATCCGCAAAGGATTGGATGGCGTTGCAGGGTGAGGCACATCAAACGACACAGAGGTTGATGCGGGAAGGTGGAGCACAAATGGTGCAACAGATGCAGGGCAATATTCAACAGGGTGTGGAGCTGTCAAAAACAATCTTGGAGGCTCAACAGACTATGTTGCAAGAAACCATGCGTATGATGAGTTTCAAGCAATGAAGTGAATGCTCGAAACTGAATTTGTACAGGTTGAAAGGGAGAGTCTGTTCTCCCTTTTGTCATTTTTTCTGCATAAGCCGTTATGAGTAAGTGTGGAGGTGTTGCATGTCAGGAAAAACTTTTGGTTCAATCTTACTCAGTCGCAGAGCATTTGCCAAAGGCGCAGTCGGGGTTCTGGGGCTGGCTGCAAGTGGAAGTGGGTGTCGAAAACATACGGAGTCTGTTGCGGCGAAGAGCAGTACTGCGTCCTTTGATTTTGAGAATCTGCCTCCAATCTTGGATGGAAATCATCATCTGTCCAATGGCTATGAAATGTCCGTATTGATTCGTTGGGGAGATCCCCTATTCGAAGGAGATAAGGACTTTGATTGGTCATCTCTGTCGGGAGAAGAACAAGCGAAACGTTTTGGGTACAACAATGATTTTCTCGGATTGATTGAATATGAAGGGCATTGGCTGTTGACGGTCAACCACGAGTCGACATCCGCCCAACTAATGTTTGAAGGTGAAGATCGATATACGTCTACGAATCCAGCCCATACCCAGATTGAACAGCAAGCGCACGGTTTGTCGGTGCTAGAGTTGCGTCAAGATGATGGTGGGCAGTGGTCTGTTGTACTCGATTCGCCGTTCAATCGACGAATTACATTGGACACCGAAATGAAGATATCTGGACCTTGTGCAGGACATTCTCGTTTGCAAACACCAGAAGACCCGACTGGTAGACTGGTTCGAGGAACGGTACACAATTGTTCGGGCGGGGTTACACCGTGGGGAACGATTTTGACCTGCGAAGAGAACATACTCTATTACTTTGGTGGAGAACAGATCGACGAATCAGAGATTGCGGCTTACAAACGCTACAACATTGGCTATTCAAAGGCCTATATTTGGCACCAGACCCAGTCACGATTTGACACTGCCCACGCACCCAAACAGCCGAATCGATTTGGTTGGGTCGTAGAGGTTGATCCCACAGATCCGACCTCTAAGCCTGTCAAACGAACTGCCTTGGGGCGCTTTTATCACGAGTCAGCAAATCCAATTCAAAACTCAGATGGGCGCATTGTGATTTACATGGGTGACGATGGATATTTCGAATATCTGTACCGCTTCGTGTCAAGTCAACCATTTACGCCACATCAAGTACGAAGTCGTTTGGAGTATGGTGACGTATTGGATGAAGGAACGTTGTCCGTTGCGCAGTTTCATGCCGATGGGACGCTGGAATGGATCCCCCTGACCTTTGGTTTGTTTGGGCTGACGCCTGACAATGGTTTTCAGTCTCAAGAGGATGTCCTGATCGAGGCACGGAGAGCGGGGGATATCATCGGGGCTACCAAAATGGACCGCTGTGAAGATGTGGAGCCCAACCCCAAAACAAACAAAGTGTATATCAACTGTACACTCAATCCAAAGCGCGGCACCAAAGAATTTGAGGGGGCCAATCCTGTAAATCCACGAACGGAAAACGTTGCTGGACACACAATTGAATTGACACCACCCAATGGAGATCATACTGCGGACGTGATGGAGTGGAGCATGCTACTGTTGGCAGGTGACGAGCATCACAATGCGTCATATGGGGCTGCGTTTGAGCACGATGCCGCCTTTGCTTGTCCAGACAACGCGGCCATTGACCCACAGGGGCGACTGTGGATTACAACCGATGGTGCACAACAAGTATTGGGCACTGCTGACAGCATTTATGCCATAGAGACAGAAGGGCCCTTGAGGGGGCAACCGTGTCGACTGTTTTCTGGACCGAAGGGTGCCGAGATTACTGGGCCTTGCTTTGCTCCAGATGGAAAGACGCTCTTTTTATCGGTTCAGCATCCGGGACGTCCAGCATCAGGTTGGACCAATTGCTGGCCAGACTTTGACCCGTTGATTCCCGCGCGACCTTCTGTGGTGGCCATTCGTCGTACTGACGGTGGTGTAATTGGTGGGTTTAATAATTATAAGTAAACTTTTATACTGTGGCGATTTTCGCTGTGGCATCTGCAGAGGCTGACAAGCGAGCGATTGTGCTGATGGTACCAGCCAAATTTGGATTTTTGACAGAGCGCTGAGCGGACTCAAGCAACTCCAAGACTTCTTCCAAATTGTCCCATCGACCGAGCAATGCCAGTGTGTGTGCCCACAATTGAATCGTATCCAGTGTTTCATCGTGCAATAGACCCATTTCTTGACACTGTGCATCGACCAAATCACTCAAAATGCTTTCAGACTCTTCAATAAAACCAAATTTTAGAGATTGATATACAATATTTTTAATTTTGTGCATGGACTTCTCCGGCGTTTTCTGAATCATAGACTTTAGGTGTTGACGCGTCTACACTTTCGAGTGCTACGATCTTGTGGTGATGTCATAACTATACAAAATTCGATCAAAAAGTCACTGATTTTAGAATTTATAAGTATCTATGCTTCGTGCACAGTCGATTCTTTGAAGTATTTTTAATGGTTTTGTAGCGATCGTTCAATTATTCATCGGAATCACGTTGGCGCATTTGATTGTTGAAGACCACCAATAGCAAACAGATGGTTGGTATACCGAACAATCCAATGAATTCCCCGTTGCTTTGCGGTGTGGGGTCGAATAGTTTCCAGAAAAGCCCAAACAATAGAAGTATGGAGGTACTTTGGTACACCCATGTCCAAGTTTCTTTGCGAAGCAGCATCCACCCAATCACACAATGCAACGGGTTTGACAGGAACCAATTTTCGTTGAATCCATATCCTTCCAACGTACTGACTAACCAGCATCCTATGAAAAACAGACTCAGTAGACCAGACGCCATAAAGAATAGAGCATTGGGAATGCTCCAATACCAAGGACGTTTGTAAGTGAGGAGGGTCCACAGTCCAACAACCAGCCCAATGGCGAGGAAACTCAATCCTCGTTGTGGTGGTATACTGGGCGCCCACTCGCCTTCATGCAACACGCACGTACGATCGACCAACTGCCGGGGGGCTTGATTTCCTTCCCATTGAACTGTGGCTTTTTCTAATCCATTGTGGAGCGCATAAGGGATGTGCATCCAGTCCCACCGATTGTATGGTTTGTCCGCATAGTCTGATCCCATGTAATGCCATCCAAACCAAGCCCACTTCAAGGACCCAAGGTGTCTGAGTACCTCAAACCGTCGAGTGGGGGAACTGGGCAAATCGGGCAGGGCCTGTAATGAGCCATTCGTTGCTTCATCGATGAGATCTCGAATCAATGTCGAGCAGTTTTGGGTTTCCCAGTGGTATGTATACACATGGTTCTCTGGCCGAGCCAGACGAGCCAGTTCCGCTGCCAGAGCGAGCTTCATATTTGGACTGAGATCGAGATGTTGAGCAACCAATCGCTGTTCGTTTTCTTTGACCCGTTTGAGGTTGTATGGGCGACTCATCATTGCGAGTTTGTATTCTGCGTCCCCCATAAAGAAGTGCCACAAAAAATTGTCTTGCGACGAGTCGTAGGCGCCCCAGTTAAACACCGTTTCGCGTTTGCCTCCACCGCTCACCCACAGAGCACTGTGACCGACTTTTGTATACACGCCATTTCCTGGACCGCTGGTCAGCACGTATATGTCAAGATCTTCATCGTCATCAACGGGAGAACAGTTCGGATTGGCGGTGGCCAAATTGATGCAGAAATACAGTAGAAATTGGATAAACAGTGACAACCCCTATCTGATTCACGGAAACTTGGAAATATTCACCCAATGGATTACACTTGTGTTCTGAACAACTGGAGCGTTCATGTTTCTTGTCCTCGGCTTCCTAGGCTGCACACTCTTTCCCAAGGTGGAGAACTTTGTGTCTCATCAAGCCGAAGTGGCAGGCTTAACCAGACGGTCTGTGTTGGTTGACGGTGGCAGTATGTACTATTGGGAAGGCGGTGATCCAAATGGGGAGCCGTTGCTGTGGCTGCATGGGTTTGGTGGAGATGCTTTGTGGGCATGGGCGAGAAACCTAGAGAAGTTTTCTTCCACACATCGAATCATTGCGCCGGACTTACTTTGGTTTGGGGACAGTCAAGGTGGAACCACATTGGACGAACAAGCCAAGGCCATCATGGCCGTGTTGGACAGAGAGGGTGTTGAAAATGCACACGTTGTTGGACTGTCCTATGGTGGTTTTGTGGCTTTGAAACTGGTTGCCTTTGATGTTGTCGATTCGTTGACGTTGATCGGGGTCGGTGGTTTGGGGTGGCAGCACAGCGATATTGCGGATTTGGAACGTCGATTTGATGTGGACAGTCTTGAGGCTTTGTTTGTTCCCTCTAGTTCTGAAGATGTGAGCACTTTGGTAGACGTCTGTTTCCATGCGCCCACGTGGTTGATGCCGAACGATTTTGACGAACAGTTGTACGGTACCGTTTTTGGAAAATACCCAGTTGAGCAGCGACTGTTGATCCAAGATTTACAGAGAGAATCTACCAACATGGCTCAGTGGGACAGTGTATGGCAAGAGCCACCCCCGTCTTTGCTGATCGTTGGCCGTCAGGACCCTATTTTTTCTGTTGAAGATGTGAAGGTTTTGGCCGATGCGCTACAAGGGGATGTGGTTGTCATTCCTTTTGCGGATCACGTTCCACAGGTGGGTCACGCCAGACATTTCTATCGACAAACTCGTCGCTTTCTCAATCTACACGCCACCGCTCCCAGTGTGGAGACCGCTCCAGAAGAATAAAGCCTTGAAAAGGAGTTTTTATGCGCCTCGTGAACACATTCATCGTTGGTATGCCAAAAGCAGGAACCACGTCTTTGCATCGGTATCTATCGGAGCATCCAGATACCCACATGGCTGCCGACAAAGAGCCACACTATTTTTCAGTAGATTTACTGGCTGAAGGGGAAGCCTTGCACGGGTTTCCAAAATATACCCGTTATCCAACTTCGGAAGCCTACCACTCACAGTTCTCCCACGCAGGTTCCGTTAAGGTGATTGGTGAGTCTTCCGTCTTCTATTTGTTTTCAAAGCGGGCAGCCCAAGAGATCTACAATTACAATCCCGACGCCAAGATCATCATTTCCCTACGAGAACCCGTGGCTTTTCTGTACTCCCTTCACTCCCAAGGTCTATATTCTGGGAATGAAACGGAAGGGGATTTCGCCACAGCGCTCTCCCTAGAGTCCGAACGGCGAGAAGGTCGCTCTCTTCCCCCCACAGTACATTTTCCTTCAAGGCTGTACTATCGAGAACATTGGAAATTGGCAGAGCAGGTGCAACGCTTTGTGGATGTGTTCCCTACGTCTCAGATTAAAGTCCTCATTTTTGATGAGTTTAAGTCCAACACTGAAACTGTGGTTCGAGATGTGATGGCCTTTTTGGATTTGGATACTCAACACATGCCCAATCTAGTGAACCACAATGCCAATACAGCCATGCGGTCAAAAAGACTTGCCCGCATTATTCAAGACCCTTCTCATCCAGTGACGGCACTGTCCAAAAAGGTGTTGCCTAAATTCATTTGGAAGCGCGGGAAGAAGGTACTTAAAAAGATCAATACTGATCACTCTCCTCGTTCTCCCCTAGATGCGCAACTGAAAAATGAATTGCGGACTGAGGCACTTGGGCACGTGCGAGATTTGCAGACACTGCTTCATCAACAGGACTTGCACACCGCAGATTTAATGGCGATGTGGGGCTATTCAGTCGACAATTGATTGAATACGGACTACGATACAGGGTGTTACACAATACGCCATCGTTTCAAGTTTTTTTATCTTCTATCTGCGGAGTACTCATGCCAGGCGCTCAAAAAGAAATCATCATCAACGCTTCTCCTGACACCGTTTTTTCTGTCATTACCGACTATGCCAATTACCCGACCTTTCTCAAAGAGGTGTCTTCGTGTGTGGTCGATTCACGACAGGGAAACACTGTCGTCAGCACATTTAAAGTGGATATTAAGGTCAAAGAAATTGGCTACACCATTCGATTGACCGAACAGGCCAACACGAAATTGTCTTGGACCTTGATTCGAGGTGACTTTATGGAAGTCAACAATGGTTCTTGGACGTTGACCGACTTGGGTGATGGTCGAACCAAAGCGCTGTACGCTGTCGAAATTGTACCCAAAGTACCTCGCACTCTTTCTTTTATGAAAAAGCAGATTTCAACGGCTTTGGCTGAAAAATCTCTGCCGGCGACGTTGGAGGCGTTCAAGCGACGCGCCGAATCTAAAGGATGATTTGCGGTCTTGGATTTCAAGACTTTCCTTGTATAAAAAAGTTCGGATACGCGAGTATACCGAACTTTTTTATTCTACGGAGATTCTTGAAATTCAAGATCCACTCTCATCCTTGAAAATGTACTGGTTTGTTTTTGCGGGGGTTTGGGAGACTGTTGGTGACTTGGATGCTTGTTAGTATATCGGTAGTTGGGTCGATTTAGCAGTTTTTTGGTGATTCACTTGGGTGTTGTTTAGGGCATCTATGATTGGTGTACAGTGCGTGCTCTCGAGTGACTTTGTTTTATGAAGAGTAAGCCTATCTAATCGTTGATATTACGTCCTAGTGGGGACTCATCAATTATAGGAAACCAATACAGGACTCGTGAAATGACGTAAATGGTAAACATAGACATCCTAGATGTCGAAAAGATGGTGATTCATACTTCCAGAACAATCCAAATTTGAGCCATCATGCAGTTACTGGAGGGCTTGGTATTTCGTAGAGCATGTTGAACGGTGCTGCGTAAAGTAGAATGTTCGGTCGACCACAGGTAGAAGTATTTTTGTATTGCGTCCGACACGATATACAAGGCTTTACAGAATCAAACTGTCCCCTTGAGTGTAGAGTATTATACTTTTCAAGAACGACGGTATGTAAAATAAGTATTGGTAATATACTTCCTATACTGGTTGTCTTTTGTAAAATCATTGTCCTTGATTCGTTAACTTATACATGGATAAATTTAATTTTA